>JAIRXP010000057.1 GCA_031268215.1 Bifidobacteriaceae bacterium | reverse complement strand
GGTACCGAGCCCTGAGTCAAGCTCGTACCGTGATCGTTATGGCGTCACGCAAGCCAGTCCACTCGGAGGCAGGCCGTCCACGCACGCCCAATGTCGCAGCCGTGAACGGGTTAGTCGCCTGTTGGCTGCTCTTGATCGATCATGAGTGCTCCGACCACCCATTCAGCGGCCCTTGCTACACCACACAAGCCTGGCGCTGGGGCTGTGACTCCGCCACTTCTGCCAGGTGATCTTCAACGATGAACCCGCCGGCTGGTGTCTGCACATCATGGCCGCAGATGGCGTAGTACAACCGACCTCCTGCCCGACCTATTTGATCACCTGGACCAGGAGATCGGATCTGTTAGGCTGGGTCGGTGGCCATTCAAGTCAATATCCAAGAGGCCAAAGGGTCCCTGTCCAGGTTGGTAGCCAGCGCTGAGAAGGGCGAGGATGTCGTGATAGCGCGTGCGGGGCGGCCTGTGGTGCGCCTCGTGTCGGTCGAGGACGCCCGTGCGCCCCGGCTCGGGTTCCTGGGGCACACGCCCGTTCCAGAGGAAGCATTTGCCCCGCTGTCGAAAGAGGACCTGCGCGATTGGGGCCTGGATTGAGAGCTTTGCTGGATACCCACACGGCGCTTTGGATGGCAATGGACCCCTCCCAGTTGGGCGCCGGGGCGCGTGACCTGGTGATGGATCCGGAGGTCTCCCGGCTGGTCTCTGCGGCCAGCGTCTTGGAATTGGCGATCAAGCACCACCTGGGCAAGCTTCCTCAGGCCGCGCCGGTGCTGGCTGATCTCCCGCAGGCGTTCGTCGGCTGGGCGGCGCGCGAACTGCCGCTGACCGCAGCTCAAGGCGCGCTGGCCGGAGGCATGGACTGGGAGCACCGCGATCCCTTCGACCGCATACTGGCGGCCCAGGCGATCATGGAGGGCGCGCTGCTGGTGTCGAAAGACGTGGCCTTCGACTCGGCCCCCGGTGTCAGACGGATCTGGTAAGCCGCCGGGCGCCGCGCCCGATGGCGAGCGGGCCGTCCTTGGGAGAGACTGGATGAACGTGCCGCGCTACGCCAGCCAAACCCGCTCCCGCATTGGCGCCCAGACCCCCGGCCCTCACCTCGCCGGCACACCCCAGTAGCCGTAGCTGACGACTTCCCAGGGCGAGGACTTGCCGTCGCGGATCAAGGTCCACGAGTAGGTGTATTCGGTGTTGGGGTTGAGGCTGGCTTCCGCGTTGTTCCCGACGCGGAACTCCGATTGGAAGGCGATCGCATTGCCGGGGTCGACATTGCTTTCGGCCCCGCCGCCATACTCTATGTAATCCTCCACCAGCCTGTTGGAGGTTACCTCGTCATATTCGAGCCAGAGAAGGTCGCAGCCCCTGAAGTCCTTGAACTTCTCCATCGTGGCGCTCTCCGCGGACTCGATCTCCGCCTCGGTGAACTTAGAAGACTCACCGCGCGTGATTTGGGCGCTGTCGCTTGTTCCGGGCCCGGCGCAAGCGGCGCAGGCAACAGCCAACCCCGCAAATGCCTCGCCTGGGCCACACCCGCCGAAGCCTTCAACGAACAGCTAACATTGCTCCAGGCCACAACCCGTTGCACTTCCAGTTAGAAAGCGGGACTGCGGCATTCCTGGTTGATGGCTGGTAGGCTCGGGTGTGTTCTGATGCTGCGTGAAAGGGGCGTTCCTCAAAGTGTGGATCTGAAGACTGTAACCAGTTCTTGACAGACCTCGGCACCTTTGGAGCGCACGTGACCCGGCCGGCTATCACACCATCTATACGGGCTTCCGCCCTCTGTTTCGCGCCGCCCAGCGGGCCGCGGGTCCTGGCGGGTGTCAATCTCGCGTTGGGGCCGGGACGCTACGGGCTGACCGGGCCCAACGGGGGTGGGAAGACGACGCTGTTACGGCTGATCACCGGGGAACTCAGACCGGATGCCGGGTCGGTCGCTGTTCAAGGTGAGGTGGCTTACTTGCCGCAGCGTCTCGAATTCGATCCGGCGGCGCCGGTGAGGCGGCTGCTGGGAATTGAAGACAAGCTCAATGCTATCCAGGCGATTGAAGATGGCGGCGTTGACCAAGAGCACTTCGACACTATTGGCGAGGATTGGGACATCGCTGCCAGAGCAGGCGCCGCGTTGGCGGCCTTGGGTCTGGGAAGAGTGGAACTGGACCGGCCAGCCGTCAGCTTGTCCGGCGGCGAGGCGGTGCTGGTGGCGCTAGCCGCCGCCCTGGGGCGCCGCCCTGGCGTTCTACTGGCGGATGAGCCAACCAACAACCTGGACGTTAGGTCGCGGCGGTACTTAACGGACGGCATCGGCCGCTTCAAGGGACTGGCGCTGGTGGTGACCCATGACCGTAGCCTACTGGACCAGATGGACCGGATTGGCGAGCTGCGCGAAGGCCAACTGGCCTGGTATGACGCGCCTTTCGCGGCGTTCGAGGCGGCCAAAGCCGGGGAAGCGGAGGCCAAACGGCGGGCTGTTGTGGAGGCTAAAGCGGATCTGGGCCGCGAACGCCGAGATCTGGCCAGTGCCCAGACCAAGCAAGCGCGTCGGGACCAGATGGGCCGCCGCGCGGCCGGCTCACTGCCGCCCATCTTGGCCCAGGCGCGTAGAGGCCGGGCGCAGGTCACGGCAGGCAAGTCGCAGCGGCTTCACGAGGGGCGGCGGGACGCCGCCCGCGAAAGGCTTGACCGAGCGAAGGACCAGCTTGATCGCACGCAGACGCTGAAGCTGGACTTGCCCGGGTCTGTGGTGCCGAAGGGGCGGGATGTTCTGGAACTGGAACACGTGCGCCCGCGACACACCGCCCTGGACGTTTCCCTCCAGCTGCGGGGACCAGAACGAATCGCGCTGACCGGACCGAACGGGATTGGTAAGACCAGTCTGCTGCGATGCGTGGCCAGGCTGGACCAACCCACTGCTGGCCTGGTGAGGGTGCATGTACCAGTACGTTTGTCGCCCCAGAACTTGGATTCTCTGGACGGACGGGCCTCGGCCTTAGAGAACATTCTGGCAGCCGCCGATGCCGCCCCGGCGGTTTGCGGGGACAGCCTCGGTCAGGTCCACCACCGGTCAGCACCCGCCCAGCCAGCGGCGGAAGAAATCAACCGGGTCAGGGCGGGACTGGCACGGCTAGGTCTGGGCGCGGACAAGGCCGAAAGGCCCGTCGCTACCTTGTCCGGTGGTGAACGCTGGCGGGCTACGCTGGCGGCCTTGTTGCTTACCCCGCCGGCCCCGCGATTGATATTGCTGGATGAGCCGACCAACAATCTGGATCTGGAATCGGTGGCCGTATTAACCGAAGCGTTAATCGTCTACCCTGGTGCGTTCATCGTGGTCAGCCATGACCTGCGGTTTCTGATGGAAATCGGCCCCAGCCAGACCGTTGACTTGACCCCCGCGCGGTAGGCTCGTTCAGGCAAACCTAGCAGTCGGAGAAAGGGTACCGAGTGTCCAGTGACGAGGGACTGAAGACGGGCGCGGAGCTGTTCGCGGACCGTGATGACGTAGTTGTGGTGCGCGTCGACGGCGAATTGAAGGATCTAGACCAGCCGCTGGCGCCGGGAGCCACCGTGGAAGCGGTCACGCTGGCGGAACCGGACGGGCTGATGGTGCTGCGCCATTCGGTGGCGCATTTGCTGGCCCAGGCCGTCCAAGAAGTCAACCCGGAGGCGAAGCTTGGGATTGGGCCGCCCATCGCTGATGGCTTCTACTACGACTTCGATGTGACTGAACCGTTCACCCCGGATCAGCTACGCCAGCTTGAGAAAGTCATGGCCAGGCTGGCTGCGCAAGGACAAGTTTTCCAGCGCCGGTCAGTCTCAGACGGCCAAGCCCGTCAGGAATTGGCAGCCGAGCCGTACAAGCTTGAGCTGATTGGTCTCAAGGGCCAATCAGATGAGGCCGGGGAGGGCGCCAATGTGGAGGTTGGAGCCGGTGAATTGACGATTTATGACAATGTGCGCCGGGATGGTTCGGTCGCTTGGAAAGACCTTTGCCGTGGACCGCATATCCCGGCCACGAAACTGATCAAGAAGGGCACTTTCAAACTGATGCGTTCGGCCGCCGCCTATTGGCGGGGTGACGAGCGTAATCCACAATTGCAGCGGATCTACGGGACGGCCTGGCCAACCGCGGAAGAACTGAAGGAGTACACCGAACGTTTGGCGGAAGCCGAGAGGCGCGACCACCGGAAACTCGGTGCTGAGCTTGATCTGTTCTCTTTTCCGGAGGAGATCGGTTCTGGCCTGGCGGTGTTTCACCCTAGGGGCGGGATTATCCGCCAGGAAATGGAAGAATACTCGCGCCGTCGGCACATCGAAGCAGGCTACGATTTTGTCTACAGCCCACACATCACGAAGGCTAAGTTGTATGAGGTGTCCGGACACCTGGACTGGTACGCGGACGCCATGTACCCGCCCATGCGGGTCGATGAAGAGCGCGACGCGGACGGCCATGTCAAGCGTCAAGGGCAAGACTATTACCTGAAGCCAATGAATTGTCCAATGCACAATCTGATCTTTGCCGCTCGGGGCCGGTCCTACCGCGAACTGCCACTGCGCTTGTTTGAATTCGGCACGGTCTACCGCTATGAGAAATCAGGTGTAGTTCATGGCCTGACCAGGGCGCGCGGTTTCACTCAGGATGACGCTCACATCTACTGTACTAGGGAGCAGATGCGGGACGAATTGGCCTCCTTGCTGGGATTCGTGATTGACCTGTTGGGGGACTATGGCCTGAATGATTTCTATTTGGAACTCTCAACCAAAGATCCGGAGAAATACGTCGGATCGGATGACGTTTGGCGAGAGGCCACGCGGACCCTTGAGGAGGTGGGGCTGGCTTCTGGTCTGGAGATCCGGCCGGACCCGGGAGGCGCTGCCTTCTATGGACCTAAGATCTCGGTTCAGGCGCGTGACGCGATTGGGCGCACCTGGCAAATGTCTACCATCCAATTGGACTTCAACATGCCGGGACGGTTTGGCCTTGAATACACTTCGGCCGATGGTTCGCGCCAAACGCCAGTCATGATCCACCGGGCCCTGTTCGGTTCGATTGAGCGCTTCTTCGCCATCTTGACGGAACACTATGCCGGGGCGTTTCCCACCTGGCTGGCTCCAGTTCAGGTCCGGGGGATCCCGGTGGCGGCGGAATTCGGACCGTATCTGGCGGATGTGGCTAAGCGGCTGAAGGTGCGGGGCGTGAGAGTGGAAATTGACCATTCGGATGACCGCTTCGGGAAGAAGATCCGCAACGCCGCTAAGGACAAGGTGCCGTTCGTGCTGATCGCCGGAGCCGAGGATGTCACCCAAGGCGCGGTGTCTTTCCGCCTGCGGGACGGTTCCCAAGACAACGGCGTGCCGGTCGACGAGGCCATCGCCCGGATTACTGGGGTGATAGAGCGGCGGCAGAATGACTGACCAGTCGGCCGGTCAGTGCGGTCCGCGCCCGCCTGGAAACCCAGATGGGTTCGAACGCCTGTGGGTACCGCACCGGATGGCCTACGTGGATGGAGATGCCCGCCCAGCGGACAGCACCCCGGAGGATTGCCCGTTCTGCGCGGCGCCCCAGCGCGATGATGTCGAGGCGTTGATAGTCGCCCGGGGAGAACGGGTCTACGCGTTGCTGAATCTTTTCCCGTATAACCCCGGGCACATGTTGATTTGCCCCTACCGTCATGTGCCGGACCTGAACGATCTGGATGAGGCTGAGGCGGGGGAGCTGATGGCCTTTTCGCGGCAGGCCATCCGGGCGATCCGCCGGGCTAAGGCCCCACGGGGATTTAACCTGGGCATGAACCAAGGCGCGGTGGCGGGCGCTGGCATTTCCGCCCACCTGCACCAGCACGTGGTACCGCGATGGACCGGGGATTCCAATTTCTTCCCAATCGTTGCCCATTCGCGGGCCCTGCCGGAGTTACTGGGCGCCACGCGGGCGGCGATCGCCGCGGTCTGGGAAGACCCGGAATGCTAGGCGCCAACTCCAAACCTTTGGAGCGGCGGATCTTTGGCCGCCCAGCGGCCTGGCTGGTCAAACACCATGTCAGGCCAAACACCGTGACGGTGGCGGGCGCGGTGGTGCAATGCGCGGTCGCCTTGACCCTATTTCCGGCGGGCTGCCTGTGGCCGGGCGCGTTGATTCTGGCGGCCGTGGTGACCACGGACGCTTTGGACGGCACCATGGCGCGGATAGCGGGAACCGCCTCGAAGTGGGGCGCCTTTCTGGATTCGACTCTTGACCGGCTGGCGGATGCCGCCATCTTCGCTGGACTGACCATCTACCTGGCTCGCGAGGCGAACACCTGGGGAGTGGTGGCCGGGGTGGCCGCGCTGGCGGCCGGCACGGTGGTGCCATACACCCGTGCCAGGGCAGAAGCGTTGAACTATCAGGCGGCCGTCGGAATAGCCGAACGCGCCGACCGGCTAATCGTTGCGCTGGTGGCGGCTTTTGTGACGGGCCTGGGCCTGAGCCAAACTGTCTTGGTGGTGGCCCTGGCGGTCCTGGCCGTAGCCAGCTTGTTCACCGTTGGCCAACGAATGGCGGCCGTGTTCAAACAATCACGGGTGGACAGCCCATGAACCTGACTTCCTTGGCGTGGAAAGTGGTGCCGCGCTTGCCCGCGGGCCTGGCGCGGGCGGCCTTCGGCGCCGGCGCCGATCTGGCAGCGTTGAAGCGCGGCGGTGGTGTCCGGCAGCTTGAGGCCAATCTGGCCCGCGTGCGCCCGGAGTTGACCCGGCCCCAGCTCAGGCGGCTGGGGCGCGAGGGCATGCGGCGCTATATGCGCTATTTTTGCGAGGCTTTCCAGATCGCTAGCTGGTCTGAAGAGAAGGTTGACTCGATGGTTCGGCTGGCTAACGAAGGCCGCGTCCGTCAAGAGCTTGAATCGCAGTCGCAAGTGGTCTTGGCGATGGGACACATGGGCAACTGGGATTTGGCGGGTGCTTGGGCCACCCGCCATCTTGGGCCCATTACCACTGTGGCCGAACATCTTGAACCAGAGGAGGTGTTCCAAGATTTCTTGGCCATGCGCCGTGAGATCGGCCTCGAGATCATCCCTTTGGAGAAGGGCCAGCCGGTCTTCCGGCAGCTGTTGCGGACCGCCCAGACCAAGGATCCTTGGGTGATCCCGCTGCTGGCTGACCGCGACTTGGGCCGGGGCGGCGTCAAGGTCAGTTTCTTCGGTGAGAACGCGCTGGTCGCGCCAGGCCCGGCCGCCTTGGCCCTGGCGGTGGATCGCCCGCTTTATGCCCTGGCCATGTACCGCGAGGGGCCACGTTACGTGCTGGACTTCTCGGAGCGGATCAGCCCGCCGGCTGGGGAAACGAAGGTCCGCCAGATTGAGGCGATGACCCAGGCCTGGGTCGATTATTTGGAGACGGCCATCAAACGTCATCCGGCGGATTGGCACATGTTGCAGAAGGTCTTTGTCCCGGATCTTGACCCTGAGCGGCTGAAGCGAGCCAGAGGCCAGGGGGAATGAGGATCGGCCTGGTTTGCCCTTACTCCTTCGACGTAGCGGGAGGGGTCCAGTTCCACGTCCGGGACCTGGCTGGGGAACTGATCAGTCGTGGCCACGAGGTCTCGGTGCTGGCGCCCGCCGAGGAGGACACTCCACTGCCGGATTACGTGGTGGCGGCCGGCGGCTCCATGGCTATTCACTACAACGGCTCGGTGGCGCGCCTGGCTTTTGGGCCGTTGGCGGCCCGTCGCACCCGCCGTTGGTTGGCGGATGGCGGTTTTGATTTGCTCCATATCCATGAACCGGTGGCGCCTTCGCTGGGTATGCTGGCGATGCTCGCGGCGCAGGGGCCGGTGGTCGCCACGTTCCATTCGTCGCAGACCGCGTCGCGGGCGCTGAGGGCGGCGTATCCGCTGGTCAGAGGGTCCATGGAGAAGATCGTCGGAGCTATCGCGGTGAGCGAGGACGCGCGCCGAACGGCCATGGACCATTTGGGCGTGGATTCGGTGATCATTCCTAATGGCGTACACGTTGACTACTTTGCCCAGGCTGAACCGGATCCGCGCTGGCAGGCGGAGCCAGACCGCCCGGTGGTGGCCTTCCTAGGGCGGGTGGACGAGCCGCGCAAGGGTCTCAAGGTGGCGTTGGCCGCCATTCCGCCAGTCCGGGAGGCCTTCCCCGGGGTTCGGTTCGTGGTCGCCGGGGCGGGCGATGCCGTCGCCGCACTCGACCACCTAGGTGGCGAGCGGTCGGTGGTTGAGTTGGCGGGCCCCATCACCGACGCTGAAAAAGCCGCGCTGTTTAGGGGCTGCTCGCTGTACGTAGCCCCGCAGCTGGGTGGCGAATCATTCGGGATTGTCCTGGTGGAGGCGATGGCGGCCGGGGCCGCGGTGGTGGCGTCAGATCTGCCGGCCTTTTCACGGGTGCTGGATGAAGGCGATCTGGGTCGCCTGTTCCACCTTGGTGACGCACCGTCGTTAGCGGAAGCGATAATCGCTGTCTTGACCAACACCATTGCCACGGCAGATCAGACCGCCCGGGCCAGCCGGGCGGTCTGGCGCTATGACTGGTCCACTGTGACGGAACGCGTACTGGCCGTTTATGACACGGTCACCGGAAGGTAGGCACCGTGATGGGCTGGACTGGGACGGTCATGGTGACGCTGCTGGCGGCGGCTGCTGTGGTGGCGGCGGTTTGGTACGCCGCCAGTCGGGTTGACCGCATGCATCGCCGGGTCGAGCAGGGCTGGGCGTCTCTGCAATTGCAGCTAACGCGACGGGCGTCGGTGGCGCTGGCCCTGGCTCATGAGAATCTGTGGGATCCGGTCACGTCCGTGGTGGTGGCTGAGGCGGCCAGGGCGGCACTCGAAGCGTTGCCCTGGGGGGCTGAGCACTCTGAGCTTTCGGCGGTGCTCAGGACGGCGATTGGCGACGCGGCCCAGGTCGAGGCGGATCTGAAGATCCCGGAAAAGGCACTGTCGCTGCGGGAACTGGGAGCGATTTGGTACCGCGCCATCCTGGCCCGGCGGTTCCTCAACGATGCAGTGTCGGTGACGGCCAGACTGCGTTCGCGCCGCCTGGTTCGGTGGTTGCGTTTGGCTGGCCGGACTCCCTTGCCGCAGAGCTGTGACATTGACGATTCAGCTCCGGATGGCATCAGCTAACGTCCGCCTAGGACCACCCCTCCTGGCCTTCGGAGCGTCAGCCGGCCGGGTGCCGGGCGCGCCGGTAGACTAGGCGCGGTCTTAGCCGGAATTCAACTGGGAGAAACAATCAATGTCGGGTCATTCAAAATGGGCCACCACCAAACACAAGAAGGCGGCGATTGACGCCAAGCGCGGCAAGCTCTTCGCCAAACTGATCAAGAACATTGAAGTGGCGGCCCGGACGGGCGGCGGGGATCCGGCGGCGAACCCAACTCTGTATGACGCCATCCAGAAGGCCAAGAAGTCATCAGTGCCGAATGACAACATAGACCGGGCGGTCAAGCGTGGTTCTGGAGCAGAAGGCGGAGGCGCTGACTACCAGTCCATCATGTACGAAGGCTATGGCCCAGGCGGGGTAGCCGTGCTGGTGGAGGCGTTGACGGACAACCGCAACCGGGCGTCATCGGACATCCGGCTGGCCCTGAGCCGCAACGGTGGCTCGCTGGCGGATCCAGGGTCGGTGTCTTATATGTTCTCGCGTAAGGGCGTGATCGCCGTCCCCGCGGCGGACGGGGTGGAGGAAGACGCCATCCTGGACGCCGTGCTGGATGCGGACCCAGAGGAGATCAGCGTCCTGGAGGGCACCTTTGAGATCATCACCGCGCCGGAGAACCTGATCCAGGCCCGCCAGGCGCTGCAGGCGGCCGGCATTGACTACGATTCGGCGGAGGTTGAGTTCGTGCCTTCGGTGGAGGTCACCCTGGACGCGGACGGCGTCCGCAAGATCATGCGGGTGGTCGACGCTCTGGAAGATTCGGATGATGTCCAGAACGTTTACACCAACTTTGACGCTTCGGATGAGGTCCTGGCCGAAGCGATGGGCGAATAGCCCTTCCATGCGTGTCCTCGGCGTTGACCCTGGGCTGACCCGTTGTGGCCTGGGTGTGATCGATTCGCGGGCTGGGCGTCAGGTCAGCCTGGTTGCCTTTGGCGTGGCGGCCAGTCCCGCAGATGAGGCCATCGACCAGCGGTTATTGGCTATAGCGGATCAGATTGGGAGGTGGATTGACACTCACCGGCCGGATGCGGTCGCGATTGAACGGGTCTTTGCTCAGCGTAACGCGTACACCGTGTCCGGAACCATGCAGGCTAGTGGCGTAGCCATGGTGGAGGCGGCGCGCCGCGGGGTAGAGGTCGCGCTGCACACTCCCACCGAAGTCAAAGCGGCCGTAACCGGCAATGGCGAGGCGCCCAAGGAGCAGATCGCCCGCATGGTGGCGCGCCTGCTGGGATTGGATGAACCACCCCGCCCGCCGGACGCGGCCGACGCTCTGGCACTGGCGATTTGCCACGCTTGGCGTCCCAGCACGCTCAGCCCTACTGGTCAAGCCTCCACCGCGGCCCAGAAGGCTTGGGTGGAGGCGGCCCGCGCCGCCCGGCGGGGCCGGCGTAGCTGGGTGGCGGCGTGATCGCTTCAGTGCGCGGGCCGGTGCTTTCTTTGACGTCCGCCGCAGCCGTGATTGAGTGCGGGGGAGTTGGGCTGTCGGTGACTTTGACGCCCGGTGCGCGGGACGGGCTGCGCCAAGGAGAGCCCGCAACGGTACTGACTCACCTGGTGGTACGGGAGGATTCGCTGACCTTATATGGGTTCGCCGATGCCGCCGAGAGAGACGTCTTCGTGACCGTCCAGTCAACTAGCGGCGTGGGCCCAAAGCTGGCGCTGGCCATGGTCTCCACCCTGGGGGCCGATGGCCTGACGAAGGCGGTGGCCAGCGAAGATATCACGGCGCTGACCAAGGTGCCGGGCATTGGGCGCAAGGGCGCACAGAAGCTGGTCCTTTCATTGTCTGGGAAGCTGGGCTCAATGGGCGCTGGCCGGGCCGGCCTGCCGGGAGGGGCCGCCAGTTCAATCGCGGCACAGGTTGAAGCGGCGCTAGTCCAACTTGGATTCAGCGCCCAGGTGGCGGGCGAGGCGGTGGCGGCGGCCAGTGGCGAGCCGGGCGCTCCGGAGGAAGTCGCCGGATTGCTGCGGGCCGCTTTGCGAAGACTGCGGGCCAGCCAATGACTGACGAGCCGTTATCGCGGGAGGCCTTGGCGCCGGGTGCCACCGGCACGGAACGGGCGATTGAGGCCGCTTTACGACCCAAGAACCTCGGTGAGTTTGTAGGCCAGAGAGTGGTCCGCGAACAGCTTTCGCTGGTCCTGGAGGCGGCCAAGGGCCGCCAGATGCCACCGGATCACGTGCTGTTGTCGGGGCCGCCGGGACTGGGGAAGACCACCTTGTCCATGATCATCGCCGCAGAGTTGGGTGTTTCAATGCGGGTGACTTCTGGGCCGGCCATCCAGCACGCCGGGGATCTGGCGGCCGTGTTGACCTCGCTGGAAGAGGGCGAGGTCCTATTTGTTGATGAGATCCACCGCTTGGCCCGGCCGGTCGAAGAGATGCTTTATGTGGCGATGGAGGATTTCCGGGTTGACGTGGTTGTGGGTAAGGGTCCAGGGGCCAACGCCATTCCCCTGACCTTGCCGCCCTTCACAGTGGTGGGTGCGACCACTCGGGCCGGCCTGCTGCCGGCGCCATTGCGTGACCGTTTCGGCTTCACCGGCCAGCTTGACTACTACTCGGCCAGCGAACTGGAGCAGGTGATTGTCCGCTCAGCGGCGCTACTGGACCTGGAGGTGAGCGCGGAGGCCGCCAGTGAGGTGGCCTCGCGTTCGCGGGGGACACCGAGGATCGCGAACCGGTTGCTGCGGCGGGTGCGGGACTGGGCGGAAGTGCGAGGTTCTGGTGTGGCGGATATTGGCGCGGCACTGGCGGCCCTAGCCGTCTACCAGGTTGACGAACGCGGATTGGATCGGCTGGACCGGGCCATCTTGGAGGTGCTGGTGCGGCGTTTCGCTGGCCAACCGGCCGGCCTGACCACACTGGCGGCGGCCGTGGGGGAGGAACCCGACACCATTGAAACGGTGGTCGAACCATTCCTGCTGCGGGAGGGTCTGATCGCCCGAACCCCCAGGGGCCGGCTGGCCACGTTGGAGGCTTATGCGCACCTTGGTGCCGACCCTCCGCCTTGAGGGTATGCGCCGGGCGCCCGCGTCCCCTAGACTCGGCCCGGACGTATGTCGTTTTCGCAACTCACTGATTGAGGAGTGTTTTAGTTGAGTATTCTCAGTGCCGTCTACCTGGCGGCTGATCCAGCGCCGGGGAATGGCTTGAACGTGGTCATGCTGGTCTTCTTGGCGGGGATGATCGTGGTGATGTGGTTCATGTCCCGTCGTACCCGCAAGCAGCAGCAAGAACAGGGTGATTTCCGCCGGTCGCTTGAAGCCGGTCAGCGGGTCATGACCGTTGGCGGCATGATCGGGACGGTCACCGAGCTGCGAGGCGATGTCGTGACTTTGATGTCTCCCAGCGGTGACGAATCCGCCTATGTGCGCCGGGCGATCAAGTCGCTGGTGCCAGATGAGGAGTGGGAGGCGCTGACGGCGCCCTACCCGGTTGATGAAGATGAGACGGTCGAGGAAGACGGCGTGGAGCCGGCTCCGGACACGGACGGCGAAACCGGCCTTGAGGTCGCTGACGGCCCAGAGGAAGACGAGCCAGAAGGCAAGCGGAGCTGAATCGTTCACCTCGCCCCGCAATTCAGTAACAAGGAAGAAGCAAACTGGTGGCAACACACTCACGAAAAGCCCGGCCGGGCCGGACGCTGCTAGCGCTCGCTGTGCTAGTGATCGCCTTATTCGGATCAATCGGAATTGGCTCGGTCGCTGGCAAGACCGGCTTTCTGCCTAAGTTCGCGCTTGACCTGGAAGGCGGGACCCAACTGGTCTTGACTCCCCAAGCCTCAGAATCCAACGTACAGGTCACCGCCGAACAGATCGATCAGGCGATTGAGATCATCCGCTCCCGGGTGGACTCATCCGGCGTGGCCGAGGCGGAAATCGCCCGCCAGGGTACCTCGAACATAGTCGTGTCGATCCCCGGCAATCCCAGCCAGGATGACCTGGACTTGGTAACTAAATCGGCGAAGATGACTTTCCGGACGGTCCTGTACGTCGCGGGCGCCACGCCCGCGCAGCAAGACGCCTGGTCAACTCGCTATTACCCGAATCCGTCCTACAGCCCTTCACCCACTCCCAGCGCTTCGGAGGCCACGCTAGACCCGGCCCAAGAAGGCCAAACGCCGGAAGGCGAAACGCCGCCCGGTGAGGAAGGAGCCGAGGAAGGCACCACCCCCGAAACAGCGCCTGACTCGGAGTCCAGCCCTACGGCATCGGCCAGCGCGGCGCCTTCCACTTCCGCTCCCACGCCGACCTCGAAGGTTGACGCTTCGACCGGCAACATGCCGGTGCCGCCGGATGAGGCGTACACGGCGCGGCTGGACAACGGGCTAGACGAGGTGATCGTTTACGGGGCGATTGCCCATGATTACGCCAAGGTCTTAGAGGGCGCCGAATCGACAGTCGCGCAAAAGACCTCTCAGGGTCTGAGCGAGGAAGCGGCCAAGGCCCAAACGGTGGCGGAAACCATTAACTGTGACATGGTCGGTTCTTCCCGGGGTAACGCTCCCTCGGATCCAGACAGGCCGCTGGTCACCTGCGATGATTCCGGCCAGGCCGCGTACATCCTGGGTCCGGTCATGGTTCAGGGATCGGAGTTGAAACGGGCGGGCAACGCCATGGGGACCACCCAGCAGGGCAACACGACCGGTCAGTGGATCGTGGACATCGAGTTCAACTCGGCTGGCGGCAAACAGTTCGGCGCTGTGACCACCAAACTTGATGCTGCCTGTAAGGCCAACGCGCAAGACCCGAAGCGGCAGTTCGCAATCGTTTTGGACGATGTCGTAATCTCGGCTCCCGAAGTCTGTTCCGATCCGATTTTGACCGGCACAGCCCAGATTTCCGGCAGCTTCACTCAGCAAAGCTCCAAGACTCTGGCGGATCAGCTTTCGTTCGGTTCACTGCCAATCAACTTCAACGTTGAGTCGCAGGATCAGATTTCCGCCACCGCCGGTTCGGATCAGCTCCGGATCGGCTTGTGGGCCGGGCTGGTGGGCCTCATCTTGGTGGCGATCTATTCCTTTGGTCAGTACCGGGCTCTGTCCGTGGTCACGGTTTTGTCCTTGATTCTGGCGATTGGCGTGTCTTACGGGACAATTGTGTTGCTTGGCTGGCTTCAGGGATACCGGCTCTCGCTGGCTGGCGTGGCGGGCATGATTGTCGCGATCGGTATTACTGCGGACTCGTTCATTGTCTATTTCGAGCGCATCCGCGATGAACTGCGGGTGGGCCGTCCGCTGGCGCAGGCCGTGGATCTGGCCTGGCTGAGGGCCCGGCGCACCATTCTGGCGTCGGATGCGGTGAACTTCATCGCTGCGGTTGTGCTCTATATGGTGGCGGTGGGCGGCGTCCGCGGTTTCGCGTTCACCCTTGGTTTGACCACCGTCATGGACTTGGTCGTGGTGATGCTGTTCACCCATCCAATGATCCTGCTGCTCAGCCGGTTGCGTTTCTGGGCGGACGGCCATCCTTGGTCTGGGCTGGACCCCTACCGTTTGGGCGCGCCGGGGGCGGTTCGGTATGCCGGGCGGGGTCGGGTGTCCGTGGTGTCTAGTGCGCCACCGACGGTTGGCGCTGATGCCGGGCAAGACCTGGATGTGGACGGTCTGGGTGACGCTGATGGCTTAGATGATGATGACGGCGAGCCAAGCGAACCAGACGGTGAGGTCGTGACGGCGGGGACGGCATCGGGCACCACCACTAAAGCCAAAGCCAAGCCGGCCCGGAAACTGAAAGCCCCAGAACGGGTAGCGGGGGAGAGCGGCCTGTCGATCGCGGAACGCAAGCGCCAAGCGGCGCAGCGGGAGCGAACCGCCGGCTCTGATGAGGAAGGAGACGGTCAAGATGGCTAGCGGCTTCGCTCAATGGGGTAACGACTTGTATACGGGGCGCCGGTCCTATTCGGTGGTCCCAAAGATCGCGATCTGGCTAACGGTGGCGGTCGTCGTGTTGGCAGCTTGCACTGTGCTGCTGTTCAAGCCGGGCCTTCAGCTCGGCATGGAGTTCGTTGGCGGAGCCGAGTTCCGGGTTACCGGTACCTCCTCAGTGGACCAAGGGCCGGCCATCGATGTGGTACATGACGTGTTGGGCGGTGATTCGGCCCCCAAGGTCACATCCCTTGGCGGCGGTGGTGTGCGGATTCAGGTCGGCAAGATTTCCTCTGATGAGACCCAGAGCATCCGCCAGGGTTTGGCCGAATCATATGATGTCGAAGTCGATGAAGTCTCGAACCAGACGGTAGCGGCCTCCTGGGGGTCTGATGTGTCAGGCAAAGCCCTGCGCGGATCGGTCGTCTTCCTGGCGTTGGTGGCTGTTGCCATGGTCATGTATTTCCGGAACTGGGCTATGGCTGTCTCAGCGATCACCGCCCTGATCCACGACCTGGTAGTGACCATTGGTGTGTATGCGGCGGTCGGTTTCGAGGTGACTCCAGCGACGCTGATCGGGTTCCTGACAGTCTTGGGCTACTCGATGTATGACACTGTGGTGGTGTTCGATAAAGTCCGTGAGAACACCGATGGTGTGCTGGACCAATCGCAGTACACCTATGGTGAGGCGGCCAACTTGGCCGTCAACCAGACAATGGTGCGGTCCATCAACACTTCAGTGGTGGCGTTGCTGCCGGTGGGAGCCATCTTGTTCATTGGCCTGGCGCTGCTTGGGCCGTCCTCCTTGCAGGACATTTCGCTGGCGCTGTTCGTTGGTATGGCTGCGGGAACCTATTCTTCGATCTTCCTGGCCACGCCACTCGAAGTGGCGTTGCGCAACACCCAGCCTTCGATCCGGGATCACTCCCGGCGGGTGCTGGCCAAGCGGGCGGCCGCCGTGGCCGCGGGCGAAGAGAGCGGCCTTGGGATGGCTGCGTTGTCCGGAATTGGGGCGCTCAAGGCGGGCGAGCATCAAGGCCACGCGGCGCAGCCACGGCGCAAGACTCGCGCCGATAGGTGACTTCCGTGACCGCGATCTCGCCAGAAGGTGTTCGTGACCTGGTTGAGACCCATTGCCGGGACATTCCGGACTTCCCGCAGCCTGGGGTGATGTTCAAGGACATCACCCCGCTGTTGGCGGATTCGTATGCCTTTGGGCAGGTTATTGAATACTTGGCGGACTTCCTTGAGCGAGTCGGCAGCGAACTGGTCGTGGGGATTGAGGCTCGCGGTTTCATTTTGGCCGCCCCGGCGGCCTTCCAAGCCGGACTTGGGTTTGTGCCATTGCGTAAACCTGGGAAGTTGCCCGGTGTGACTCTGCGAGAGTCTTACGCGCTGGAGTACGGCGAGGCAGCCTTGGAAATGCATGAGGACGCCATTCGACCGAATACCCGTGTGGTCATCATGGATGACATTCTGGCCACCGGTGGCACGGCCGCCGCGGCGGCCGATCTGCTGGAACGGGCTGGCGCTAACGTGATTGGGATGAGCTTTCTGGTTGAGCTGGCCTACTTGGGGGGCCGGGCGAAGCTGCCTGGCCGTGACCTTGAGTGCGTCTGGACCGTTTGACTCCGTTCGCGTCCTTCGGTTCCGGCTGTTCCAGCCGCCATCGAGTTCGTGTCAGTTTGGCCCCTGGTGCCCGATGCCGCCCGCGTCGTGGCCTCCGACAGCGGCCGGCGACCAGCGGCGGGGCGCGGCGGTTGCCTGGGCGGCCCTAGAATTGGGCCATGACGGATGCCAGCGCCACACCCAGACCACCGGCGGACCCCGGCGCGCACAGCGGCCCGTTGTCTTGGTTGCCGGGATTCCGTACCCATCAAACCACCCCAGAGGCGCTCGAACCAGTGCTGGCGGGGCTGCGGACCTCGCATCCAAAGTCCTCCACGGAATTGGTTGAACGGGCCTACGCCGTCGCGGAGAGGGTCCACGACGGGCAAACCCGGGACAGTGGCGAGCCGTACATGACCCATCCCGTGGCAGTGGCGACGATCCTGGCCGAACTCGGTATGACGGAATCGACCCTGGCTGCCGCGCTGCTTCACGATACGGTCGAAGACACGCCCTACTCTCTGCCGGAGCTGCGGCGGGACTTCAGCGAGGAAATCGCTCAACTGGTCGATGGCGTGACCAAACTTGACAAGGTCACTTACGGTGAGGCGGCGCAAGCCGAGACTGTCCGCAAGATGGTTGTGGCGACCGCCAAAGACATCAGGGTGCTGCTCATCAAACTGGCTGATCGCCTGCACAACGCCCGGACCTGGAAGTATGTTTCGGCTGATTCGGCGGAACGAAAAGCCCGGGAGACATTGGAGATCTACGCGCCGCTGGCGCATCGCTTGGGCATGAACACGATCAAGTGGGAACTGGAGGATCTGTCTTTCGCCACTCTCCACCCACGGGTCTACGAAGAGGTTGTCAGGGTGGTGGCAGAGCGGTCGCCCGCCCGCGACGAATACCTCCGGGTGGTGGCGGAGCAGGTGAAAGCCGACTTGCGGACTAACAAGATCAAAGGCGTGGTGACGGGACGGCCCAAACACTACTATTCCATTTACCAGAAGATGATTGTCCGGGGTCGTGATCTGGCGGATATCTACGATCTAGTCGGTGTACGGATTCTGGTAGATACCGTGCGCGATTGCTATGCCGCGCTGGGCGCGGTCCATGCCCGTTGGAATCCGGTGCCTGGAAGGTTCAAGGACTATATAGCTCGGCCCAAGTTCAACATGTACCAGTCGCTGCATACCACGGTGATTGGGCCCTCTGGCAAGGCCGTCGAAATCCAGATCCGCACCCATGACATGCACCGGCGCAGCGAATACGGCGTGGCCGCCCACTGGAAGTACAAGGAAGGCGCCAGCGGCGCCACGAGCGCCAACAGTTCAACGGAAATGGAATGGCTGCGCCAGTTAGTTGAATGGCAACGCGAAACCCAGGATCCGGGGGAGTTCCTCGATTCACTGCGTTATGAGATTGGCCAGGCGGAGGTTTACGTCTTCACGCCGAAGGGCGATGTCCTGGCCCTGCCGTCGGGTGCGACACCAGTCGATTTCGCCTACGCCGTCCACACCGAGGTTGGCCACCGGACGGTTGGTGCGCGAGTCAACTCGCGCCTGGTGGCGCTGGACACGGAGTTGCAAACGGGGGACGTGGTGGAGATCTTCACGTCCAAAACCCCTGGTCAGGGGCCTTCGCGCGATTGGCTGGTGTTCGTTAAGTCACCTCGAGCCCGTAACAAGATCAGGCAGTGGTTCAGTAAGGAGCGCCGCGAGGAGACCGTCGAGCAGGGCAAGAACCAGATTGCCAAGGAGATGCGCAAGCAGAACTTGCCGATCCAGCGGTTGATGACACATGAGGCCTTGTTGGCCCTGGCCAACGAGCTGCGTTTCCAGGACGTGTCCGCCCTTTACGCGGCCGTGGGTCAGGGGCGTTATTCGGCTCATTCAATGGTCAAGAAGCTGGTCGCGTCTTTAGGCGGGGAAGCCGGCAACGAAGAGGACATAGTTGAGGTTTCCCGTCCCGGCATTTCGCCCCGAATAGCCCTGGCTGGCGCCAGCGGCGACCCAGGGATAGTGGTCCATGGCCTGGATGATGTTTGGGTCAAGTTGGCCCGTTGCTGCACGCCAGTGCCGGGTGATCAGGTCATTGGCTTCGTTACCCGCGGTTCAGGTGTTTCAGTCCATTGGATGGACTGTGCGAATGTGGTCGAGGCGGGCAAGCAGTCGCCTGAGCGGATTATCGATGTCGAATGGCGGGACCACACTCAAGGCGCTTATCTGGTGCAGATTCAGGTAGAGGCGTTGGATCGCCATCACTTGCTCTCGGATGTGACGAAGGCACTCTCCGAGGCGCATGTCAACATACTTTCGGCGGAAGTGTCAACCACCAGAGACCGGGTAGCGATCAACCGTTTCGTGTTCGAGTTGGCGGACACTTCCCACCTGGACGCTGTTCTCAGCGCCATCCGCCGGGTGGACGGTGTACTGGATGCCTACCGCATCACAGGCTCAGGGCGCCAACACCTCTGAACCGAAGCTGGGGGAAGGTGCGCCGGGCGGCGTCACGCCGGCCAGCGGGGGACCGCTATTCCCAGCCGCGTTCGGCCGAAGAACGCAAGTTATCCAGCATCTGCTTGCGTGCCTTGAGGTCCTCCTTAAGGGCGGCGATTGAGGTTTCATCGCCGGCCGCTTCGACCTTGGCGAGCTTTCGCTCTAGGCCTGCGATCACCGCTTCGAGTTGGCTGGTCATGGATTCCATGCGGGCTATAGTCTCGGGATTCGACTTTCGCCAATTGCGGTCCTCTTCCGACCGGACAGCATCCTCAACTGCCTTCATGCGTGCCTCAACGCGATCTTGGTCGCGCCGGGGGACATGGCCAACGGCATCCCAGCGGTCCTCTAGGAGGCGCAGTTTGGCCTTAGCGGCCGCTATGTCCTTGACTGGCAGGAGCTTTTCCGCTTCTTCGACAATTGCCAGTTTGGCCTCCAAGTTGGCCTCGCGCTCGGCGTCGTTAGCGGCGTGCTGGGCATCACGGGCCTTGAAGAACTGGTCTTGGGCCGCCTTGAATCGGTCCCAAAGGGAGTCGTCATCTCGCCGGCCCATGCGGCCGGCGGCCCGCCAGCGGTCCATCAGGTCGCGGAACGCGCGGCCGGTAGTTCCCCAGTCCTGCGAGCCGGCGAGCTTTTCGGCTTCCGCGACGAGCTGTTCCTTGACCAGTTTGGTGGCGCCCTGGCGTTTATCAAGTTCGGCGAAGAAGGTGCGCCGTTTGCGGTCGAAGGCGGTGCGCGCGTGAGAGAACCGCCGCCACAGCTCATCTTCCGTGGTTCGGTCGATCTTAGGGCCGTTGCGTTGCGCTTCGCGCCAGGTGTCGAGGATGTCGCGCAGTTCGGTTGAGGCGCGCTTCCAGTTGATCTGGTCGGGATGCTGTCCGGCGATCACCTCAGCTTGCTCAACTAGCGCGGTGCGGCTGGCCAAGGCCTGGGCTCTGGCCTCCGCCCGCTCGGTTTCGAGGCGTTGGCGGACGGTCGCCGCGTGAGCCTTGACTTCTCGGTACCGGGCCCGCAGTGCTTCCAGATCGCCCACCGCGGCTGGCTCCGCCAGGGCCTGCTTGAGGGTAGATAGAGTCTGGTCGATGTCCTTCTGACTGAGCTGCTCAACCCTCGCCCCGAACAGGTTGACCTGGGCTTCGAGGTCCAAGAAACGCTTCGCGTACAGGGCTAGGGCCTCAGCGGCGGGCACGCCAGGGAACTGCCCAACCACGCGCTCCGCCTTGCCTTCGGTGACGAACACAGTGCCGTCTGGGTCGACCCGCCCCCACGCGGACGCCTTGGCGACGTCCTTCTCAGCGTGGGCCGGTGGAGCGGCCGGGGCTGGGTGGACCTTTGGCGCGCCCCCCCGTGGTCCGGGCCGAGGCACGGGGCCTGGGCGGGGTACGGCGGCCTTGGCCGGGGCTGGTTCAGCCTTGCCCGATGCCGTTGGGTCGGCCGCGTCTGCCGCGTCCGGTTCTGTGCTGCCGGTTACGGCCACAGCTACGGCTGGTTCTGCGTTGCCGGGCTCAGCCGTGTCCGGTTCGGCGTTCCCGGGCTCCGGACTCTCCGCTACGGCCAGGCCCGGTTCCGGAGCCTCCGCAGCAGGCGTGGACTCTGGCGCGGCCAGTTCTGGTGCCGGGCCAGCCGGTGCCGGGCCAGCCACGGGTTTAGGCGATGATTCGAGTGCCACCTCCGGCGTCGATTCTGGCACCGGCTCCGGCGGTTCGCCGTCAATCGCGGCCTCCGCCGGTGGTACCAGTAGGGATTCTGCCTCCGGCGCGACCGGCGAAGCGGAAACGGCGGGTGAGGGTGCGGCAGAGTCCGCCGGGGGCACCGGCTGGCCGCTGTCGCTAGCAGGGCTGGTCACTGTAGTTCAATCCCATCAATCGTCACGGTAGTCGCGGGCCTGCCGTCCGTCGAGCCATCGGCGGTGCCGGCGGCGGCGACCTGTTCTATCAGTTCCAGGCCGGATGTGACATGCCCAAATACACTGTATCCGCCGGGAATGGAACTCGCCTGATAAGTGATGAAGAATTGGGCCCCCTGAGAGTCCTCGGTTCCGGCCCGGGCCATGGCTATGGTGCCTGGCGGGTAAACGTTGTCTTGGGGGACGTTTTCAAGGGGGCCAAACTGGTAGCCCGGGTTGTCGGTGCCGTCGCCGGTCAACGAACCGCACTGGAGGACGAAGATTCCACTCGTGGTCAGCCGGTGACAAGACGAACCGGTGTAGTAGCTGTCCCGGGATAGCTGGATGAAGTTGGCGGCGGCCTGCGGCGCCGCCGCCCCATCAAGAGTGAACCCGATTGTGCCCTGGGAGGTGGCCATGGTCCCAGTCCATTCGCGGCCCTCGGCCAGGGACGGATCCGGCGGGGCGGTGTAAGCGGGCGGGGTTACCGGCGTGTCAGTGGTGATGGACGCATCGGGTTCTGGCGTGAAGGAGGCGCTCGAGTCGTACTGCTCGGCGGCCTTTTTTTCTTGGCGATCATTGATCACTGCTGCGACCACCGCCGCGGAGATGCCACCAACCGCCAGCGCGGCCACCGTGACACCGGCGATTATCTGGTTGCGCCGCCGCTTCCGGGCGCTCGCGATCATTCGTTCCTGGCGTGCCAGAGCCTTGCGCCGTTCGCGTTCCCGCCGCAAATTGCGTTTCGCCATCATCCTTGGTCAACCTCCTCGCGCATTGACAATCCCCCGCGACGGAAAAGTCTATCGGCCAAAACGTGGATTATCCTGGAGAGCACGCTAACCGGCCCGGTGCCGGGCGGCCGTGCGGCCGTCACGGGCCCACGGCTGGCCCATCCAGCGTTCCTCGTAGGCAGAAGAAAGGTGCTCACCATGGCTCGTCTCCATCCCCTGTCCGGGTTTCCGGAGTGGTTGCCGCAGGGGCGGGAGGTGGAGCGCCACCTGATCCGGACTCTGCGGCGGGTCTTTACCCTGCACGGCTTCGTGGAGATCGAAACCCGCGCCGTTGAACCGCTAGGTGACCTGCTGCGCAAGGGCGAGACTTCGAAAGAGGTCTACGTCCTGAGACGGTTACAGGACGCGGACCGCACTGGTTACGATGCCAAGACCCTGGGCCTGCGCTTCGATCTAACCGTGCCGCTGGCCCGCTACGTGTTAGAGAACGCCGGTCAGCTCGATTTCCCGTTCAAGCGGTACCAAATCCAGAAGGTCTGGCGGGGTGAACGCCCTCAAGAGGGTCGCTTCCGTGAGTTCCTGCAAGCTGACCTCGACGTCATTGGGTTGGGCCAATTGCCCTTCCACTATGAAGTGGAACTGCCGCTGGTAATGGCTGAGGCGCTGACGGCCATGGGGATTGGCGGCTTCAAGGTGCGCGTCAACAACCGCAAAGTGGCTGAGGGCGTTTACCAAGGTATTGGCCTGGGCCCGGAGCAGGCCGAAGTTGCGTTGCGATGGGTCGACAAACTGGACAAGATTGGCCCAGCCGGGGTGGCGGCGGGCCTGGCGGGAGAGGGCCTGAGTGATGAACAGTGCCAGGTAACGCTCAGTCTGGCGGCCATTTCCGGAGATGACCCCGCTGCCGTGGCATGCGCTGTGCGTGAACTCGCTGGTGTGGCTGGGGCGGGCAACGCCTCGCTGGAAGAAGGCTTAGCGGAACTGACCGCGCTCTTGGACGCCGGCCAGCGCCGGCTGCCTGGGGTACTCACAGCGGACCTGAAAATAGCTCGTGGGCTGGACTATTACACGGGTTCCGTCTATGAGACAGTTTGGCTTGGCCAAGAGTCGCTGGGTTCGGTCTGTTCCGGTGGACGCTATGACTCGCTGGCCACCGCTGGTAGTCAGACCTATCCCGGCGTGGGGCTGTCAATCGGGGTATCACGGCTGGTCAGCCGGGTGCTGGCACTGGGGCTGCTGGCCCCGTCGAGGCTCTCACCGGCGGCGGTCCTGGTGGCCGTGGTGGACGAGCCAAGCCGGGCGGCATCGGACACCATAGCCAGCCAACTGCGAGCCCGCGGCATACCGACGGATGTGGCACCCGTGGCCGCGAAGTTTGGCAAACAGCTCAAGTACGCGGACAGGCGCGGCATCCCGTTCGTGTGGTTCCCGGCCGGCGGTGACGGCCTCCAAGACCAGGTCAAAGACATCAGGTCGGGGGAGCAAGTGGATGCCGCGGCCGCCACCTGGACGCCCCCCGCGGCGGACTTGCGGGTGGGATTCGTCAGGGCCGGTGAACTGGACCACTAGGATTCTTAGCCGTGCTACGTACTCATGACTGCGGCACTCTGCGGTCCGAACAAATTGGCCAAACCGTGACCCTGGCAGGCTGGGTGGCGTCCCGGCGGGATCACGGCGGAGTGGCCTTCATCGACTTGCGGGACGCTTCGGGAGTTGCCCAAGTGGTCATCCACGACGAATCCACGGCGCATCAACTGCGTTCCGAATTCGTGCTCCAGGTCAAGGGTTTGGTGCGGCGCCGCCCCAGCGGCAATGAGAATCCGGAGATCGCGACCGGACAGATTGAGGTCGCGGCTGAGGATGTGCTGGTGCTCAACCCGGCCAAGGCCCTGCCGTTCCCGGTCGATGACCACATTGAGGTCGGCGAAGAAACTCGGCTCAAGTACCGCTACTTGGACCTGCGCCGCGCCAAACCGGCGGCGGCGTTGCGGCTGCGCTCGGCGGTCAACCGGGTGACCCGCGAGGTGCTGCATGGCCATGGTTTCGTGGAACTGGAAACCCCCACCTTGACCCGCTCAACTCCGGAAGGGGCGCGCGATTTCCTGGTGCCCGCCAGGCTCTCGCCCGGCAACTGGTACGCCCTGCCGCAGTCGCCGCAGTTGTTCAAGCAATTGCTGATGGTGGCAGGGATGGAACGGTACTACCAGATCGCTCGCTGTTACCGAGACGAAGACTTTCGGGCCGACCGCCAGCCCGAATTCACCCAACTTGACGTTGAGATGTCGTTTGTGGACCAGGACGACGTGATCGCCCTGGCCGAAGAAGTGCTGCGGGCGGTCTGGCGACTGATCGGCCATGAGATTGGCCCAATCGCGCGGCTGACCTATGCCGAGGCGATGCGCCGGTACGGCTCTGACAAGCCGGACCTCCGTTATGGGCTGGAACTGACCGAATTGGCGGAATACTTCGCGGACACCCCCTTCAGAGTCTTCCAGGCGCCCTACGTGGGGGCAGTCGTGATGCCTGGTGGTGCGGCCCAGCCGCGCCGGACGTTCGACGCTTGGCAAGAATGGGCAAAACAGCGTGGCGCTCGCGGCCTGGCCTATGTGACCGTGGGTGAATCCGGTGAACTGGGTGGCCCTGTCGCCAAGAACCTGTCCAGCGCGGAGAGGGACGGACTGGCCCAGATCACCGGAGCTGAGCCTGGAGACTGCGTTTTCTTCGCCGCCGGGGCGCCGGGGCCATCCCGGGCCCTGTTGGCGGCCGCTCGGGCAGAGATAGCCCGTCGGCTTGGCCTGGCCCGCCAGGGTGAATGGTCCTTCGTCTGGGTGGTTGACGCGCCGTTGTTCAAACCAGTTGGGGAGGACGATGACGTGGCGGTCGGTTCCGGCCAATGGACCGCCGTTCACCACGCTTTCACCAGCCCCACGCCGGAGTGGATTGAGCGCTTCGAGGAAGACCCCGGAGCTGCTTTGGCCTACGCCTATGACATTGTCTGCAACGGCAACGAGATAGGCGGCGGTTCAATCCGTATCCACCGGGCGGACGTTCAGCGGCGGGTCTTTGAGATCATGGGGATTGGCCCTGACGAGGCTCAGGAGAAGTTCGGTTTCCTGCTCGACGCCTTCCAGTACGGTGCCCCGCCGCATGGCGGTATCGCCATGGGCTGGGACCGGATCGTGGCCTTGCTGGCTGGAGCCGAATCGATCCGGGAAGTGATTGCCTTCCCCAAGTCCGGTGGCGGGCTGGACCCCTTGACCGGAGCCCCGGCGCCGGTCACGGCCGCTCAACGCAAAGAAGCTGGTGTCGATTTCAAACCCCAGCCGAAGGGCTGAAGGCCCGGGGGCGGCCCTCGGAGCGGCCGCTCGTTGGGACCGGACTTGGGTGATTGGTGTACCGAATTGGAAATCTGGGGACTAATCGCTCAGGCCCAGGCGGGCGTGGAGGCGGGCCAGCGGCTTGGGGGCCCACCAGTTCCACTTGCCTAGTAGCGACATGGTCGCTGGGACTAGCAGCATCCGCACCAGGGTGGCGTCCAGCGCCACCGCCAACGCCAACCCAATACCTATCTCTTTGATCATGACCAAGCGTCCGGCGGCGAAGCCGAGAAAGACCATCACAATGATCAGCGCGGCGGAAGTGATGATCCGTCCCGAGTGCTGGAGCCCTTGACTTACCGATAGTTGGGGGTCGTGGTTCAGGTCCCAGGATTCCTTAATGCGGGAAATGAGGAAGACCTCATAGTCCATGGCCAGGCCGAAGCCGAAGATCAATAACAGCACCAGGATGTAGGTCTCAATTCCTCCTACGGCGGTGAATCCCAGAATGGACCCAAAGTGCCCGCCCTGGAAGATCCAGGTCACCACGCCCAGGCATGCGGCTAAGGACAGCGCGTTCGTAATCAGCGCTTTCACCGGAATCAGAACTGAACCAGTGAACAAGAACAGCAGAATGAACGCGGAAACGGTGATTATGGCCAGAGCGATGGGACCGCCCTGCGCTAGCTGGGCCTCGAAATCGGTCAGGCGGGCGGCGGGGCCAGTGACATGGATTTGATAGTCCGGGGGAGCCAGGTCGCGAATCCGCTGGACCGCGGCTCTGGCCTGGGGGCCTTCCGGGTCACCTTCGGTGACCGCTAGCGTCACCTCGACGTACCCATCGCGCTGGACGGTCATCTGGCCGTCAGCGCCGGGGACCGACTTGGTTCCCGCGACGCTGTTCAGTTTGTCTTTGGCGAACTTCTCAGTGTCTGGCTGGCTGCCCAAGGAAATGACTTGTATGGCGTCAACTCCAACCAGGGGATAGTTCTCTTCTAGCTGTTCCAAATAGGCGCGGCGCGGTGAGGATTGCGGCAGCAGTTCGACCGTCGAGTTGCGCAGTTCGATATTGCGTATGGGCAGCGCCAAGACCACCAGTACTGCCAGGACACCGCCAGTCACCCACCAAGGGTGCTTCTGCACCAATCTGGTCAGTTTAGAGAAAATGCCAACGTCCGGTGAGAGGTCGGAGGCCTTGGCGTACAAGGAAGACAGCCCCGGTATGCGGCTAATCAAGGACGGTTTGGTCAGATGCTTGCCTAAGAGCACCAACAAGGCGGGGACCAGCGTCAGGGCGGTGGCCAGGGCCAAGAGGACCACGATCAGTCCGGCCAGGCCAAAAGTACGCAAGATGGAAGGCTTGAAGGCCATCAGCCCGGCGATGCACAAGGCGATGGTCAAAGCGGAATAGAACACCGTGCGGCCGGCCGTGGTGACGGTGGCCGTCACCGCCGCGCGGACGGCGGTCTTGGTCTTGGCCGGGTCGTTCAGGCCGAATCCGCCAATCCGCCTGATCTCTTCGCGGAAGCGGGACACCGCCAGCAGGCCGTAGTCAATCGACAGGCCCAGGCCAATTAGCGAAATGACGTTGATGACGGAAGTGTGGATGTCAGTGACATAGGTCAGGCCATAGACGGCTCCCATGCAGGCGAAGATCGAGGTCAACGCGCCCACTACCGGCATAGCGGCAGCCAGGAAACCGGCGAACACCAGGATCATGACAATCAAGGCGACCGGCATAGAGATGAACTCACCCAGAGCCAAGTCGTGTTTCATGTCGTCGACAATCTCCGTCAGGATCAAGTGCTCCCCGCCAACGGCAGCCTTGACGCCCTTGACTTCCTTAGGCAGGTCTTGCGCGGCCTGTTCCAAGCGTTCGATTATGGCGACGGCTGCCGTTTCCTCGTCTGCCTCGCTGAGGTCTTTCGCCACGTCCGCGGTCATCAGGAAACCGTTGCGGTCTTCCGCCACCAGCCCGGCGACCACCGGGTTGGCTAGGGCACATTCCAGGGCCTCAGGCTTGGTCAGATCGATTTCACCATCCGGGCAGAAGGCCGGGTTGAGGGGGTCAATGATCATGGGCCAGCCGTCAGCCCGCTTGGCGATGTTGTTGATCTTGCCCAGGTCATCGCGGACATCCACCAGCGCCGCGCTGATCTTGGCGGTGGCCGCTTTGTCATCCAGATCCAGCCCGGAGACCATCAAGGTGACCGATTGGCCGGTGAGGGCGCTGGCCGCGATTAGGTCGTCAGCGGTCGCCGAGTCTGAATCAGCCGCCACGGGGGCACCCGAATTGACCCGATCAAAGAGGCTTTCGCCGCCGATCCCTAGCATGGCCAGCGCAGTGCTACCCGCGGTGACCACCACCCAAATCAGTACGGTGACGGCGGGGTGGTGGATGATCCCTCTGGCTAGGCGCAAGAACACGGCTTCAAGGTTATTGCATTGAGCCGCGGTGCCGTTCCTGGCTTGGCTCCCGGTTCGGTCGCTGACCTGGCGTCCGGCCCGGTCGCCGGCCCGGACGCTGGCTCAGCTACTGGCCGTCTCTCGATCCGGGTCGCGGCCCGGGAGCCGGACCGTCCTCTCCAGGCCTTAGCCTAAACAGATGGACTTGTTCGATTCGACGCTCGGTTCGCCGGCGACCGGCGAACCTGACCCGCGGGCACCCCTGGCGGTCAGGATGCGCCCCCGGGATTTGGGCGAATTCGCCGGGCAAAGCCACCTACTTGGCCCCGGTTCGCCGCTGCGCCGGCTGATCGAGGGCGGCGACTACGCGGGGCGAGTGAGCCCGTCATCGGTCATCCTGTGGGGACCGGCGGGCACCGGCAAGACCACCCTGGCGTACTTGGTGGCCCGCGCTTCTGGACGGGCGTTCTCCGAGGTCAGCGCCGTCTCAGCGGGAGTTAAAGACATCCGGGCGGTGCTTGAACAGGCTCGGCGGGCGCTGGCCATGGGCACGGAGACTGTCCTGTTCATCGATGAGGTCCATCGCTTCTCCAAGGCTCAGCAAGACGCGTTGTTGCCGGCAGTTGAGAACCGGCTGGTCACATTGATCGCCGCAACCACCGAAAACCCCTCATTCTCTGTTATTACGCCGCTGTTGTCCCGTTCGTTGATGCTCACCTTGGAGCCCCTGGGGGATAGCGAAATCGACCGCTTAGTGGACCGGGCGGTGGCGGATCCACGGGGTCTGGATAGCACTGTGTCACTGACCGGGCCGGCCCGCGCCTCACTTATACGGCTGGCCGGCGGCGACGCCCGCCGGGCTCTGATGATCCTGGAGGCGGCAGCCGGAACCGTCGCCCTGGGCAAGGAGGACCCGGTTATTGATCTGGAAGAGATTGAGCGGGCGATCGACGTGGCGGTGGTTCAATATGACCGAGATGGCGACCAGCACTATGACGTGACTAGCGCTTTCATTAAGTCGGTTCGGGGCAGCGACGTGGACGCCGCGTTGCATTACCTGGCCCGCATGATCCAAGCCGGCGAAGACCCCCGGTTCATCGCTCGCCGGCTGATCATCCTGGCGGCAGAAGACATTGGTATGGCGGATCCATCCGCCCTCCAGACCGCGGTGGCTACCGCCCAAGCGGTACAAATGATCGGGATGCCAGAGGGTCGCATTCCGCTGGCGGAAGCGGTGGTGCATTTGGCGACGGCACCGAAATCGAACGCCTCATGCGTGGCCATTGACCGGGCCCTGGCGGACGTTCGGGAGGGCCGGGGTGGCCCGGTACCCAAGCATTTGCGCGACGCCCACTATGGTGGCGCCGGGCGGCTGGGGCACGGCGTGGACTACCGGTATGCACACGACTCCTCGGACGGCATCGTGCCCCAAATCTACGCTCCGCCGGATGTTAACGGAGCCGTCTATTACCAGCCAACCGGCAGGGGCTACGAACGCCAGGTGTCGGAGCGCCTGGAACGTAACCGGGCCGTCCTGCGCCAGGCACGGCCGCCTGCCTGACCCGGCCGGCGTTTGCCCTATGCTCGTTGGGCAGGCCCGTTACTCTCATACCGCCCCGTGGAGGTGCCCGATGCCGTCGTTCCAGGTACTGGTCCGGCTCGCCGCCGTTCCGGGCGGGGCTGGGCGCCAGGCCGCCGCTCTGGCCCGGGCCGTGGTCGAGCGGCAGGCCCGGGTAGCGCTGGGCTGGAATGTGGCGGACCTCGGGGAGGGCGGCCAAAGTGTCGGTCTGACCTGGAAACGGACCGAAGATCGGAAGCCGTATTTGGCGGAATGCCCGGAGTTCAGCTTCTCGGTGTCATATACCCGCCGGCATGTTGGCGTCGCGTTCGCGGGGCCGGCCGGTGGCCCTGAACGGGCGGGGGGACCGGACTGGGCCAGGGATCTTGGCGCGGTTACCTGCGGGCTTGACTTGGAACTGGTCGGCCGGACGGTGAACCTGGCTCTGGCGGATCGGTTCGCCGCTGATGAACGTGACTACATCTTGTCTGGGCCGTCTGACCTCACTGGACAGCGTCTGCTTGACGTTTGGACCAAGAAGGAGGCGTACTTGAAATGGTTGGGAGTGGGGATGCGGGCCGGGCTGGGAAGCTTTACGGTCCTGGATCCCGTGGCCCTGGGGGTTGGCTTCTTGGGCCTCGCCCCGGGACTGGCGGACGGCCTGATTGGACATGTTTGCGTTGAGCGACCGGTGGCCGCGGCCTGCGCCGGAGGCGTGCGGGAGGAATGGCTTGACCGTTTGGACGGAGCTTCGTCCCTATGATGGTGGACGTGTTCAGGGGCGCCGGGACGGCTATCAACATTGTCACGGTGCTGGCTGGGTCGGGTATTGGCCTTCTTCTGGGTAATCGTTTTCCCGAGCGGACGCGTGAATTACTCACCCAATGCCTGGGCTTGTTCACCATGGTGCTTGGCGCTACGGCAATCATCGACGGGCTCAGCCCGGCGCTGAGTAATGAGGTCGGGAAGCAGGCCCCAATGCTGATTGTCCTGGGCGCGCTGCTGTTGGGCGCGATCACTGGTTCGCTGGTCCGGCTCGAGAACCGGCTTGATGCGGGGGCTGAATGGCTTCGCGGCAAGCTGGCGCGAGGCGCGGAGCCGGGAAGGTTCGCCGAAGGAATGGTCACCTCAACGCTGGTGTTTTGCGTTGGGCCCCTGTCAATCCTGGGATCGCTCAATGATGGGCTGGGCCGCGGAGCGGAACAATTGATCGTCAAATCGGTGCTGGACGGGTTTTCGGCCGTGGCTTTCGCCTCGGCCCTGGGTCTAGGGGTCGCCTTTTCGGTCCTTCCGCTGGCGATTTATCAAGGGGCGTTGACTCTGCTCGGGTTGGGTCTAGGCGAATTCTTGTCGGCCGGGCAGATCGACGCGTTGGGCGCCACCGGCGGCATCATCCTGATCGCTTTGGGCATCCGTCTGGCGGACATCAAGAAGATTCAAGTCGCTGATTTGCTGCCGGCTCTGGCCTTCGCGCCCTTCCTGGCCTGGTTGGCGGGACAATGGCGCTGACCGGCGGCTGTCCCCGGCAGGCCAGGCCTGGGCTTACGGACAGGGAGTATTCATGACGGCAGCATCGCCTTTGCGGGTCTTAATCTATGGATCATGTGTTTCGCGTGACGCTTTTGAGCTGTTGGAGCCTGCGGACCAGGTCGAGTTGGCCGGTTACGTGGCCCGCTCCTCAATGATCAGCGCGATGTCTCGGCGTCCTTTCACTGGTGTTGACACCGCGGCTATCGAGTCGCCTTTCCGCCGGCGCATGGTGACTTGGGACCTGGAGTCGGCGCGGCTGAAACAGCTAATCGCGGATGGCGAATTCGACATCTTGCTGCTCGACTTGATTGACGAGCGGTTCGCGGTCCTGCGCCGCGGGCGCGAGACCTTCGCGACAGTGTCGCCAGAGTTCTCTGAGACTGGATTTCGGGTGGGCTCTGAGAAAACGATCAGTCGTTTCTCCAAGTCTTACATGAGGCTGTGGCGGCGTGCTTGGAAGCGGCTGGTGCGGCTGTTGAAGGAGGCCAACAAGTTGGACTCGGTGCGAGTGGGCCGAGTCTATTGGGCCACCAAGATGGCTGATGGCTCCGCTCCGCCGCCAGCGGTGGGCGCTGTGGCGGGTCTGAAGCGGGTCAACCGATACTTCGATGAGATGTACGCCTGGATGGCTCGTGACCTGCAGCCTGGCCAGTTCTACGACTATACAGAGTCCGAGTTGACGTTGGACCCAAACCACAAGTGGGGTGTGGCCGTCTATCACTATCCACCGAGCTACAACGAACGGCTGAGGGCCAGATTGATCAGCGAACGTGAGCTTCTCCAGGAGGACAGACTGGGCGCGGATGAGGCCTGACGGGCGGGCGGGATGCTCGCGGACCGGGCGCGGTGTGAGCCAACGGCGCCGCGGTCACCATGGCCGCATCATGGAAGACTCGCCCTGAGCGGTGACGGGGCCGCCTTGACAGTGGGCGGTAAGCTGATCGTGATCGGTCGTCAGCCAAGCCCCACCTTGTGACCCCGCGTGGCTGGCGTTACTCATTTGACTTGACCAGACTGAAGATTGCGGTCCTCCGGTCTGGCGGATAGAGGTGACATGTCCATGATGAGCTTGAACACTGCCCCAACCGAGGCAGCCTTGCGCCAAGAGTTGGAACGCCAGACCCGCGAGGGTGAACCACCGACGGCGGCGCTGAGCCTAGCCGAGATGTTCGAAGAGAGCGAGAACCTGGATCAAGCCGAAGCGGTTCTGCTGGACGTGATGCGGCCGGATTCGGCGGCGGACGCTGAACTGCGGGAAGATGCGGCCAGCCGGTTGGGTGCTCTGTACCGGCGCTTCGACCGCCCGGATCACGCTCTGTCCCATCACGAGCAATCAATCGCCATTCTCCGGCAATTGATCGAATCCGAACCGGAGACCGGGCGGGCCCTGTTGGGTGGAGCGCTGGTCAATCTGGCCTCCACGCTGGTGGCGGGCCGCCAGCTAGACCGTGCTCGCGCCCATTTCGATGAGGCCATCGAATTGTGGCGGGGTGGCGCCAGCGGCCAACTCAAGACCCATTTGGAATTCACCGCCCAGCGGCTGATGGACCTGGCCAACAAGGCTCTGCGGGAGGGGGACCTGGATTTCGCCGCTGCGTGCCAGACCGAGGCCACCGACCTGTACCGTGAGCTGGCCAGCCATGACCTTCAGTCCTACTCGGACTTATTGCGGGTGGCGATCGAAGCGTTGTCGGAGATCCGCAGCGCCCAAGACCGCTGGATGGATGCGACCGCTCTAATGTCAGAGGCGGTTGACTTGGATCGCCAAGTCGCTGCGGTCGAGCCTGGCCACGGCCTGATTCTGGCGATCTCCTTGGCTGGCTTGGGTGACGTGCATCACCGGCAGGGGGACCTGGCCCGCGCGGCCGAAGTCCTAACCGAGGCCGTGGAAGTCAGCCGCAGACTAGCGCTGGAAGCTCAAGATGAGACTGACGGCTCGTTGAAGGCCCAACTGGCTACGGCGCTGTACGCACTGGCCAAAGTCCACCAGGAGCAATCGCAGCTTGAGGAAGCCGAAGCTCGGTTGGTTGAGGCGGCCGGCACCTACCGGCAGTTGAACCGCAACCAGGGCGGACTGTTTGAACGCGAACTGGCGACCGCTGAGAACGAATTGAGCCAGGTCAGGCGGCGCATGGAACGGGCTGGCGAGCGCTGATATCGCGGACGCCCCGAATACTTTGGTTAGGGGCGCTACGTTTTGCGCAAGTAGATGCGTTCGACCAGGTGATCTGGTCCCTTGTGAAGGATCAGGGATGCCCGCGAACGAGTCGGCGCGATGTTCGACACCAAGTTGGGGGCGTTGATCGCCTCCCAGACGCTGATGGCGAAGGCGGTGGCCTCTTGAGAGGACATCGAAGCGTAGCGGTGGAAGAACGAATCAGGGTTCGTGAAGGCCGTGTCGCGCAAAGCTAGGAAACGGTCAACGTACCAGCGGCGGATGTGGTCTGTGTCGGCGTCTACGTAAATGGAGAAATCGAAGAAATCAGACACCACTAGCTCGTCAGCGCCGCGGGCGCCGGTGCGGGCGGCCTGGAGCACGTTGAGGCCTTCAACGATGAGCACATCCGGCTGGGTGACCACCGTGACTCGACCGGGCTGAATGTCATAGCGCAGGTGCGAATAGGATGGCGCTTCAACCCGGGCCGCACCGCTTTTGACCTGAGCTAAGAAGCGCAGCAGGGCCGGGCGGTCATAGGATTCCGGGAACCCCTTGCGGTCGGCCAGACCGCGCCGGCGGAGTTCAGCGTTGGGGTAGAGGAAGCCGTCCGTGGGCAGTAATTGGACCCGGGGCGTGTCCGGCCATCTGGCCATCAACTCGACCAACAGCCGGGCGACGGTCGATTTTCCTACGGCTACCGATCCGCCTATCCCAATCACGTAGGGGGTGCGGACGGATTGGTCGCGCAAGAACATGCCCCGCACGTCATGTAAGTAGTGTGAGGCGTGAGCGTGCAGATTCAGCAGTGCGGACAGGGGCCGGTAAATGGCGTCCACCTCATCAAGGGAGATTTCATCACCGATACCCCGAATCCGGGCTACGTCGTGTTCCGTCAGGGGCCGGGGCGTTGAGGATTTCAGCTCCGCCCAAGCCTCGCGCTCGAACGCCAAGTAGGGCGACTCAACGGCCGCGCTAGTCGTAGGCACCGAACTATTGTCGCACGGCAACGCGTTTGGCCGGGCCGCTCCCACCGCTTGGCCGATGCCGTTCACCGGGTCCCAGCGAGCCGCGCGCCCGCAGATGGGCTGGTCGCGTTACCATTAGAGCCGTTCTTCCCCGTCAGGCGAAAGGAAGCCTTATGCCGATGATCAGCGATGGTGCTGCCGACTTGCTGAAATGCTCGTTCTGCGGGAAGTCGCAGAAGCACGTGCGCAAGTTGATCGCGGGCCCCTCGGTCTACATCTGCGACGAGTGTATTGATCTGTGCAACGAGATTATCGCCGAAGAGCTCCCGCCTCAGGGCGAACAAGGCATGATGGAACTGCCAAAGCCACGGGAGATCTTCGACTTCCTGGATCAGTACGTGATTGGGCAAGCCGGAGCGAAGCGGGCGCTGTCGGTCGCCGTCTACAACCATTACAAGCGCATCCGCTCAAGCCAGGTGGTGCCCGGTCCCGCACGTCCCGGCACCAAGCAGCAGCGGGGGAAAACGCCGGAAGAGGCCGGGTCCAAGGCTGGGCGTGGCGCTGGCGGCTCGGCTGAATCAGAGCCAGTTGAGATAGCGAAGTCAAACATTCTGTTGATTGGGCCAACGGGCTGCGGCAAGACTTACGTGGCGCAGACGCTGGCCAGGATGCTGAACGTGCCCTTCGCCATCGCCGACGCTACCTCGCTGACAGAGGCCGGGTACGTTGGCGAAGACGTGGAGAACATTCTGCTGAAGCTCATCCAGGCCGCGGATGGTGATGTCAAGCGGGCTGAGACGGGGATCGTGTACATCGATGAGATCGACAAGATAGCCCGCAAGGCGGACGGCCCATCCATCACTCGGGACGTTTCGGGCGAAGGCGTTCAACAGGCATTGCTGAAAATCCTTGAGGGCACCGTCGCTTCGGTGCCTCCCCAAGGCGGTCGCAAGCATCCGCAGGCCTCGGATTACCTGCAGATCGACACGACCAATGTGCTATTCATCCTGGCCGGTGCGTTCGCGGGACTGGAAGAGATCATCGCCCAACGGGCTGGGCGGCACGGGATTGGCTTCGGTGCGCCGCTGCACGTGGCTGGCAGCGAAGACGACTTTGATGACGCCCGCCCGGAGGACTTGCTAAAGTTTGGGCTGATCCCGGAGTTGATTGGCAGGATGCCCGTGGTGGCGACTGTCTTGCCGTTGGGGCAAGACTCTTTGCAGCGGATCCTGACCGAGCCGCGCAACGCCCTGATTAAGCAGTATCGCCGGATGTTTGAGCTGGATGATGTGATCCTTGAATTCACTGATGACGCGGTTGAGGCGATCGCTGAGCAGGCCATGGTGCGCGGGACCGGTGCCCGCGGACTGCGCGCCATCATGGAGGAGATACTCCAGCCGTTGATGTTTGATGTGCCATCCCGGCAGGACATTGAGCGGGTTGTGATTGACCGCAACGTGGTGGAGCAGAGCGTCAATCCAACTATTGTGCCTAAGGGCCGGACCACCAGGTCTGGCCGGGATTTGCCCGCCAAGAAGACGGCTTGATGGTGTCCGGCCAGATTGATCCCTCGGGGGCCGCGTCCCAGCTAGCCGAGCTGCGGGATTCGATTGACAACATTGACGCCGCCTTGGTCCATTTGCTAGCAGAGCGGTTCAAGTTCACTCAGCGGGTTGGCCACCTGAAGGCCGGCGCCGGGCTGCCGCCGGCGGATCCCGGCCGGGAGTCTCAGCAGATCGCTAGGTTGAGAGCCCTGGCGGATCAAGCCGGCCTGGATCCGCGGTTCGCGGAGAAGTTCTTGGGGTTCATAGTGGCAGAGGTCATTCACCACCATGAGACGATCGCTGGACAGCACGGTTGACAGGCCGTGATGGCACGGTTACAGGGGCGGGGAAGGGGGCCGCAGCCGTTAGAGGCAGGGGTCTTTCAGGGTGTGTCGCTGATCGCGTCGACCACGATCACTGAGACGTTGTCGCTGCCACCCATTCGGAGGGCCTCAGCCACCAGTGCTTGGGCGGCGGCCGGCGGTTCGGGATTGAACAGCAACATCCCGGCGATCACGTCGTCGGTGACTTCGCCGGTTAGCCCATCGGAGCAGATCATTAGGCGGTCGCCGGCCTGCAAGGGCAACAGCCAGTAGTCAGGCTGGAACCGGCCTCCGGCGCCGAGCGCTCTGGTGACCACGTTGCGCCGGGGGTGGACTCTCGCTTCGGCGGGCGTGAGATGGCCAATGTTGACTAGTTCTTGAACCTCGGAGTGGTCTATTGAGACTTGTGTTAGCTCGCCATTGACCAGCTTGTAAGTGCGTGAATCTCCCAGGTTAAGGATCATCCACCAGGGCTGGCCGTCGCGGTGGACTATCACGACGCCGGTGAGCGTGGTGCCCGCCATCAGCCGCCGGCGTTCAGTGGCTAGCTGGGAGACAGAGAACTGGGCGGCGCGAACGGCCGCCTTGACGTCGTCTTCGGTGACTGGGCGGCGCAGATCGATCAGGTGCGCCATTTCCGCGATGGCCCGGGCGGACGCGACTTCACCCGCTTCATGGCCGCCCATGCCATCTGCCACCACGTAGACCGGGTTGATCGCGAGGACCGAGTCCTCGTTGATCTCGCGGTTGGAGCCAACATCGGTCGCGGCGGCGGCACGGATGACAGGCATCAGGCGTCCTTGGGAAGAGCGGAGAAGGGGTGCGCCGGCGCCTTCTGGCCAGACTGCCGGTCGCCGCGGCCGGCACTAGTCGAGCCGTGTAAATGTGGGTCTGGCCTGTTTGCGCCCAGGCGCTTAGCGCGCTCGCGGTCCCGGGGATCTTCTGAAATCATCCCCACCTCCTGTTGATTGCCGCTGATTATCCGATTCTGCCTTAATCTTGGGCGGGATTTCACTATGCCGTGCCGGGATGATCCCAGTCTGGGACCGTCGCTGGGCCCTAGCGTTGGCCGGTCCCGCGAAGGCGGACCGGTGAAACGCCGGCTGACCACCGGATCAGCTAGCGCGGGCGCCGCCCGGACCAGCCATAACCCGTCAACTAGTACGTGGGACGATAGGTGTCTTGACCACCGTCCTAGGTGACAGCGGTGAGGTTCCTTACGGTGCTGGGAGTGCTGGGCTAGCCTTGTGTTTATGAGTCAAACTTCCAGTCCACGGGCGCGATTCTTGGGGTCGCTCCTTGGAAGTGGCACTAGTGGGTCTGGTGGGTTAGCTGACCTGGCCCGGCAATATGGTGTCACGACGGAATATACCAATTGGAAGGGTGAGGCGACACGGGTCCCGGACGGAACCGTCAAAGCGGTTCTGACGGCACTGGGTGCTTCCGTGGACACTCCGGAGCAAGTTGAGCGGTCCTTGGAGGACTTCGCGGACCGGAGCTGGCGCCGGGCAGTGCCGCCAACTACGGTTGCACGGGTCAGCGGCGGGACCCGGGTGCCGGTGACATTGCCGGCTGGAGGTAGCGCCCGCCTTTGGGTGGACTTAGATAATGATCCGTTGCTGGAGGGAACCGGCGGCCGGGTCGAACTGGGCACAATCCAGGGGGACGGCGGCGAGCGCCGCCGGGTTGATGGTCTGGAGTTGGTGCGCGTCTATCGCGATTTGCCGGTCGATCTGCCATTGGGATGGCATAAGCTACGGGTCCACGTCCACGGCGGAGGGATCTTCGAGGGCACTTTGGCGGTCTGCCCAGATCGCCTGGAGCTGCCGCCCAAATTGAAGCGGCAGTCGGTCTGGGGCCCCATGGTCCAGCTTTACTCAATCCGTTCGCACGATTCGTGGGGCACTGGGGATTTTGAGGATCTGGCGACCTTGGGATACCAGATGGCCAAGCGTGTCGGCGCCGATTTCGTGATGATCAATCCTGTTCACGCCGGCGAACCGGTGGCGCCATTCACCGAGTCACCGTATCTGCCAGCCACGCGCGACTTCACGAATCCCTACTACATCCGACCGGAAGCGATTGACGAATACGCCTCGGCTTCTCCAGGGGTCCGGGCGGCTGTGGATGCCTTGGCCGTCCGGGCTAAAGCCGCCAACGGTGACGCCGAAATGCTGGACCGGGACGTTTCTTGGACTCTAAAGGGGCAGGCCTTACGGCTGATCTATCAAGTCCCGCGTTCGCCTGACCGTCAGGCCGGCCTGGACGAGTTCCGCGCGTACCGGCAGCCGGCGATTGGTGATTTCGCCTTGTGGAGCGCGCTGAGTGCCGCCCGGCTGGCCAACATGATTCCTTATGGTGGGGTTGAGGCGGCCAGGTTCGCCGCTGACCACGCCGATGAGGTTGACTTCTACATCTGGTTGCAGTGGATCGCGGACCAGCAGTTAGCCCGCGCCCAGGACCGCTGCGTCGAAGGCGGCATGGCCTTGGGAATTGTCCAGGACTTGGCCGTAGGTGTTCATAGCTTGGGCTCTGACGCGTGGTCCCGGCGCGGCATTCTGGCGGCGGGCATGCAGGTCGGAGCGCCGCCGGACTATTTCAATCAGGTGGGCCAGGGCTGGTCAGAGCCGCCTTGGCGGCCGGATGCTCTGGAGGAGACCGGTTACGTCACGTACCGTTCTATCTTGCGTTCAGTGTTGGCGCACGCCGGTGCGCTGCGGATTGACCACATTTTGGGGCTGACCAGACTGTGGTGGATTCCCGATGGCGCCGGCCCGGGCGAAGGTACTTACGTCGCCTATGACCGTGAAGCGATGGTTTCGCTCTTGATCCTGGAGGCCACGCGCGCTGGCGCGGTGGTGGTCGGCGAGGATCTTGGCGTGGTGCCGCCGGGCTTGCGTGAATACTTGGGCAGTCGGGGCTTGCTGGGCAATTCGATCATCTGGTTTGAGAAGTCCGAGGACACCACTCAGCTAGTCGATCCGGAGGCTTATCGTTATTTGGCTTTGACGGCCATCACCACCCATGACTTGCCCCCCACTTCGGCGTACTTAGCCGGTGAGCACGTCGCCCAACGTGATCGCCTTGGGCTGCTGGACACGCCCTTGGAGAAGGCGCAGGCCGCGGCTGGTGAAGAGCGAGGCAAGATGGTGGATATGTTGGTCCGGCACGGTTTTCTGGACCCGAGCCAAGCTGGCGAGGAGCTTGAGATCGTCAAGGCCATGCATCGATTCTTGCGCGCTACGCCATCGGTCATGTTGGGCGTTTCTTTGGCTGATCTGGTGGGGGAGCGCCGAACTCAGAATCTTCCGGGGACGGACCGTGAATATCCCAATTGGTCGGTGCCGTTGGCGGATTCCCAAGGACACCCGGTCTTTCTTGAGGAGATCGCCGAGAATCCGGTTTTCCGGGCCATAACGGAGGTCATGTCGGAACACCGCGGAGATGGCAGTGGCTGACCGCTGAGTTAGTTGGGAATCGGGGGAATTGAGTTTATGGAACTACTGGCCGTTGTCTTGGCCTTGGCGGCTGCCCTGAGTTTCGCCGGCGCGTTCGTTGCCCAGCAGCACGCGGCGGCTGGTGTCCCGGACGGGCAAGGTGAGGGCTTGCGCCTCTATCTCCGCTTGGCACGGTCGCCTATGTGGTGGGCCGGGGCCTTGGGCGATGCCGCCGGGTTCGTTTTGCAGGCGGTGGCCTTGGTCTTCGGATCGGTTGTGTTGGTGCAGCCGGTATTGGTGACCGCCCTGATTTTCGCGTTGCCGTTGGCGGCCCGGTGGAACGGTCGTCGGGTTTCGCGGGGCGACTTGTGTTGGGCCGCTGTGGTGGTGGCGGGTCTAGCGGTCTTCACCGTGCTGGCGGACTCAACCAAGGAGTCAGTGTCGGACGCGGCCCGGCCCTGGATCTGGCCGGGCGCCGCCTGCGTGGTTGCGTGTGTCGGTCTGTTCGCCGCGGGGTGGCGTACCAAAGGCACCGTCAGAGCGGTCGCTTTTGGGGCGCTGGCCGGGATGGCGTATGGGATTGTCGCTCCGCTGACTGAACTGGTGATGGCCAGTCTGGAACGGACGGGTCCGGTCGGGGTGCTCCGGTCTTGGCCGGTCTATGCCCTGCTGGTCTGGGCACTGGCGGGAACGGCCTGGCAACAAACCGCCTTCCACGCCGGCAACTTGGGAGCGTCCTTGCCCACTACGCAGGTCCTGGAGCCGGTGGTGGCAGTGGGCCTGGGTCTGTGGGCATTGGGTGCTCGCCTGGGGACCCATGGTCCGGCCTGGTTGGCCCTTGGCCTGGCGGCGGCTGCGATGGTTGTGGGAACGGTGCGGTTGGCGCGGGGCGCTGCCCAAGAAGGGGCGCCGTCGCCTGCGGGGCAGTAGTCGGCTGTTGGTCAGGCCAGTTCGCGTCCCAGGGCCGCGAGGGCTTGGCGCTCTGGATGAGTCAATGGCCGGTGGCCGCGTGAGCGTAGGACCTGGTGCAGGCCATCCTCGGTGTGGTCCGCCGGTGGCATGTCCGCCAAGGCCGCCAGAATGATTTCGAGGCGGTCGAGCAGCGCGATTGCTTGTGCTGATGGCACTCTAGGGCTCCTTTCTGGGTATGCCAACGTGGTCTGAGCCGGCGCGGGCCCCCGCCAGGTGAGGGGGCCAGGAATCCGGCCGGCAGAACAACAATGCCAAGGAATGGCAAAAGCCAAGTTTTGTAAAGGGAATTATCTCGCAATGTGAGAACATGTCAGGCGCGGCTGTCCACGAGCGTCTGGCGTCCCAGCGTTCCCGGCAGACCCCGGCCCTGCCGGTTGAGCAGTACGGCGATCAACGCCGCTGCCACGAAGAGAGGCTGTGGCCAGCCCGAACTGCTGGTGGTTACGCCAAGCAATAGGAAGCCACCGATCCCGCCAAAGAGCCGCGTCGCTCGGCGCCAGAGCCAGGCCGGGCGAGCCGGCTCCAGTTTCAGCAGCGTGGCTTTATCGCCCAGAGTCTGCCCGGAGAGGGCCACGCAAAGAGCCTGGACGGCGAAGGGTATGGTGAACTCGATCCAGATGCCCCACGTCTCTTGCCAATGGCGGTTGGGGTGAATGAACGCTTCAAGGACCATTTCCGGTACCGAGCCAAGCAGGAGCGCGCTGACCAGGTCGCAAACCATGGCCACCAAGCGGCGGCCAACCGTTACGGGCGCCGGTTCACCCGGCGGCTGAGGCGTGGGCCTGAACCAGGTGCGGGGAATGGCCAACGCTACAACGCCTCCAATTAGCGCGCCGGTGGTGTTGGTAATCAGATCGTCCGTGTCAAACACCCGGTAGGCGCACGGGTACAGCCACCAAACGCCAGTCAGCTGGGTTGTCTCAACGAATAGGGACAGGCCAGCTCCGGCCAGCATCGAGATGAATGGACCCCGGCGCCAGATGATGCTGATGAAGACTCCCAGCGGTACGAAGAGCGCCACATTGAGCGTCGATTGAGCGACTACTGGATTGTCGAGGAGTTGCCCCAACGACCCATGCGGATAGTTGAGTGCGTCGCGGACCGAGTAAAGCGGGACCAATTGTGGGCGCACGCAGCGGACCGGACCGGGCCCCGGGAACGGGAACAGCGTGTATGCCCAGATTGCCATGAAGTAGATCAAGAAGGCAACCCAGGCCAGGACGTAACGCCAGGTCAGCCGGTGGTAGCGGCGATAGGCCAGGGCCACCAGAGGGGTGAAGGTGACCACCGCCAATAGCAGGCCCAGAGTAATGGCGATGGCCGCGGGCATCGCGGCTTGTGGCATGTACCAAGACCCTAGGTCGCGAGGCTCGCTGCCGCTGAGCTAGGCGGCGGATGTCCACCATCAGGGCAGCAGCCGACCGCGGCTGGCTGCTGCCAGCAAGGCCCGGGTTCAGAGTAGCTACGGCAGGGGTCAGAACAGCGACGGCCCGCGGTCCGCGGTGTAGCGCAGCGGATTGGGACGGCAGGCCGCCTCGGTGGCGATCCGTATTTCCGGCGCGACGCGGCCTTCGGCTCGCAACGCGAAAAGCTTTGGCACTACCAGGTCCCGCAAGGCGTAAGGGTCAATGGTGTTCAGGTAGATCTTGGTGGCCCCCTCAAATCCGGCCACGGTGGAGACCCGCCATTTCACCATGATCCGCCAAGGCGTTGGGCTCTTGGTGTCAATCGGCCGGGTATGCCACTCTTCGTTGGTCGGGATGGCGGTCCCGGTCGCGGCGTGGGTGGCGTGGAGCAGATCAGCTACACCGGCCAGCTCAGCTGGCTCGTGGTTCCATGGGTCAGGAGCCTCGGACTTGGAAAACACCTCAATGGTTGGGTAGCGGTGGCCAAACCCAGCCAACGCCACCGCGAAGTCATTCTCCGCGATGATCAGGTTCTTGCGGGCGGCGTAGTTGACCGCCCGCTCATTGAAGACTTCCGGGTTGCGGCGCAAAGACTGGAGCGCCAACTCGTAGCCAGCGCCGTGTTCGTCGACCGCCACTAGCTGCTTGTGGAGATGGTCAAGCGAAGCGCCAGCCGGTTTGAGCCAATTCTGAAAGACGCTGACGTAACGGACATAACGGTTGCGGCGGTAGAGATCGGTCATCGCCCCAACCGTGAACTTGATGAACTGGCGGTGCTCTTCCGGGCTGAGGGTACCCGCACCGGCCAATTGCGAATCATCCAGGGCGTTATCAATGAAATGGCGGCGGGCCACTATCACGTCATGGCCAGAGGCCAAGAACGCCCCGGCGGCATCAACGAGCTGTTCATCTGTCCAGGCCGGCGGTTGGGCCTGCCCACTGGCGGTCGCCTTGGCTGCCAGTAACTTGGTAATGTGGGTGCGGCCCTGCGGCGTGGCGACATATTCCTGGGCGTGGTGAGCCAGATCAGTCGGCAGTTCGTAGCCGTAATTGGCCTGCCAATAGCCAAAGGACAGGATCTCAAACAGGTTCGGCACGCGCCGGAATTCAGCGGTGGTGGCGGCGAGATCGCCGGCCGGAGTCAAGGCCCGCACAGGCCAATCAGGGCCAGGCCAGTCGGTTCCGGCCGGAGGTACGGGCGGCAGAATCAGGCGAGACTTCTCTGGTGGGGTGTCCGTATAGCGCCGGGGGCAGAAGACGCAATAAGCATCTAGGCGCTCAGGGTCAAGTGCCTCTGGACGTTGTTTCCCTGGCCCCAAGGGCCGGTGCCCGCGGCCGGCCACCGTCCAAACTTCGGTGCCAGAGAACGGATTGACTTGCTTGACGGTGCCATCCGCCAAGATGTCGACATACTCTGGTTCACGCATCCAAGGAGCCATCTCGCGACGCTACACATTCAACGGTACGGGCCGGCCTGGGGCGTGGACAGTCCAGCCGGCGGCGGCCCATGTGGGTATATCAAGTACGCAGCGGGCATCGACAACCTGCCGGGTCCGGGTCCAAGAGGCCAACCTGGTCGGATCAAGTTCACGGTATTCAGGCCACTCGGTCAGCAACAGGATTGCGTCGGCATCCTTGACGGCTTCCATCACCGTTCCGGTGTAAGCCAGCGCTGGATGAGCCGCGCGGGCCGTCTCGACGGCCCGCGGGTCGGTAGCGACTATCTTGGCTCCCGCCGCCGCCAACGCCTCTGCGACCAAAATGGACTGGCTGTTGCGAACGTCATCGGACATAGGCTTGAAAGCCAGCCCCAGCACGGCCAGACGCGAGCCGGCTACCGGGCCGTCCAGGGCGCGCTGGGTCAATTCGACCACGCGGGCGCGGCGCGAGACGTTGATCTGGTCTGCGGTGGACAACAGCGCGGCTGTTAGTGGGGCATCCAACTGTTCCGCCCGGGACGTCAACGCGTGTAAGTCTTTGGGCAAACAGCCCCCGCCAAAACCAAGCCCAGGGTTCAGGAAGTGTTTCCCTATGCGTTCGTCCAAGCGGAGCGCGGCCGCCACGTCGAGGATGTCGGCGCCGGCCGAATCCGCCAGATCGGAAATGGCGTTGATGAAGCTGACCCGCAACGCCAGGTAGGAGTTGGCGGAAGTCTTGACCAGTTCAGCCGATTCGTATGACATCTCCAGCCGGGGCACGCCGGACTCCAACAAGCGGGCGTAAACCTGGTCCAGCGAGCCAGCGGCGCGGGCAGTGGAGGCGCTGTCCCCAGTGTCGTTCGCGAACCCGCGAGCGGTGGTGGTGGCCAGGCCGTAGACAATCCGGTCCGGCGCCAGGGTGTCCGCCACGGCCCGGCCCTCGCGGAGGAATTCCGGGTTCCAAATCAGGGCGGCGTGGGCATCCGCCAGGCGGGCCGCTAAGGGCCGCGCCGTGCCGACCGGAACGGTCGATTTGCCAACCACCACGCCGCCGGGGCGCAAATGGGGCATCAATTCTTCGGTGGCGGTGTCAAGGGCGGTCAGGTCCGCGCCCAGCGATCCCGGTAGTTGCGGCGTCCCAACGCAGATGAAATGAACGCTGTTGGCGGCGGCCGCGCTGGGGGAGGTCGTGAAGCTGAGCCGCCCGCCGTCCAGCCCCTGCCGCAGGAGTTCCGGCAATCCCGGTTCAAAGAATGGTGCCCGCCCTGATGACAGGCTGGCGATTTTCGCGGGATCCGGGTCAATCCCAATCACCTGATGTCCCAAACTTGCCATGGCCGCCGCGTGTACCGCACCCAGGTATCCGCAGCCGATCACCGATATGCGCATCCGCCTACCTTACTGGGCAACTGGCCATGCCAGGAGATGGCCGCACGGTGACCCCCGGCATCGAGGGCAGAGTTTGAACCCCGAGAGTTTTGGCCAGCGGGTAGGCGGTCTGGATGGCGATGACGGGCGCGGAGGAATGGTGACATGGCGCGGCGCGGAGAGATCCGTTGGGTGGATCTGGGCGACGCGGGGGATTCAGCCCCCGCCGGACGCCGCCCAGTGCTTGTGGTTCAAGCGGACCGGGTGAACCGCACCGCTGTGGCCACGGCCGTGGTAGCCACGCTGACGGCGCCGCTCATGGAGGAAGTGGACCGCGCCCTGCGCCTGCTGCTGGCGCTATGACAGGTTCACGCGGCCACTTGCCGAATGGCGCAATTTGCACACCCCGCCGATGCCGTGGTTTGCCTTTCGCAGGTAAACGGCTCGGCCGCGTGGAGCGACCTGTTTAGAACGTCCCGTTCAGGACGTCCCGCTCGAAGCCGGTGCGGCCCGCGTCATGCAAGGCTTGGCGCCGACGAAAACTGGCCTGCGTGGTGCCTCCTTGACAAGTGTTCTGGGAGCATTGGGGCTTCACGGGTACGTGCCGCGTCGATTTAGAAGACGGGCCCGAGCCATTGAGGGCCATGTCCAAGTAAGATCGCGGGTGTGAGTTCAATCCCGGGGCCTTGGCCTGGTGTCAGCGTATTCCTGGCGGTGCGCGATGAAGCGGACCACCTGGAGCAGGCCATCGATCAGATTTTTGTGCAGGGCTATCCCGGCCCGTTTGAGGTCGTTATGGCGGTTGGACCGTCCGATGACGCCACCGAGGCGCTGGCGGCCCGCCTGGCCGAGCGCCACCCAAGTTTGACAGTCGTGCCTAATCCGTCCGGGCGCACCCCCGAGGGCCTGAACCGGGCCTGGCGGGCAGCGGCTCATGATTACCTTGTGCGGGTTGATGGTCATTCGCTGCTGCCGCCGGGGTATATCCGCCGGGCGGTCGAGGTGCTGGAGGAGACGGGAGCCGCCAACGCTGGCGGCATGATGGTCCCGGAAGGGACCCAGCCCTTCCAGAAAGCCGTCGCGCGGGCCATGTCGACGCCCTACGGGATAGGCGCGGAATCCTTCCACACCGGCGGTGAGGCTGGGCCAGTCAAGACTGTCTACTTGGGCAGCTTCCGCCGGGCGGATCTGGATGAGGTGGGCGGATTCAACGAGACTTTCGCTCGGGCCCAGGACTGGGAACTCAACCACCGTCTGATTGAGGCCGGCAAAGTGGTCTGGTTTGACCCAGCGCTCGGAGTCATTTACCGGCCGCGGCGCAACTGGCGGGCCTTGGCCAGCCAGTTCTACTCCACCGGGCGGTGGCGCTGGCGAGTGATCAAGACTTACCCGGATACGGCGTCCGCCCGCTACCTGGCGCCGCCGGCGGCGGCATTGGCGGTTGGCGTGGGCTTGGTGGTGGGCCTGGCGGGCCTTGGACGCGGGCGGCGGCGCTGGGCAGCCGCGCTGGCGGTGCCGGCCATCTATGCCGCTGGGGTGGCCGGGGCGTCCGGGTTGGCGTCAAAGGGACTAGACAACAAGGCCAGGGCTTGGCTCCCGGTGGTGATCGCGACCATGCACATGGCTTGGGGGGCCGGCTTCTGGCGAGGGATTCTTGATGGTTGGCGGCGGTGATCGGGCGGTGACCCGGCGGCGTCCGCGCCGTAGATGGTGACTGGTTACTGGAATTCGTGACGGGCGGCGCTATTCTTTGTGGGGCCACAAGGGAGGCCGGCCCGCAACGGGCGAGTGAAGAGAGGACCATATTGTCCAAGACTGCTGGGCAGACATCCGGTGTGAGGGATGAACTGCATATCTATGAGGCCGGCCGAGCCGGCCTGCCGAAGATCGGGCCGTATGTGCGTGACGTGCTGGCACGCTGGCCGTTCGCGTCCGAGTTCTCCCGCTCATCGATTCGTTCCGCCCACACCGACACGGTGTTTGGCCGTCTCTGGCTGGTGCTCAACCCCACCCTGTTGGCGGTGGTCTACTTCATCCTGGTGGTGATCCTGACTGGCGAGGAAATCAAGAAGGGCGGCCCCACCTTGACCCGCATCTGCTGCGGGCTGTTCCTCTACACGCTCTTTCAGGGCGCGGTGTCCTCAGGGGCCGGGTCCGTCACCGGAGGCGGCGCGCTGATCTCGAGGATGGCGTTCCCCAGGCTGCTGATGCCGCTGGCTGCGGTCAGGACCTCGCTCTTCCGCTTCTTGCCCACCCTGCCGGTCTTCCTGGTGCTGAAACTGGTGCTGACCAAGCAGCCTTGGGGATGGGAGATGCTGCTCTCGGTCTATTTCCTACTCTTGATGGTGGTTTTCTCGGCTGGATTGGCCGCCTTCATGGGGGCCCTTCAGGTCTACTTCCGGGACGCGGGCAGTTTCCTGCCCTACTTCCTGCGGATCTGGATGTACCTGTCTCCAGTCTTGTGGCCACTGTCAAAGATTGGCCCTGATCATTCGCTGTACTGGCTGATGCTCTGTAATCCGATGTACTCGATTTGTGGCGGCTGGGGTGAGGCGCTCCTGTCCTCGACTGTGCCACCATGGCACCTGTGGCTGGTGGGCCTGGGCTGGGCGGTGGTCAGCTTTGTCTTTGGCTCCCTCTTCTTCATGTCAAGGGAGCGTGATTTCGCTGTCCGGATCTAAGTCTAAGCAAGCCCCAAAGGGAGTTCTGCCCGCAGTGGCGGTGCGGGAGTTGTCGATCACCTACCGCACCACTTTTGAGCGTGTGCCCACCCTCAGAAGCGCTGTCGTCCGGCTTGGCCGGGGTGAACGGGCGGTGCGGGAAGTCCATGCGCTTCAGAACCTGACTTTTGACGTGCCCGTCGGCACGTCCTTGGGGATCATTGGCGCCAACGGCGCCGGAAAGTCAACCCTGGTCAGGGCGATCGCAGGTATTCTGGCGCCATCCTCGGGGAGGATTGAGGTACGTGGACGGATCAGTTCGCTGCTGGCATTGGGCGTGGGTTTCAACTCCAAGCTGACTGGCCGGGAGAACGTAGTCTTGGGCGGTCTAGCGCAGGGTATGTCGCGGGCTCAGGTGGCTGAAAGGGCCAAGGACATCGCGGACTTCGCGGACATTGGCGAATTCATGGACATGCCCTTGACTACTTACTCTTCCGGCATGACCACCCGTCTGGCCTTCGCCGTGGGCGTGCATATGGACCCGGACATCTTGATGATTGACGAAGCCCTGTCCGCGGGGGACGCACAATTCCGGGTCAAGGCGGCCCAAAAGATGGAAGAACTCATGGAGTCCGCCCGGGCCATGTTCCTGGTGTCGCACTCCCTGGGTTCAATCCGGGACATGTGCAATGACTGCATTTGGATCCACAAGGGCAAGCTGATGATCCACTCTGACCCGCAGACCTGCATTGACGCGTACACCAAGTTCCTTGAGGTGGGGGAGAACGCCTTCACCATGGAGGACATGTGAGGACCGGCGCCCGGCGGGTCACTCACGTCAGTTCAGTTCACCGCTGGACCGATAACCGGATCCACTACCGCGAATGCGCCACGCTGGTGGAGGCGGGCTACCAGGTTTCACTGGTCGCTGTTGACACTCCGGTGCCGGGACCGAATGTTGGGGTGCATGTGATCCCCTGCCCGCCTTTGGCCCGTGGCCGGCGGATGCTATTTGGCTCTATTCGCGCCATCCGCACGGCCCTGAAGACCAAGGCGGATGTTTACCACCTGCATGATCCAGAGCTGGTCTGGGCAGTGCCTTACCTGCGGCTGCGCGGCAAGAAGGTGATCTGGGACGCGCATGAGGATCTGCCGCTGGACGTTCAGTCAAAGCCCTACCTGGGGCCCGTCGGCCGCCGCCTAGCCCAGGTCCTGGCCAAGGGGATTGTGCGCTTGGGTGGCTTGGCCAATCACGTTATTACGGCCACGTCGCCAATCGCCGAGCGCTTCCCGGCCGCCAAGACAACAGTTGTCCACAATTACCCGCCGCTGCGCGCCGACGAAGAAGATGCTCCCCCGATCACCGAGCGGCCCAAAGTGGCAACTTATGTCGGGTTGATGGCCCAGCGCCGCGGTGCCTTCGTCATGACGGATGCCGCCCAGTTCCCCGAGTTCCCCGACGGCTGGGTCTTGCGGATGGCCGGCCCAATGACCTCTGCCGGATTTGAGGCCGAACTAGCCGCCCGTCCCGGCTGGGCGGAAGTTGACTACGTGGGTGTAGTGGTGCCGGAGGAGGCTCGCGAGCTGATGCTTCAAGCGCGGGTTGGCCTGCTCTTGTTGCAGGATACGCCGGCTCACCGCGGCGGCGCCCTGCCGACCAAGCTCTTCGAGTACCTCGCGGCCGGATTGCCGGTGATCGCATCAGACTTTGAGCACTGGCGGCCCATCATCCTGGATAACGATTGCGGCCTGCTGGTAGATCCGTCCTCGCCGAAGGAAGTGGCCGCCGCCATAGCCCGTTACGCCGCCGATGACGCCCTATCGCTACGCCATTCGGCTAACGCCAGGCGCCTGGCAGTGGAGCGGCTCAATTGGCGCGGCGAGGGCGAAGCCTTAGTGGAGGCTTACCGCCAACTGGCCGGCGGCTAGAGCCCCGGCCAGCGCCACCCAACTATTGGAGAAGCAGACCGCTTCTACGCGTATTGTGTGGTTGGGTGTGGGGGTTGGTTATGCTCGGTTTCCGGGAGATCAATTCGAGGTAGGGTTCGAGCCGTGATGACTGACCTGCTGACAAGCCTTCGCAGCATTGAGGTGAGTTTGGCGCGGTTGGGGCGCGTCGAGTTGATTCAGTCACTTCGGCCTGGTTTGTCTGCCGAGTCCTCCGCGTTGATGGTTGAGGCTTGCGGCTTCGAGCCCAGTGATGACATCCCCGCTCTGTTCGGTTGGCACAACGGCTGTAGTTGGGAAGGCGATCCGAAGCTCGGGAAGATGTGGGTGTACCCGCCATTCATTTTCGTGTATTTGCAAGACGCCATACGAATCTACTGTGAACTGAAGCGGTCCGGGAACTGGAACCCTGACTGGTTCCCGGTTCTCTTAGACGACGCGGGCGACTTTTACGCGGTTGATCAGAGTGAAGCGGCGCCGCGTGCGGTGCGGCACATACGGAATGAATTTCTGCACCGGCCTGTCATCGAGTATTCATCGCTTGGTGCGATGGCCCGGACTTGGGCCGCCGCCTTCGACAACGGTGCCCTTTATGTTGATCCAAGCGACGATTGCCTCAATATTCACGATGACGAATTCAGTTCCCTGGCTGCTCGCATGAATCCAGAGATCAGCTGGTGGAGTGATCCGGAATTAGCGTGATCCCGCAGGGGCCGGTGATCGACGGCGCGCGATCCGGCCCTGGCACCGACCTGCTCGGGCGGCCGCAGACTTGACCTGACCACAGTTTGAAAGGGACACCTGGACGGCTGGACTGTGGCGCGGGCCAGGTGCCCCGGCTCAGGCGGCCCCCGCCGCCGGACCCAAAGCCAACGAGCTAGCGAACGTCCGTATTAGCGAGCATGCGCTGGAGTGCGTCCATGGCGTCACGCGAAGCGACGAAGAGGAGCTGGTCGCGGGGTTCAAGGAATTCATCTGGGTCCGGGGCCAGTGGGCGGCCGTCGCGGATGAGCGCGACCAGGACGGAATTGCTGGGCCAGGCGCATTGGGCTAGCAGCTTGCCGACCAAGGGGGAGTCTTCGCCCAGGGTTGTCTCAACCAGGTCGGTGTCTGACTGGCGGAACGTGAAGATGCGAACGGCATCGCCCACCGAAACTGCCTCTTCTACCAAGGCGGTCATGATGCGCGGTGTGGAGACGGCGACATCGACCCCCCAAAGCTGGTCGAACATCCATTCGTTGCGGGGGTTGTTGACGCGGCCGACTACACGCGGAACACCGAACTCAGACTTCGCCAGCAGGGCCAGAACCAAGTTGGCTTTGTCGTCCCCGGTGGCCGCGACCACAACGTCTGCCTCTTCAAGCTTGGCCTCGGCCAAGGTCTTGAGTTCGTTGGCGTCCGCCAGGATCCAGTCAGCGTCCGGCACCGAGGCTACTCGCATGGCGGCCGGGTTCTTGTCAATGATGGTTACTTCGTGGCCGTTGGCCAGCAGCTCGCTGGCGATTGACCGACCAACAGACCCGGCGCCGGCGACCAAGATCCGCATCATGATTCCTCCTCCGGGGGACGGGCTAAGACCCGTTCGGCCTCCAGCATGTGGTCAGTTGGAAGCAACAAATAAACCAGGTCGCCGGCCTGGTAGACGGTCTGGGCGGTGGGCAGGATGGCCTGGCCGAACCGTGAGAGGAAGGCCACCCGGCCGTGGGCAGCCTGTTCTACGCTGGCCAGATCAGCCCCGACCCATTCGGCGTGCAGGTCAAAGCGGACCAGGGTGAGATTGCCGGTCGGATCCTGGTACTCCCCGGCCGCGCCGGCAGGGAGCACAGCGCGGAGGACTTGATCCGCTGCCCACGGCACGGTCGCCACGGTCGCTATGCCGAGGCGTTGGTAGACCTCGGCCCGGTCTGGGTCGTAAATGCGGGCCACGACGTTGTCCACGCCGAAGGTTTCGCGCACCACACGCGCCGCCAGGACGTTGGAGTTGTCTCCGGAGGATACGGCGGCGAACCCATAAGCGTCCGCGATGCCCGCTTGGCGCAAGATTTCGCGGTCAAAACCAACGCCGGTAACGCGCTGGCCAGCGAAATTGGGTGGGAGACGGCGGAATGCGGCGGGATCTTGGTCGATCACAGCCACCGTGTGGCCGCGTCCTTCCAGGGCGGTGGCGGTGGCCGCACCAACGCGCCCGCAGCCCATGACAATGAAATGCACTCTTTGATTGTGGCACGCGGGCCGGGGGCCGCGGGGCAATAGTGCCGGACGCCGTAATAGGCTGGCACGGTGCCAGATGTGATGGGGACTTTGGGTCGGCTGGTCATGGGCCGGCCCACCGGTGAGTTCGCGCCCCGGGCCAAGCCGTCCCCCTTACGCATCCGGATAGCGTTGCCGTTGCTGGCCCCGGATGCGCTTAGCTCGGTGGCCTACGCACCGGATGAGATCCTGTTGACCCTGGCCGCAGCCGGCCTGATTGGTGTCAGCTTTTCGGCCTGGGTGGGCTTGGCGATCGCGGCCGTCATGGCGGTGGTGATCGCGTCCTATCGACAGACCATCAAGGAGTATCCCGAAGGCGGCGGCGACTACGCCGTCGCCAAGGAGAACCTCGGCCCGCTGGCGGGTGGTCTGGTTGGCGGAGCGGCCATGGTCGATTCGCTGCTGACTGTCGCGGTGTCCGTCTCTTGCGGGGCACAGTATCTGGCTGCGATCATCCCGCCGGTCGAGGACCACACCAAAGCGGTGGCCATCGCGTTGGTCGCGCTCATCACCCTGGCCTCGCTGCGCGGCCTGAGAGCCCTGGACAACACCGTGGTAGTTGCGGTGTATGCGTTCATTGGTGCGCTTGGCCTGACCGCGTTGGTAGGCGGGATCGAGATACTTACCGGAACGCTTGGGCCCTCGCCAGCTGACGGCCTGGAAGTGATCCCTGGCCCAGCGTTTGAGCGTGGCCTGACTGGGCTGGCAGGGGCGTTCCTAGTGCTGAGGGCTTTTTCCTCCGGTGCGGTGGCGTTGGCAGGTGTCCAGACCATTTCCACCGGCGTGCGGCGTTTCCGTGACCCCAAACCGCGCAACGCTTCGCGTTCGTTGGCCATCCTGGGGGTGGCCTGCGCGGGGCTCTTGATAGGCACCTTGTTGCTGGCGGACCTGACTGGGGCAATCTTCGTGGCCAACCCGGCCCAGGAGTTGCGTTACACGTCCGGGGCGCCTGTGCCGACTGATTTTCATCAGGACCCGGTCTGGGCTCAGATAGCACAGACGGTGTTCGCTGGGGCGCCACCGGTCTATGTGCTGGTTACGGCTCTGGTTGGTTTTCTGCTGATCCTGGCGGCATCGAGCGCCTTTAGATGGGTGCCAGCCCTAATGTCAATGCTGGCTCAAGATGAATTCCTGCCGAAACAGTTCTACCGCCGTTCTGACCGCCGGGTGGCGGCCCATGGGATTGTGACCCTGGGGGCCGGCTCCGCAGCCCTGATCGCGGTGATGGGCCCGTCCGTTACTCGATTGATCCAGCTCTACATAGTTGGCGTGTTCTTGTCCTTCACCATCTCCCAGCTCGGCATGCTGAGGCACTGGAATGCCAAACTGCCGCTGGCCAAGACCACCGCCGAACGCCGCCGCATGGCTGGAGCCCGGGCCGTCAACGCGCTGGGCCTGGTGCTGACGGCGGTCGCTTTGGTGATCGTGGTGATTACCAAATTCACTCATGGGGCGTGGATTTCGCTGGGCCTGGTGGCCGGAGCGTTCTGGATGATGGTTTCGGTCCGCCGTCATTACCGCCGCGTAGATGGCGAATTGAAGTTGCCCAAAGGGGGCGACCGGACGGACCTCGGATTGCCCAGTCGGGTCCACGGAATAGTCCTAGTTAGTGCCATGAACAGGGCCACCGCACGGGCTCTGGCCTACGCTAGGGCCACCCGGCCATCTAGCCTGGAGGCCTTGACGGTGGCCGTGGACATGGCCCGGGTATGGGAACTCAGACGGGCCTGGGACCGCGCCAACGTGCCGGTAACACTGCGTGTTCTGGATTCGCCCAGCCGTGAAATCACCCGGCCCTTGATTGATTACGTCACCACTTTGCGCCGCCGCGCCCCGCGGGACATGGTGGTCCTTTACATCCCTGAAAAGGTGGTCCGCCACTGGTGGGAGCGCTGGTTGCATAACCGTTCGGCGGCCCGGCTGACCTCGCGGTTGCGGCACGTGCGGGGAGTGGTGGTGGCGACCGTACCCTGGCAGTTAGACCCGTCGGATGCTGCCGCCGCCAACCCAAGAGAGACTGGCCAATGATCGAACTGACGGCTGGACCGTGGGGCAATGGCGGCATTTGTGCCTGCCGCCAGGATGACGCGCCGGTGGTGCTCCTGGCTGGAGCCATTCCAGGTGAACGAGTCCGGGCGGAAGTTACCGCCACCAACAAGTCCTATTGGCGGGCTCGTGCCGTTGAGGTGCTTGAGCCCTCGCCGGACCGGGTTGACCCTCCTTGGCCGGACGGCCAGCTAGTTGGCGCCGCCAATTGGGGCCATCTTGCACCGCCCGCCGCGCTGGTTGCCAAAGCGGAAGTGGTGGGCGGACTGTTGCGACACGGCATCGGGCACCACCCTCAGGTAGAAGTCGAGCCGGTGGGGGACGGCGCTCAGCTTGGCTGGCGCACCAGGATTGAACTGGGGGTTGACGCCGAGGGCCGGGCCGGGATGTTCGCGGCTGGAACTCACCGCATTGAGCCCCTGGAGTCCATGCCTATGGCTGTGCCCGCCATTGAGGCGTTGGGCCTGTTTGGCCGCCGCTGGACGCCGGCGACGCGGTTGACGGCGGTCGCCCCGTCAGCGGGAAAGGCTTTTTGGATGGACGATGCCGCTCGTCGGGTCCGGCGCCGGGCCGAGGTTGTGCGCGTGGCTGGCCAGGAATTCCACTACGAACTGGCCGCCGGTGGATTCTGGCAGATTCACCATCAAGCGCCGCGGACATTGGTGGAGGCGGTGTTGGCTGGGCTCCGTCCGGCTCACGGCGAGGAGATTTGGGATCTTTACGCCGGCGCCGGTCTGTTTACGTTGCCTTTGGCGGCGGCGGGCGCGCGGGTCAGTGCGGTCGAGGGGTCGCGGCGGGCCGCCCACGATCTGCGCGTCAACGCCAAGCGGGCCGGTCTGGACCTGGCGGGGGCAACCGCCGCCCCGGTGGCCAGAGCGCTGCGTTCGGGTTTGGATGGTGGCGGCCCAGATGCGGTTTTGTTGGATCCGCCGCGGGCGGGAGCCGGGCGAGCGGTAATCGAATTGATCAAGGCGGCCGGGCCGGCCCGGATCGCCTATTTGGCCTGCGAGCCTTCAGCCCTGGTCCGTGACCTGGCAATCCTCCTGACCGGTTCTTACCGGTTGACGGCCCTGCGGGCCTTCGATCTGTTTCCGGGGACTCATCATGTTGAGGTCCTGGCGTTAGCCGAAAGCGTCTGACCCTCTGCGGGTCACGGCGTCATACCTCGGGTGGCCTGGGCGGCTCTAATTCTGCGCTAACCTGTGACCCATGAGTGGCCCCATCTCTTCCGTGTCTTCTGTCCGCAGGCGTCCCCGCCTTTCCCGTTTTGGGTTCTTGTTGAGTCTGTTCGCTGCGGGTCTGCTGGTGGTGAGCTTCCTGCCGGTGTCTCAGCCTGATGCTGAGGCCATGATCCTGATTGACCCGTATCCTGGTGGTCCGGTGCTCGCTGACGGCCGGGTGTCGATTGTGCTGATCGGTGACTCGTATACGGCCGGCAACGGGCTGGGCACGTACTACGGCCCCAAGGACTACTACCGGAGTCACCAGAACTGGGGTGAGAACTATGCCCGGTGGCTGCGTGAACAGGGGATCAAGACCACGGTCACCAACCTGGCCCGTGGCGGGGATACAACCGAGGGCGTCCTGGACGAGAACAAGAAGAAGCATTGGTCAGTTGCCCAGCTAGCGTCGAATCCGGGGGCGATCGCGAACGCTGACCTGATCATGTTGACGATTGGTGGCAACGACGTTGAGTTCGCTGAGATCGTCAAGAAGTGTTTCGTCACCGTCGTGGCCAACGGCAAAGACTGCCAGCGTCTCGTCAACGCCGCGCTGGAAGGCCTCGACACGGTCATGGACGATACCACGACGATTTTCGAGAGACTGGCGGAGATGGTGGATACCAGTCGTACGGAGGTGGTTTTGGTGGGCTATCCTCGTTTGAGTCTTGACACGCCGGCAAAGAAACTGAAGGGTTGCGAGGAACCGAATCGTGGTGGGGTGGCCTCCCTCGACCCGTGCGAGAAGAATCGTTATGACCAGGTTGAGGCGGTACGGCATGCGGGTGAACAAGCCGACATGAAGCAGAAGGCGTTGGTGTCTGAGTGGAACGAGCACAGCGGTAGCGGTTTGCGGGTCTCTTATGTTGATGGTATTTCTGGTGCTTTCGAGGGTCATGAACCGCATCCTTCGACCGGTGACCGTAACAATTACCGGTGGCTGAATGAGTTCTTGGAGACGGCTGGGGTACAGAAGGGGTCGAAAGCGACTACCAGTAAGAAGTCTTGGGATACAAGCGAGTGGTACCACCCGAATATTACGGGTCATGAGAAGATGGCTGAGGTGGTCCAGAAACAGATTGATGTGCCGAAGTCAGCGAATGGCGGGCTTTGGGGGAAGGATCCGATTGATGTGGCGTTTGTGGTGGATATGAGCGTCCCGGCTTCAACGAGTACTGACACTTCGGTGAGTACGCGGTTCGGTAATGAGGTCAACAAGATCGCTTCGGGTATTGAGTCGCGCTCAAAGTCAGCTCGGTTTGGGTTGGTTGAGTTTTGGGGGGTTGATACTACCGGTCATGACGCGGGCTACGGTTCACGGGTGGACCGGTCACGGGTTGGGTCGGAGTTCACGGATTCGGCGCATGATTTTGGGTTGGCGGTCTCCATGATGAAGCTACGTTACGGGGCCACTACGTTCCCGGCCCAGTCGATGCATTCAGGGATCATGGAGGCCTTGGATCTGGATTGGCGTCCTGGCGTACGCAAGGTGGTGATGGTTATCAGTGCGATGGAGCCGAGTAACCGTGAGCTTGTGACTGGATACAGTTACCGGGATGTGCGGGATAAGTCCTTGCGGGTTGATCCGGTTGAGGTGTATGGGATTGATGGTGGGGAGCTTGATTCGGAGGCGTTCAGGCAGATCAGTGACGCAACGAATGGGGCTGTGTTTGACGCGGAACGGCTGGGGGTGGCTGGTGCGGTGGATGCAGCGGTAGCGCGGGCATTGGACAACCCGTGGGCGTGGATCCAGGGTCCGTATGTGGCGGCGGTGGGTGATACGGTCCGCCTTGATGCCGGTGGGTCCTATTCTCCGTATGGGGAGATCGTGTCTTATGAGTGGGATTTTGACGGTGATGGTGTGTGGGATGAGACGACTACTGATTGGCGGGTGGATCACCAGTTTGAGGGGTTGTTTGATGGCGTGGTGGGTGTGCGGGTGACTGATCCGAAGGGGTTGACGGCGGTTGGCTCTACTCCAGTGTTGGTGAGTGATGATGGTGATTCGACTCCTCGGGGCGAGGATAACTGTCCGGATGTGTATAACTGGGCGCAGGTTGATTCGGATGGGGATGGTGTGGGTGATGAGTGTGATGACACTCCGGGGTTGGATGGATACGTTGATGCTGATGGGAATCCGTTGACGAAGGACCAGATTGTGGCGGCGTTTGAGGTGTCTGGGGTTGAGCCTCCTGAGGGCGGGATTGCTGATGTGCCAGCGGGCGGTAACGGTGGCTCCGGTTCCGGTTCCGGGCAGGGTGCGGGCGCGACGGTTGGTGTACGTGGGGCGGGGCCTGTTGGCGGTGAGGCTGGGACTGGTGGTTTGTTGCCGGTGACGGGGGTTGTTAGTCCGGTGTGGTTTAGGGGTGTGTGTTTGGGGTTGATTGTTGTGGGTGGGGTGTTGGTGTTGGTTGGGCGTGTCCGGTTGTCTGGTGGGTCGGGTCGTGGGCGTCATGTCCGGTGATGAGGCGCCGCCCCTGGGCGAGCTCGGGCCGGGTGAGGATATTGTCGAAGAAGACGGTTTGTCCGGGTCTGGTGGGGGTGGCCAGGGTGGGGTTGTTCCGGAGGGGAGTTCTTCTGGTGGGCGGTTGAGGAGGTTGTGGCGGCGTTGGTTGGGGTTGGACCGGCGTTTGCGGTTGGTGTGGGTTGGGGTGGTTGTGGTTGTTGGTTTTGTGGTGGGTTTGGGGGTTTGGAATTG
>JAIRXP010000074.1 GCA_031268215.1 Bifidobacteriaceae bacterium | reverse complement strand
TCAAATCCGGTTACCTCGCCCAACGGGAAAGCCGAGACCATCTGGGCGATGCGCCGGTCAGCCCGCTCAGGCGCCAGGCCGCGTTTCACGACCAGCGTCCTGCGGGTCTCTTGCAGGATTGCGGCGGACCAGGCCGGTTCGAACAGTTCGGCATCGGCCAAGTCCAACAAGACGTCGCATAGGGATATGGGAACCAGTACGCAGGCGTCCAGCAGGATGCGCTGCGCCATCAGCGGGTGGCTGTGAACAACTCGGGCCGGCGGGACAGGTCGGAGAAGTCGTCGGCCATCTTGTCCAGCACGGCGCGGCGGCGCTTCCGCTCGGCCCGCTCGTACACGGCCAGGTCGCCAAAGCGGACCCGGCGGTGGCTGTTCGGACGCTCGAACGGCACATCCCCGGCCTCCAACAGCTTGACCATCGTGGGTCGGGACACTCCCAGGAAGTCCGCCGCCTCCTGCGTCGTGAGGTATGTGTCCTGCGAGCCGACCACGACCCCTTTCCCGTCCGCGAACGCTTCGGCGGCGGCCGATAGGACGCGGAGCAGCGATACGGGAAGCCGAACCGGGTTCTTACCCGAGACGACCACGGAGACGTCGCCGCCGAGGGCGAGCGCCTCTACCAGCGATGTGGCCGAGCGCGCCTCGTCGGGTGCTGCAATCAATAAACTCATGCGCCAATCATAAATCGCAAAAATCGAAACGGCAATGGCTTGGCGTCCCGCAGGCATTCTGAACGCCCGTGGGCCGTCGGCGAGCGTCATGGCCATTCTTCCACCGGCTGGGAGCAACGATTCTTGATCGAGTTCCCGAAATCTCCAGAACCGGTGCCGTGATGTGTCATGCGTCAGACATTCAGCAACCGGTGAACGGTGGGATGCGAGACGCCCATCTCCTTGGCGATCTGGCGCAGCGACAAGCCCTCGCGGCGCAGACGGTTGGCTTCCTTGATCAGATTGGGTTGCTTTGTGACGCCGGTCGTCTGGATCGGCGGCACTCCCGCCTTGCGGAGGTTCCGTGTCACGGTGGAGCGGTGCAGGTGGTACTTCCGGGCGATCCCGCGCACGGATTCGCCCGCCTCCAAGTCGGTCACGATCAGCGCCGCCACCTCTGGGGTGACCGACGTTGTAGCTGTTTCAGTTGGACCCGCCATCGGCCCCCGAGCGTCGGTTTCGGCCTCATCCACGACCTCGACCGAAATCCCAGAAACGCCGTCTGACAAGTACATACGCACCTTGCCGACCCAGGGGTTGACGTTTGAGTCCCAGTGACGGAAGGGCCCCAAAGGACCCAGGTTCAAACTTGCGACCGTTGAACCGGGGCCGTGTGAGGCCTGTCCTTCGGCGGGGAGGTGCTGGTCAGCCCACTTATCAGCGGCTTCGGCGACCTCTGGAGAGTAGAACTGGTCGTAGGGTTCCATGAGGCTGACCTCAAGGACGCGGCGCTCGGGCGGGGGCACCGTGGGAGGCAGTTCGTGGACCAGAATCTTGCAGAAGAACGCGAACGCCAGTAGTCGCTTGCATGTGGCGTCGCCTTCGCGGTAGACGGTGGCCGGGTCGCCAGCAAAGCCGAGGGCGTCGTCCACGAACGCCCGGTTCCGGGCGTAGTCGGAGGAGACCACTTTGATCTCGGCTCACACGGTTTCCAGGCGTTCGCCGAGGGACCGTTGCTTGCGTCCCAGCGTGTCGCCGCTGATCTTGTCCTCAAGGTAGGCCTCCAGCAGCCGGTCTTGCTCTGACTCGATCTTCGTGACCTCTGTGGTCAGCGCCTACAGTTCGGGTTTCGCCGCCGCCATCATCTGGTCGTAGCGGACGTTGGCCATCTGCCGCAGCGCCTCGCGCCGCCGATGAGTGCGCGGTCAGCACCGTTTGGACGCGGGCGAACACCTCTGGCGGCACCAGCGCCTCGTGATTGCCGCGATAGGTCGCGTCCCGGAACCTCACGACCCCGGTGTAGTACGGGTTGGTCAAGATGCGGTGCAACCCGGACTTGCTGACCGGCTGGGACGGGCGCTTCGGGGTCGGCAATGTGGTCAAACCACGGCTGGCCAACTCGCGGCGCAACTGGGCTTCGGTCCAGTAGCCGGAGGCATACGCCTTGAACGCCCACGCGACCAGCGGGCCGCGCTCCTCATCTACTATGACCGTTCGCACTTCCCGGCCCTGCTCGTCGCGCACCCCGACGTTCAGGTAGCCAAGCGGCGCTTTGGTCGGCGTGCCCCCGACTTTCGCTTTCTGCGTCATGCCCTTGATCGACTCGGCGGCCAGGTTCCGGGAGTAGAACTCGGCTATCGAAGACATGATGCCGTGCAGCAGCATGCCCGATGGCGTCTCGTCAGTGTTCTCCGACGCGGACACCAGCGTCACCCCAGCACGCTTCAACGCCAAGTGGATCGACACGTCACCGGCCCGGTTGCGGGCCAGTCGGTCAACCTTGTGGACGATGCGGTACGCGACCTTGTGGACCTCGATGTACTTCAGCATCTGCAGCAGCGCTGGCCGGTCGGCCTTGCGGGCCGACTCGCCCGCATCCACAAACTCCTGGACCACCACAGCGCCAAGCTGCTCAGCTTTCCGCAGGTTGGCCTCCCGTTGGGCGGGAATCGAATACCCCTCTGCCTCGCCGCCCTTCTCTGCCTGTTCCTTGGTGGACACCCGCAGGTAGGTGATCGCCGGGGTGCGCGCATTGCGCTGCCCACGTCAACACGTCCGGGTTTGGTCGCTCGGCGATGATCCGGATTGGCCAACGAAGATCTGCGAGATGGACATAACGCGGTGTTCTCTGGCAGAGTAGTCCCCGGCGTCAATGGGAATGATTATCATTCTACATCGGAATGGTGCGCACCCGTTGCCCAGCCCATAGGCTCCGACCCCAGAAAGGCCCGTTTTCATGAACCTCCAACCCAAGCGCTACCGTCTCTTCGCGAGCCTCGCCGCGCCGGCACTGGCCGCGGCCGTGATCCTGCCTGTCATCGAAGCGGAATCCGCTCAAGCGGCTGATGTGGCAGTCCTGGACACGGGAGATGTCCGTTTGGCTACCAAACTTGTGGACGGAGTCTTGTCGCAAGACCTGATGGTGGTTGATTCGACCGGTGCCTTCGAGCGCTTTGATCTTGAATCGACAGTCATCTCGATACCGAACTCCGAGCCTTGGCCAGGCGGTGTGTCCGTCCTTTCGCGTGAGGCCTGGGAGGCCTGGGTGCCAGATCACGGACCGGTTTGGCGGACCCTGTCGCGGCTCAACCCCGAGCGGGGGGCACCAGTGGCCAACCCGTTGACAGTTTCGTTCGACACCGGCTTCATACCCTGGTCTGGTTACGCGCTCGATCTTGAGCTGACAACCGTGGCCATCGGCCAGATCCAGACCACGGGCGAGGGCAGAGTCGTGGTCCACCGTGGGGCGACCGTAATGCGTCTGGCGAACGAACTGGCAATCGATCAAAAGCTGGTCTCTCAGCCAGGAACGGGCGTCCCCGGGGGGTTCTCTGACGCCATCGCATACACCGGCGACCCGGATATCGGTGTGATTAGCCGGAACCTTGGGCAGCCGTCGTCAAGCAATGGATTCATCTTCACCGCCCCCGGCGTCTACTGTGTCACGGCCACAACCGAAACCACGACGGCGGCGGGCAAGACCTTGCGCAACGCTGCCGCCTACACGTTCGCGGTCGGAACTGATCCCACCGAAGTCCAGGCATGCGCCCAGCCAGTCAACATTGACGAGCCAGAGGGTCCTGAGCCCGGCGATCAGATTGGATTCACTGACCGGGTCGCCTCGGGTGTCAACGTGGCGTTGGCCGCCCGGCTGAACGACGGCCAACTCGCTCTGGGCGGCTATATCGCCGGCCAGGAGGCGACTTGGTTTGATCCGCGGGCCACCGTGATCAACATCCCATTGCGGGATCAACAAGCCTGGCCGCTGCCGGAATTAGCTCCGCAATCCGGTTTCCAGAACGAGTGGCGCATGGTTGGCGAGGCCGGCGAACACCTGTTTAGGACCAATCCCGGCATGCTAAGCCAGGTTCCCGAACACGGCAACCCGATCGAAGTGCGGCCCGACGCGTCCTTCGTCACGGCGGTCATGGTGACCACGAATGTGACTTTCGAACTGGGCACTGTCGAGGGGCCAACCGGCGGCCGCCTGACCTCTTTCCGAATCCCTGACAACGGCACCAAGTCGCAGCTAGGCACGCCAACCCAGAACTCCTACTGGAACTCGGCTGATCGCTTCTGGAACCGGGCGGTTGAGATGCCCCCAGGCAACGGTGCCTATCAAGGAGCCATCGGTGCGGTGCCAAACACCGGCAGCGGTCTGGGTCTGGCCTTCAATGAGCCCGGGCGGTACTGCGTGACAGTGCGCGCCTCGGCCGGCTGGCGGTCGACCGGCCAGGTTCAACAGGCCTGGCAGACTTACACTTTCGCCGTCGGAGTTGAACCAAGTTCGGTGGCGCTCTGCGCGGCGAGACAGGACGGGGTGGTTGAGCGCGGCGATCCTAACGAGGGCCTGACCCCAGATGTGGTTTATCTGCGCAATGGCCACACCGACATTGGCACCCGCGTTGTTGATGGTGCCCTGGCGCTTTACGTTGGTGACGAGACCACTGGCAGCGAACGGCTGGCCGACCCGCAGGACGTGGTCATAGTCGGTAACGGTCCGCTGGTCGAATCCACTGTTGTTAATGACGGCGAGGTAGACACCAGGCTGATGGGCGAACCAGGCGATACATACTGGATATTCCGCGAGGATGGCAGTACCAGTCCGTGGGTGGTTTGGCCTGGCTTGAATACTATGCAAACCGGCGGCAACGCCTTTGACAGGACCGTGGATTTCAGGATCTTGGGCGTGGACGGCCCAGGCGAGTTCGTCCTCGCCGGGTCTGACGCGTTCTTGAAGGACAGCCCCGGTGACATCATTTACGCCTCCAACCCGGACGTGCCGAGGCCCTTTTCACGGCCTTTGGCCCGGACCCATATCCACCTCAATTGGCTTTTCAGCGAACCTGGCCGCTATTGCGTCAACATTGAGGCGAATGCCCGCGGCGTCACCGGCGCCGGATCGAGGGATACGGCCACGGACTTGATCACCTTTGTAGTCGGAGACGTCGACCTGCGCGGAATAATCCCTTGCGCCAGGTCCGGCTCCGGTGCGGCAGCGGTGACCGATCCGGTCCCGGCCATTTCGGTCGCACCGACTCCAACGCCAATCCAGGTCAACGCAACAGCTGGAGCGGTGCCAGCGACCCTCTTCCAGACGGCACTGTATCTGGACCAGGGAAATCTGGCCGTGGCCAGTGCTTACAGCGATTCGGCTCACTCCCCAACGGTCTGGCGCGACCCAGAACGGTTCGTCTTGACGGTTTCCGGCCGCGTGCTGACCAGGATAGAGAATTCCCTGACCGCGGGGCCGCTGCGCGGCTTGGTTGAGGATGATATCGAGATGCGGCTGGGCGAGCTGCGAGGACCGGGGTGGTACCGGTTCTATGGCACCGGTCTAAGTCTTGATTCGGGCACCGGCGAGATGGCTGGCACGTTGTGGCCAGGCTGGACCATGCGTGTTAGCGACCGCTTCGAAACCACCGGTGTCTATTGCGTTCCGGTGACCTGGTCCGCCACAGTGGCTGGCGAGAGCCAAAGCGTCTCCAAGACGCTGACCTATGTCGCCAACACCGCCGCTCCCGGCGACGAAGGCTACCTGGACCCGGCCGGGGTTGAGCTTTGCGCCGGCCAGGAATCCGGTCCAGACCCTGGTGAGGGTGATGACAATGGCGACTCCAACCCTGGCGAAGGACCTGAAGACCCAGCCTGGGACGTACCCAACGGGACTATCAACGCCGCCGGAGTCACGATTGTCAATAACGGGCACGTTGACATCGCCTCGAGACTGGACAACGGGGAACTGGTGACACTGATCAAGGACGACTCGACCGGTGCCGCCGCGCCCGTCTACCGGGATCCGGCCAAGACGCTGCTCCAGGTCCT
>JAIRXP010000053.1 GCA_031268215.1 Bifidobacteriaceae bacterium | reverse complement strand
TCTTGGTGTGGTGTTGCCGGGGTATGCGGAGGGTGCGTTGTTGCGTGGGTTGGCGGTGCGGGCTGAGGGGCGTTTCGGGTCGATGGGGGAGTTTTCGGCGGCGTTGGCGGGTGGTGTGGGTCCGCCGGTTGGTGGGAGGGCACCGAAAGGGCGGGTGGCTGGTCCGGGAGTGAAGACTGTTGGTGTTGTCCGGGCTGCCCCGCCCACACCACCACAACCCGACACAAACCCCCCCAACGCGAAGAATGCGAACGCGGAGCCCAAGAGCGTTGGCATTACTGGCGCGACCTCCCCTTATCTGGGGACGCCGGTTGAAGCGGAGCCTGGATCCTCGCCCGGCGTTGGCGTTGGCGTTGGCGTTGGCGTTGGTGTTGGTGTTGGTGTTGGTGTTGGCGTTGGTGTTACTGGCGTGACCTCCCCTTATCCGGGATCACCTGCTGAGGGCGATTCTGGATTCTCGCCTGGCATCGGTGTCACCGGCGCGACCTCTCTTTACCCGGCAGATTCTGGCACGAAGCCTCGGACCGCGCCTCGCAGCCCAGCGATGGGATCTGGTGTGACGGCCGTGACCAGGCGCGGGCCGGTGTATCTGGGCCCCAGTCCCGCCAAACCCAGTCCGGGTGGCGTCGGCTCTGCTAGCGTCGGCTCCGCCGGTGTTCGCCCGGCCGATGCCGACAACCCCAACGGCGGACCCGGGAAGCGGAAACTCAAGAAGCGGCCGAGGGCGTTGCGCCGGGCCATAATCTCCACCGGAATTGGCGTGGCGGCGGTAGCGGCAGGGATCACGGCGGCCATCGCCATGTCGACGGATCGCGCATCCGGAAACGGCTTCCCAGGTATCAACGCCGACCAAACCGTGGTCAATTCCGCCGCCGAGAATTGGCCCGCCGGCAAGCGGCCGGCCAACTGGTTCACCTCCCATATTGCGGGAGCCGGTTTTGAGCTACCGCCCGGCTGGAGCGCCGAGGACGATTACGAGAAAGTTGAACTCCGGTCGCCAAGTGGCGAGGCCTCTGCGTGGCTGCTTAATGACACGACCCTGGTCACGGCTGACTTCGCGGATGACATAGCCAGCGCCGTGGACCAGGCTGAAGATGTCTTTGGCGCCTGGGGCGGTGTTGTTGTCTCGCAAGAGACCCGAACAGATCTGGGTCCGTTTACCTGGTGGGATTTGAGCATCGCGTTCCCCGATGACGACTTCGCGGTTGGTCATCTCTACGTCACGGACCTGGCGCGGGGAGGAAGCTGCCAGGTGTACTGGAGCAGCCCGGCGGAGGCCGCGGATGCTTCAGAAGGGGCCATTAAGACCGTGCTGCGAACGTTCACGCCCTGAGCGCGCCCTGCCGCCAGATCCCCTTCGGCCGTTCTGGGAACCGGCGGCGGCTGCGTGGACCTCCCATTGCCGAGAATCGTTGGCAATTCCTGCAAGAATAGAGTCCCAGATGGCGCCATCACCGGGAGCTCGGGCCGCACCAATGCGCCCAGCAAGGAAGCTGCGGCAAGCCACGTTGTAGGGCCTCTTGGCACAGGCCAAGACCTCCGTGCAGCGGCCAACCAAGTACGAACACGGTTGTCCGATGCCGCTCGGTTGCGACAACCGACCCCGGGCAAACGTCGAACATTAGGGTAAAGCTCGAAGATGCGACACGGGGGGCCTGGATGAGAAGCGGGGAGCCCTGTCCGCTGGTACATTGGCTCTCATCCTCTGGGGCCTGCGGCCCCGTACCTCTATAGAAAGGTCATCAGGCCATGACTTTGCCAGCAAGCCCAAAGGCCAGACCCGTCCTCGCGATGCTCGCAGTGACCCTCCTGACGCTGGTCGGCGTAGTCGTCGCTGCCCCGGCTGCGGAAGCAGCAGCGGGTACGTGCTCATCGGGATACTTCTGTATCTGGCGCGACCACGACTACCAGTCCAACGGCATGGGTAACCGCATGTACAAGAATTCGGGCAGCGTGTCTACGCTGGTCGGCAAGGCCTTTACCGCGTCCGGCGCCGGATCGTACGCGGCAAACGACGCGACGTCCTCGATGAAGAACGCGGGAACAAAGTGCGCAGTGACCGTCTACAAGGACTCCTATGGTGGGGGAGCGCACTGGACGCTCGCGAAGGGAGGGGTGCGCAACAACCTGGCGACGTCGCTCTCACCGATCGGATTCAATGACGTGATCAGTTCCTTCTACTGGTGTTAGAGGGAACCGAATTTCCGCGATTAGCGGTCCTTCTCGGGCCGCTAATCGCGGTGCTTAAGGAAGTCGGTGAACAGTTGAGCAATGTAATGACGCCGGTGTCCCGGAAGTGGCCTCGAGTCGCCCTGGTTTGTGCTGTTGGCAGCGTGATGACCTGCGGCGTCGGTGCATGCGACGGGGGCGGCACCGCCGCTGAACCGCAGATCCTGGCGGTGAAGGATCAGTCTCACTGGACTCTCCCACTTGATCCGTACCTCGCGCCCCATTGGGCGTTCGAGTTGTACGCAGTGGACTTACTGGCCGAGGAGTGCATGACCGCCAGGGGTTTGTCTGAGAATCCCATGATCCCTTATGACCCTAACGCACCGGATCCGGCCACCCACAATGGCGCGGGGCGCCGCCTGTTTGACCCAGAAATCGCCGCAGTTTATGGCTACCGGTGGGATCCGCCGCTGAAATATGACAGGCTCAGGGCCCTTGAGCTGAATGCGACAATGGGCCAGGAAATCGCGGAGGCCCAGACCGCCTGCGAGCAACAAGTGTACAAGGGACTGGATATAGAGCGGCAAGATGACTGGGTGTTGGGTACGACCGCCTCGTTCGCTCCGAAGGCAGATCAAGTGGTCGTTGAGGCGGCGAGGAAATGGCATGACTGCATGGGAGATCTCGGAGTGACTGATCTTCCCGCAACCCCAAGTGAATTCCCAACCACAGAACTTTGGGCAAGATGGGGGCTTGACGACCAAAGCGGGGATGGAGGCGACGACCCTATGTATGATTCGCCGGTGCCTGAAGAGATTGACTATGCGGTGAAGGACGCCGGGTGCCAAGAATCGTCTGGATGGGCGCAGGCCTACTATGAGGTTGAATGGCGCCTGCAAGCGGAGTACGTAGAGAAGAACTTCGGGAAGCTCGAAAAGCAGCGGGCGGAAAATGAGAGCCGTGTGAAGCTGTTCAAGAGCATTATCGACGGAAGCTACCAGGAAACTGGTCGATGAATATGCCGCAGGCCCAGCGGAAGCAGTGGCTGCTGGGCGGCGGATTGCTTGGGGCTTTCGTGGCCGTGGCCGCTGGGGCCTGGTGGGGGGCGAATCTGATGCAGTCGCCGGAGCAACGGGAAGCGGCGGCCTCTCCTCCGGCACCGAGTACCGTCCTGGCAACCGTAACGCGAGGAGACCTCAACGATGAGACAACGCTAAAGGCAACGGTTGTGCAGGAAGGCCACCGCACCGTCGATCTGACTCTTGGCGACGGGCGGGAGGTGGTCACCAAGAACGACTTGGGCGAGGGAGAGTCAGTCAGCAACGGAGATGTCATTCTGCGCGTGAACTCCCGCCCCGTGTTTGTGTTTGAGGGTTTCTTCCCGGCGTGGCGGGACATTGGTGAAGGAGACGTTGGCGAGGACGTGGCCCAATTGCAGGCGGCCTTGGCTAAATCGGGCTTTGGCCTGAGGGCGGACGGCGAATTCGGTCCCTCGACGAAGCGTGCTGTTGACGCGCTCTATGCCGCTGCTGGGACGAGTCCCGCCCGCCGAGAGGCGGCGCTTGGCTCAGATGAAGGCGGTAGCGGCGAAGGTGCCGGAGCAACCGGCGAAACCGGTGCATCGGCAGTGCGGAAGGCCGCACGGCAAACAGTAATCCCAGCCTCGGAGATGGTGTTTGTCCCCGCGTTGCCACTGGTGGTGGTTGAGGCCCCGCCACTGGGGACCAGTTTGACCGCAGAAAATGCCCGCCTAATTCTTGGGCAGACGGGCTTCGCGCTGCGAGCAGAGGTGCCACGAGCGGTGGCAGCGCAGGTGGAGAAGACTGGTAGGGCCTGGGCGGAGAGCTCCGGGACCAGAGTTGAACTTGCGGTTGAGGCCGCAGGCGAGAAATCAGATTCATCCGCACAACCGGATGCCGGCGAATCCGGCGTTGACGGGAGCGGTACCGGAGTCAGCTTGATCCTGAGGCCGCCCGCCGGAGCCCAAACCCAGGTGCCGGAGCTATGGAGCAACGGTGCCCAAGTACTCGTAACATTGGTGCTCAGCGAACCCATTGCGGATGGATTGCTGGTGCCCAAGGCGGCTGTCAGCGCGGACGGCGGCGGCCAATCGCGGGTTGTGGTTGAGGACCAAGCCGGTCAAGCAACCGTAGTCAGCGTGACTGAGCTGAAATGCGTGGCCGGTCAGTGCGTCGTGCAGCCGGTGGAACCAGGCCAGCTACGAGAAGGCCAGCGGGTGCGAGTGGGATTCGCGTGACCGCGCTGGAGGCCAGAAATCTGGGTAAGGCATATTCGGGCGGAGGCGAGGTTGCGGCTCTCGCCGGCGTGGATTTGAGGATTGCGCCGGGGGAGTTCGTGGCAATCTGTGGACCGTCCGGGGCCGGAAAGTCAACTTTGTCGAATCTGCTGGCCCTGCTTGAGGCCCCCAGCAGTGGCGATTGCATTGTTGACGGCATTGGCACGGCCACGCTCACTGACGCTGAGAGGACGCGTTTGCGTTCAGCGTCATTCGCGTTTGTCTTCCAGGCGTTTCATTTGATTGAGGCACGGTCCGCGGCGGAGAACGTGGAAATGGGTCTGGTGTACCGGGCGGTTCCGCGTAAGGCCCGGCGGCAAGCGGCCGTGGATGCGTTGGACTCCGTTGGGCTAGGCGGCAAAGAGGACCGTACTGTAGCGAAGCTGTCAGGTGGTGAGCGCCAAAGGGTGGCGATAGCGCGGGCTGTGGTTGGTTTGGCCCCGGTGATAATCGCTGATGAGCCCAGCGGCAATCTTGACACTGCCAATTCGACGGTGATCATGGATCTGTTGTCCCGGCTAAATGGCCAGGGCCGGACGTTGATAGTGGTCACCCATGATGAGGGCGTGGCGCGCTTAGCGGGCCGGCGTATTCAGTTAGTTGACGGCAAGGTCGTGGAAGATTCGGCGCACCAGGCCGCGCACCAACCGGGCGAGCACCGGGCGCCTAAGGGCGTTACTGCCGCGGAGTCCGCCGACCAGGTGAAGGGCCGGCCTTCCCGGTTGAGGTTTGTTGACTTGCTGTCCGATGCTTGGTTGGGTGTTCGCCACGGCGGGATCCGGGCGGTGAGTTTGGTGGCAGCGGTAGCTTTGGCTTGCGGGTTGGGTGTGGCGACGATTGGCCTATCCCAGACCGCCCGGTACCAGGTGTCGGATGTTTTCGATGCCGCCGCGAACCGCAGGGTGGCGCTGGCGGTGCCGGGATTCGACAGCGCAACGCCGGTGGGCAGACGCGAACTCGCGGCGCTGACCTCCGCGGAGGCGGTAGAAAGGCTCGCTCAGTTACGCGGTGTGGAGAGCGCCACATTATTAGTCAACCACCTTGAGATTAGCCTATCCGCTCGCAGTTCGGATGAGCCCGTCCCGGTGACGCTACATGGTATCCGGAGCAGCTCGCCCCTGGAAGCGGTGTTTGACATTGACTTCGCGAACGGTCAGGCGAACTCATTTGGCGGGGATGGGGTGATTGTGGGGCAGGGACTAGCCCGGTCCCTGGCGATTGGACCTTTAGCGGCATCGCCGTCGATCTGGATCGGCGGGCGGCCGGTGGCGGTGGCTGGCGTGCTTACCGATGCGGGCTACAGGACCGAGTTGCTGAACGCCGTCATAATGTCTGAGCCGGAGGCTTCCGCTCTGATGCCTCCCTCTTACGCGGCCGTGGAGTTGGCGGTGCTTCCCGGAGCCGCCAGGCAGGTTGGCGGGCAGGCGGCAGTGGCTTGGAACCAGACCAGTCCGCGGAGGATCGAAGTGAATGTGCCGCCAGATCCTGCGGCGATGCGGGCCCCCATTGAGGCGAGCGTTCGGTCTGTCCTGGTGACGTTGACGGGTGTTGCGTTGTTGCTCGCGGTGATGATGCTGGTGAACACCACATCCTCGGCTGTGCTGCAGCGGACTCCTGAGTTCGGGATCCGCCGGGCGTTGGGGGCCCGCAGATTGCACCTTGCGGGACTCGTGGTGGCGGAGGCGGTTATTACGGGGGCGCTGGGAGGGGTGGCCGGCACGTACCTAGGAGTGCTTGGGGAATTGGCGGCGACGGCCGCTAGACATTGGACGCCGGTACTCGATCCGTTGGCCGTCGCGCTGGGCCCGCCTGCGGGGGTCGTGATTGGCCTTCTTGCCGGCTTGTTAGCGATACGTCCGGCCACCCGGATCGACCCGGCCTCGGCCGTAAGGCAGTAGCGGATGCTGCCCGGCTGGTTTCGACCGGCTGGCCCGTGGCGCCCAGCCCGGTTGCCCGATGCCGCTTGGTTGGCTTCGACCACTCAGCCCCTGCTCCCAAGGTGGTTGCGACGGGCGGGCGAGGCGGAGCCTAGGGGCAGCGGCCGGTAGGCTTGGACGCAGGCGAAAGAGTGGAAGGGAGACCATCGGTGACAATCTTCGTGATTGTTGCGATTGTGGGCTTGGCGGTGCTGCTGCTGTCCGTATTCGTAGACGGGATTGGTGATGCCTTCGACTTAGGCGGCGGCTCCGGGATTATTTCTGGGGCCTCAATTGGCGGGCTGATCAGCGGGATTGGCTTTGGTGGGTTACTTGGCAGCACCTTTACCGATGAATTCTGGCTGATCGTGGTGATAGCTGGCTCGACCGGCTTGGTGGTGGCTGCCGCCGCGGTGGTCTGGTTTCGCTGGCTGCAACGGGCTCAAGGGGATGAGGCGGACGCCGCGATCAGCGGGATTGTGGGCGGCATCGGCACAGTAAGGAATGTCTCATCCGAGGACTCAACCACGGGCACAGTGGCTGTGACCTACTTAGGCGCCGCCAGGACCATGCAGTTCATAGCTGACGCCCCGCTCAAGGCCGGTGCTCTTGTAACCGTGACCCAGATTATTGACCCTGAAACGGTCCGCGTCGAACGCTCCGATTCAACCTGACCGAGAGGCTCTTCCATGACTGAACTACTTGACCGCGGGGGCGTGGTGCTGGCCATTGTCGGCATCATCGTGGTGCTTGGCCTGATCATTTTCGCGGTGGCTCGCCGCTACAAGATCCCGCAGGCCAATGAGGCCTTGGTCATCACCGGCGCCAAAGGGTCAGAGGGTGGCGTCAAGATCGCACTTGGGTCTGGGGCCTTCATTGTGCCGTTCGTCCAGAAATGCACCGTCATCTCTCTGGAGGCGATGCGCATCGAATTGGCTGTTTCCGGCGGTGTCTCGAAGGACAACATTAAGGTCAGAGTGGATGCCGTGGCCCAAGCTAAGGTTGATGGCACCCCTGAGGGCGTGAGGGCCGCCGCTCAGCGTTTTCTTGATTCCGACAGCGAGGTGGCCAACAATATTCGTTCAATTCTGGCCGGGGCCTTGCGCGGCGTGATTGGCAATATGACGGTTGAGGAAATGCTGCGGGACCGCGAAGGGCTGGCCACGAAGATCCGGGCAGCCGCGATCGAGGCGCTGTCAGAATCCGGGCTCAGGGTGGATACGCTCCAGATCAATGACATTGTGACGGACCCGGAGGATTACATCACCAACCTGGGCCGCCCGCAGGTGGCGGAAACGCGCCGGTTGGCGGAGATTGCCGAGGCGGATAATGAGCGCCAGTCGGCTGAAGCACGGGCCACCGCGCGCGTGGCTATCGCTCAAGCGAATAAGGATGCGGCCCTGAAAGAGGCGGATTTCAAGGCGCAGACTGATCAGGCCCAGGCGGTGGCCAACGCGGTTGGGCCCAAGACCAAGGCTTCCCAGGATGCCACCATCACGCAGGCCGAACAGGCCAATGCTGAACAGCAGGTCCAGTTGGCCAAGCTGCTGCTTGACGCGCAGGTCCGGGCGAAGGCGGACGCGGATTTGTATGTTGCGCAGAAGCGAGCCGATGCCGCCCTCTACACCGCCGAACAGGACGCCAAGGCCCAAGCGGCGGTTATCAAGCAGCAGGGCCAGGGCCACGCTGAAGCCACTCGCGTCCAGGGTCTAGCCGAGGCGGAGGCCGCTCAGGCCAAGGGCCGGGCTGAGGCCGAGGTCCGGGCAGCGGTGGCTGAACGTGAGGGCCACGGCGAAGCCGAGGCGACCAAAGCCCAAGGGCTGGCCCACGCTGAAGCGACTCGTGCCCAGGGCCTGGCTGAGGCTGAAGCCATCCGGGCTAAGGGCCAGGCCGAGGCGGAGGTCAAAGAACTGTTGGCCGCCGCTTACGAGAAGTACGGCCAGCAGGCCGTGATTGACCGCATTTTGGCTGCTCTGCCGGAGATGCTGGCTAGCGCTGCGGCGCCAGTCGGTGCGATTGACAACCTGACGGTGATAGGCGGCGCAGACGGCGCCAGCGGCGTAACGAAGGTGGCGACCAATCTGCTCACTGAGCTGCCGGCTGTGGTTAAGGCCGCCACTGGCCTGGACTTGAACGCGTGGTTGACTTCGTTCGCGACCGGTCACATCCCGGCGACGGTCGGGGAGGTCCAGTCCCAGGTTGAGGCCGTGAAAGGAGATTCCGCTGGAAACTGACTGCCTCTTTAGGGTTAGGGCGAAGGTACGCCGCTGGGGCGATGCGTCCGCGGCCAGGACGTGGCACTGTTGAGACATGGTTCATACCGCCAACCTGCTCAAGGCGCCCGGCTATCCAAGTCCGGCGTTGGGAGCGCCCATGCAAAGACGGGACGTCGGCCCAATGAGGGTTGGTCTGTTCACGGACACGTATTGCCCCCAGGTGAACGGCGTCGCCACCTCGACGCGGATGTTGATGGAGCGTCTGGCCGCCGCGGGTCACGAAGTGTTCATCGTCACAACGACCGACCCTGACGCCGCTGCCTCCACTCAGTGGGAGGAAGGAGGCCTTATCCGTGTTCCTAGCCTCCCCATCATGGATGCTCGCCGTTTCGCCTATCCGGCGGCCGCCCATTTGGGCCGAATCAAGCGGTTGGATCTGGACGTTATTCACACGCAAACGGAGTTTAGCGTCGGCTTCTTGGGCCAGGTGGCCGCCAGGCGATTCGGAATTTCGCTAGTTCACAGCATGCACACGCTTTACGAGGATTACACGCATTACGTGACTCGTTCAAGACGCCTAGAACCGCTGGTTCGGCGAGCCGCCCAAAGGTGGACACGCGTTTTCGCTGACCGCGCCGATAGGGTGATAGCGCCAACGCAGAAGGTCGCGGAATTGATGCGCCAATACGGGGTGGTGAACCAGATTTCTGTTGTGCCGACGGGTGTCGAATTGGCGCGGTTCGCGCCGGGTCTGACCCAGCCCGAGGACCTCGCGGCCCTTAGGAAGCAGCACGGCATTGGGGAGGCGGAGAAGGTAATCGTCTACGTAGGCAGGCTTTCCGCGGAGAAGAACATCGGGGAACTGTTGGCGGCGATGGCGGTCTATCTGCCCGATCACGAAGATGTGAAGTTACTGTTGGTTGGGGATGGCCCCGGTCGGGAAGACTTCGGGGAAGCAGCGCGGGATTATGGGTTGACGGGGCGGGTGGTATTCGCAGGCGAACAGCCGTGGGAGCGGGTGGCCGGCTATTATGGGCTGGCGGACGTTTTTGTTAGCGCTTCGCAAAGCGAAACACAGGGCCTGACTTATAGTGAGGCGTTGGCGTCCGGACTGCCGGTGGTGGCTAGAGCCGACCCTTGCCTTGATGGCGTTCTGGAGAGCGGCCGGAACGGCTATGCCTTCGCGGACGCCCAGGAGATGTTCGCTGCGCTTGATGCAGTACTGTTCGATCCGGAGAATCGGCGGCGCCTCTCGCGCGGGGCGGAGCAGTCGATGGTCCGGTTTTCGGTCGAGGGTTTCGCCAGCTCGGTGGAGGCCATCTACAACGAGGTTAGGTTCGGGGCTTTCCTGCCCTGCGCTCTGCCGGTCTAGGACGGTGGCATTTTTGCGCCGAATCTCTGGTTCGGGACATTAGGGCGCCAAGGCAATGTGCCGAAGAACTGGGCTGTACCGCTCGAGCCGAGCCGGCGGCATCGGCGGTTTGATCTTGATCTGTTGGTTGCTGCTCGCTTGACGGGCGGAGTCCAGGCGTGCCATGTTAACGGGAACGATTATCATTCCCGTCACGGAAGGACGTGTCACCGCACGCATGAACATCCCCCGCCGGCCCACCGGCCGGACACTCCGGCTTGTCCTTGCCGCCGCGCTGGTGGTCACCGCCGCCGGACCGCCCGGAGTTCAGCCCGCCGTGGCGGACGGCGCTGCCACCTGGGATGTGCCCAATGGCACACTGACCGGCTCCGGTGCGACAGTCCTCAACCAGGGTCACGTTGATATCGCCTCAAAGCTGGCCGATGCCGTGTTGAGAACCGCTATCAAGGACACCACCGGTGGTGGAGCGGCCATTTGGCACGAGCCGGAACAGACCGTGCTCCAAGTTCTGCCATCCGCCCGGACCGAGGTTCCAGCGGCTGATGACTATAAGTTCCTCGGGCCGGTCGGTGCGGACGTCTGGATGCTGCCGGAAACCCAAGACCCGGCCTTGCTTTGGCCGGGCTGGTCGACTGAGGAAATCCCGCTGGCCGCGACTCAAGGCGGGGTCGAGTGGCGGCTGACAGCCGCCTTAGGGCCAGGCGATCTGGCGGTCTATCAGACCAGTGCGTTCGGCCGGCCAACGGTGCTGTTCAACACGTCGGACGGGATCACCGGTGCGGACCGGTTCACCATTCCCCGAATCACGCACGCCCATGGCGCGTGGGCGTTCAGCGCCGAAGGCGTCTACTGCCTGGCCTTCGAGCGGTCCGCCACCCTGGCCGGCGGCGCGGCCGTCTCAGACCAGTTCACCACTGTCTTCGCAGTTGGACGGACGGACGTGGCCAAGATCGACCCGAGTCAATGCTTCACCGGTTCAGGCCCCGACGAACCTGAGCCGGGGTCCGGCGATCCCGCACCTGGCCAGCCGGACCAGCCTGAGGAGCTCGGGGAGCCCGGGGAGGCGGCACCGCCCGGTGGTGGCGCCAACGACCCCTCTGGCGGTGGAGGTGCCGGGAATAGCGACCCTGTAACGCCCCCGGCCCAAACGGTCAGCGCCACCAAGTGTGTTCCTTCCGCCACCATCCTTTCCTCCGGGCACATCGACTACGCCAGCCGTATTGTGGATGGGAAACTCCAATCGTTGATTGGGGACGGCACCGCGGGAACCAAGGTTTACCGCCAACCACTGAGCACTGTGCTGTGGCTGAAACCCTCGGCCAAGGTGACTCTGCCGGCAGGCTTTGGGCAGATCGGGCGGGCCGACTCGGACATTTGGCAGGTGCCGCAGACCCAGAATCCCAACTTGATCTGGCTGGGTTGGTCAACCGAATCGTTGAACGCCGGGAACGCCAGCAGCAAGGTGGCTTGGAGTATCGATTCAGTCAGCGGCCCTGGCCTTCTCAAGGTGTATCTGAGCGGAGCATTTGGCGGCGTCCAAGAGCTGGTGTTCAACAATGGCGGCTCTTACAGCATTCCGCTCGGTGTCCACGCCCATGCCAACTGGGCCTTTTCCGCTGAAGGTATCTACCGGATCAAGATGACCCAAACTGTAACCTTGGCCAATGGCCAACGTTCCAGCGACACGGAGACGCTGTCCATCGCGGTTGGCAACGTTGATCCCAAGACTGCCATCCAACCCGGCTCGGGTTGCGGCACCGCCGCGAAAGCGTTGTTCCTGGCGGATCAGGACTCCCCGGCCTTGGCGGCGGCCGCCCAAGCGGCCGCTGAGGTTGCCCAGCCCGCGGACAGTCCCGCGGATCAGCCCGGCGGGCGTCCGGCGCAGCGCGAACCGCGACCAGCCACCGGCGCTGATCCCGCGTCTGTCGCGGGCCGGCGGGTCCAGACGGTTCCTCGTTTCCTCGCCATCCTGGGCGGACTGCTCCTGGCCGGGGCCACCAGTACCTCTATCGCCTGGCTGCGGTCGCGGCGTCGGTAGACAGCACTCGGGTGGAGTTCTGGGGACGGCGGCATCGGGCAAGAGAGGCCGGCCGGGCCCTGGACGCCCTGGTCAGAGCAGCCGGGAATAGGCGGCCGTCGGGCAGGCGTTGTATCTCCATGTGAAGAATCCCCTTACCCCGCCGGAGCGGGTGGCCAGGCCGCGGCTCTTGCGAGCTGGTCCCTGCGCCGCGCTAGCCGTTGCGAGCGTCCTGGCGGCGGGGTCTTTGACACCCCTGGACGCCTCCCCAGCCGAAGCGGCGGACCCTCCCACGTTTGTTGTCAACAAGAAGACAAATGAGGCGGACGCTCAGACCGGAGATGGCTTATGCGGGACCTGGACCGGTGGCTGCACACTGCGGGCCGCGATCCAGGAAGCCAACCGGACCAGCGGCGCCAAGATAGTCCTTGATCCGACCGTTTTCACCGCCGCATGGACCTTAGGTCTAACTGAGGCCAGCGCCGATTTCATGGCCGAGGGCCAAGCCATTTCGCCGATCGACCGTAACGCCTTCTTCCATATCAAGGCGCCAATGACTATTGACTTGATGGGAAGGATGGGCCTATACCCCAAGGACGCTAATTCCGCACACAATACGGCCGCCTTTTGGGTTGACGCCGCCAACGTCAAACTGGAGGGCCTCGCGTGGGTATACGGAACCGGAACGTCGGTCGTCTTCAGCCCCAATTCCGATGGATCATCACTGAAGAATGGTCATACCATCGCGGGTCTGAACGGCCGTACTCAGAATATGGTTCGGGTCATGCCTGGTGCGGATAACATCACTATTGACAACTTTCAAATGGGGCGCATCGATGGCTCACAGCCAGGCATGATTCGCGTCGCCGCGGGCTCGACCAGTGATCCGCCAGTCAAGAATCTGACCATCAACCGGGTGACCTTCGATAACACGCCCGGGAGTACAGGCGACTGCAATCTGAGCGATGCCAGCGGCTGTGCAGGGTCCGCGATAGTTCTGGCCGGGGGAGTCCAGGTGGAGGGGCTAACCATCACAAACTCTACGTTCAGCTACATGCCGAAGGACTTGAACGCGATTGATCTTAGCGCCGCGGGTGTCTGCAAGAACATCAAGATCAACGGCAATACGTTCACCCGGATTATGTCCGGCACGGCTCCCGCCCTGGCCACAATACATCTTCCATTGAAAACGCGGCTTGACGGGCAGAACTACATTCAGGACAACACATTCGACAACGTTGGCAGCACCGCGCAACACTTCGCCATTCGCTGGCTCGGACCGTACACTTCGGTCGCGACGCCAGCCCCGGCCTCCAATCTGTACATCGAGCGCAACACATTCAACGGTTACCAAGCGCAAACCATCCTGCTGGACCAGGCCGGTGCGGTGACAGTGCGCCGCAACACCTTCGGAACTCAGAGCGGATCAAGGCCCGCCACACAAGATGAGGAGACGGTGGGTGGTGCCACCGGCACTAACGCCTCAGCCATGATAATGAACTACTCCGCTACAACCAATGAGAAGATCCTGACCTGGTATCCGACCTATGCCGAAGTCAAGGACTGTGAATTGACGGTGAAGGTGGAACCTCCTGCCTCCGCCCCGGCGGGCTCGGCTATTCCGAACCCACCGGTTGATCTTGACTTCTACTACACATCAGGGACCACCGCGGAAACCTACTTCACCACAATCGAAAAGGTGGCTGAGGGCGGGCTGCTCACTTTGTCCAAACTGCCTGAGTCGGATGGTTACATCCGCATCCAGACCCAAGGGGCCGCTTCCGCCACCGGTCAACCTGAATCGTCGCAATTCTCTCGCACAGTGCCCCTGACCGGGGCGAAGGCCTGCTACACCACCCCGCAGCTTAAGATTGAACTGCGAGCATGGCAGGATGTCGATGGCAGTGCTGCGGATTACGCTTCCATTATTGAGAAGGCCACCGAGATCCCCGATCAGGGTTACGCGCCGTTCGATGGTGCCATCTGGTTCACCTACACGGTGACCAACAACGCCTTCGTCCCGGCGAACGATGTCGTGGTGAGCGACTCGTTCAACACGGAGGCCTGCGTAATCCCACGAATCGTTCGCGGTCAACCTCAGGGCTGCGTAGAACGCTTCCGCTGAACCTCGATCTGCCGCAGCCGTCTTCTCCGCAATCGCCGCCCTGGCGGGCTGGTCGCGGCACCCGGCGGTGACACACTAATCGACAGTAGGCTGTACCGAGGCCGGCACCCCACCTACTGAAAGCAGTCTGCCCAGTGTGGTTTGAACTCTCCCAAGTCGAGGCCATGGCCCCGGATCAGGCTTCGCTGAAGTCGGCCCGCGGCCTGGCGAAGGCCGCCCGCTGGCCTGCGCTCAACTCGGAAGGGAAGCTCATCTGGGGTGAGTGCCAGGGCTCTGGCGCGAAGCCTTACCGTGTCGTAGTGGATGCCGCTGGCATGGGCTACCGTTGCTGTTGCCCATCTCGGAAGCTTCCCTGTAAGCACGCCGTGGCCTTGATGCTGGCCGTTTCGGCGGCGACGGACATCAAGCCTGGTGTCGGTCGGCGTACGGCGTACGGCGCGTGTGCCCCGGGCTGAGATAGAGGACAGCGTCAAGGGAATGCGCGCGGGGCATAATGCGTTGGACACTCTGTGGAGACTTTGAGCGGCCGGCCCGCTCGCGTGGGCGGGCGCCGCCGCTTCGGATTCTTAGGCCCCACGACCTTGGTCTGGTTGGCCGCGCTGGGCTCCGGGATCCTGGTCGCGCCGCCCGCTGCGGCGGTTTCCGATGCCGTCTTCACCGTTGACTCGGTGGCTTACGGTCCCGGCGATGCGGACACCGACGATGAGCGATGCGAGAACACTAACGGCGAGTGCACGCTGTTGGCCGCGATTGAGCAGGGCAACGCCATGGACGCGGCCGTGGCGGTTAGTATTGAGGTGTCCAGCGTGATCGACGGCGGCAGCTCCAGCACGGTGGAGGCCCCAGCCACGTCGGCAGATTGGGAGGGCTCCCGGGGCGTGGGTTACGTGCCCAACAACGAGGACAAGGGGGCCTATTACAGAATTACCCGCTCCATGACCATAGACCTTGACAATCGGCTGCACCTGGCTCCAAAGAGCAACTCCAGCTCTGCTACAGGCTTCTGGGTCGAGGCGGCCGGGGTGCATCTGAGGCGATTCACGGACATCTTCGCGAGTGGCACATCCATCACCTTTTCTCCCCGGTCAAGCGACTCGAGCCTGATAGGTGGTGAGACTGTCCAATTCGCGAATGACTACAGTGATCGTTTTGTCATGATCATGGCCGGCGCGGCCAATATCACAATCAAGGATTACAAGGTGGGGCGGATGAAATCCACCGCGGTCAATGGATATGGCACGATGATCGGATTCGGCCGGTCGAGCGCCGACCCGAACTCTCCAGTGACGAATACTGTCATCTCGTCTGTGACCTTCGACAACGCGCCCGAGGGAAGCGGCCGGTGTACGGCTTCCGACGGTACCGGTTGTAACACCCATGGTGTGGCTTTCTTCGACGCGGTCAAAATTGAGGGGCTGGCCGTCACGGACTCGGCCTTCAATAACTTCAAGGTGCCTGCCTTCTATGGCTGGACCGGCAACCAGCCTACAATCGCGGACTTGGATTTGCGAGATAACACTTTCACGGACATCCAAGTCGGCAGCCAGGCCCAGGCACAAAAGGCCGCTGTAACCCTGCCGCACGGGCAGAAGTTTGGCGGCCTCAATTATATCCGCGGCAACAAGTTCCTGAACAATCCCAACTTGAATCAGGGCACTGCCATCTATTGGTTTGGGCCAGGCTCTGGCACCGTCGATTCGAATCTGTATATTGAAGACAATCAATTTGATGGGTATGTTCTCCAGACAATCCACCTGGAGAATGCGAACAACGTCACCGTCAGGCGCAATACTTTTGGAGCTAACACGCTGGCTGGGCTCGCGGTATGGCCAAACTGGCCTGACAAAGTGATTAGCCAATTTGAGGAGTTCGTCACTGGAGTCACAGATCGCGCGATGCTCGCTCAGGTGGGCACAAACGGTAGGCCAAGACCCTGGTACCCCGCTGCGGTTGAGCCATCCGCCTGTGGCCTGAAAGTGCGGGTCGATAGCAATAACTACCAGGTCAGCGGCTCGGAACCAGTGGTGCCGGTCGCGATTGACTTCTACTGGACCAAGGGCTCCACGGCTTCGCCGGCCAGTGCGGCCTTCCCCGCAGGTCAGGCCGAGGTGTACTTAGGCACCGTCGAGAATGTCCAGACTTCCGGCTCTGTGATCGCCGTCCCCGGCCAGCTGCCCGGGGACGGCTACGTCCGCATTCAGACTCAAGGGTCCGGCAACTCAGCTACTGGTGGGCAACCCCAATCGACTCAGTATTCGCGGATGCTGGCGGTCAAGGCCGGTGCCCAGTGCATGCCGGAAATGGAGCTGAATCTGGACGCCTGGATGGACGTCCCGGCTGGGGCAACAACCTACGGGGACATCTTCGGCCAGTCTACGGAGTTGCTGAGCGCCTCGCAGGTGCCGCTTGGAGCGGATGTTTGGTTCACCTACACCGTCAGGAATACTGGCGACGTGCCGCTGACCGGTGTCAAGGTGCAGGACACGCTCGGTGGTTACGTCTGCGTCATCACGGAAGAGATCCCGGTTGACGGCTCCGCCGGTTGCGTCCGGCATCAGGGCGCGTTCTAAGTACTCTCGGTAACTGCGCACAGGGCGGCCGCCGGGGATCTGGCGGCGCACGGCGGCAGTGTTTCAGCGGTGTGGTCGGAAGGGCTTTGGTCCTGCATGTGGACTCCGCAGCGGACGGGCTCCGGGCAGGGATGCCCTTCGATACTGTTTGGGAGGCGGTTCGCCGCCACCGGAATAACGCTCAACCTCCTGGCGTTTCAACCGGCGACGTGTTGTGAGTATTGTCACCACGTTCAGCTTAGGCTCACCTAAAGCGGGGCGCGCGTTGGGGGTACCTTGTGGCACAAGCACTGGCCAAAGACGAGGGAGACAGGCATGTTTGGCACCGCCAAGCGAGAATTCCGGTCGAGTCCACATAAGGGGAAACATGTGAGGCTCCGCAAGCCGGGACGTGCCGAGCGCGCTGCGCACGGTTGGCTGGGTGCAGCCAGGGTCTGGCTGGGCGCAGCACGCGGTTGGACGGGGCCCAAGCGGGGATTGGCCATGCTGGTGGCGGCGGGGTTGGCGGTGCCGCTGCTGGCCCAGATGTCGCGCGCCCAGGATCCGCCGGAGCCGCCGGCGGAGGTGGTTGTGACCGCGGCCGATTTGGACATGGAACAGATCGCCCAGAACGGGGTGTTCCGGGTGGTGGTGGCCTCGACGGGCAAGCTGGGGTACTTCTTCACCCTGGTGGGCACCAACGAGGCTTTTGACATGCAGTATTTACGATTTGCCTTTGGACCAGACCAGTTTGACTCTCCGGGGCGAGTTCCCGGCCCGGATCGAGATCACCGGCCCGTCGCCGACCGGTTTGCCGCTGCGGGTCAAACTGGACAATGTGACGGTGGACGCGCCCGCAGGTGGGGCGGCTTTCGCGTTGACGGGCGACTCGAACACGCAAATGACCCTTCAGGGGGACACTGTGTTGACGTCTTCCCAGGGCGCGGGTTTGCAGGTCCCTTCCGGGGCTAGGCTGTCGCTGTCGGCGCCGGACCCGGCGCCGCCGGCGCCCCCGACGCTGACCGCCGTGGGCGGGTCCGGGGCGGGGATAGGCGCGGCGAATTCCGGGGCCGCCGGGGACGTCACATTCAACGACGGGATCATGGTTTACGCCGAGGCGGGCGACCAGGCGGAGGCCGGCGTCCAGGCGGCCGGGATCGGCGGCGGGGCCGCTTCTGGGACGCGCACTGTCACAATCAACGGCGGAGCGGTGGTGGCCAAGGGCGTCGGCGCGGGGCCCGGGATTGGCGGGATAGCCAATGTGACTGTCAACGGCGGTTTCGTGTCCGCGATGGCGGGCGGCGGGACCCCGCCCACGCCGGCGGTTGGTGGTTTGACCAGCAGGTTGCGGGTCAACGGCGGCAACGTGTGGGGCGACACCGGGTTGGCGTCGCCGGTTGACTCGGCGGGCCAGCCGGTTTACCCGGTTTACGCCGCGGCCGGCCTGGCCGGGATTGACGTTGCGGGCGCGGACTGGGTCGGTGAAACCATCACGCCGGGCCAGGCGGCCTGGGACCAGGCCCACGGGGCGGGGTTCCCAACAGAGGAGCTCTCGGGGGTGTTTTGGGCACCGGTGGGCCAGTTCGACAACCTGGACTACACCGGCCCCGGCGGCGCGTCGGGGGTTCTGGCGGCGAACGTGGAGGCGGTTACCGCGCCGTACGCGCCGGGCGGGTGGTCTAATGTGCTGGCCGCGCCGTTGCGGGTGTCGGCCCAGGCCGACGGAACCCAGGATTCGGTGACCTCGACGAGCTTCGTGTTGAGTTTCGACCCGCCGGTTGACGGGTTGGCCGCGGGCGACTTGGAGTTGGCGAACGGGACCGGCCGGGCGGTGCTGGGCGGCAGTATTTCCAGTTCCGACGGCGGCGCGACTTGGACTGTTCCGTTCGCGGCCGTGACCAGGCAGGGGGAGGTGTCGTTGAGCGTGTCCCCGCCGGCCGGGTCGGCCGTAGACTACGCGGCCATGCCCATGCCGGTTGGTTTCACGGTCAACAAGAACCTGGGCTTGATCTCCGGGGGCCAATCGCAGCGCTATGCCACGCCGTTGGCGGTGCTGGGGTTCACCGGCGAGGTGGCTGGCAACTACTACTACAAAGTGGTCGACGCGGACGACCCGTCCTCAATTCCCGCGTCCCCGCAGGATCTGGTCGACCACGCCACCGGCCAGGGCACCCTGTTGGATGGCCCCAATAACCTGACCCTAAGGGGTGCCGGCCAACAGATGGACAACCCCAAGGCCAAGACGGTGTACTTGACCGGTTACACGTCTGTCTCGGAGGAATTGACCAGCCTTTACGCCATAGACGTCGACCCGGCCGGGGCGCCCGTGACCTTGACCAACGCCAACACGGCGGCCGGCCCTGTGCCAATGACCACCACCAGCGCGGACACCTTCATGATCAACTCCGGCCTGGTCAACACCGCAGACGCGAAGCTGGGCTCGGTTGACGGCTGGTGGGCCCAGCTAAACGGCCTGGACGGGCTGCGCTTCGACACGGACGCAATCACGGCGGACGGTTTGACCGGCGCCAGGGCGCTGGGCCTGACCGGCGCGAACATTGACCAGACCGAGCCGCTGGACTTGACCATCCGCAACGTGGCCCTGGTGCCAACCGCCGCCACCACGGCCGCGATCGCCCTGGCGAACCGCGCCAATGTGACCTTGAACGTGGAGGGCGTGAACACCGCCACCGGGGCCGCCAACGCCGCGGCCGTGTCCGTGCCGCAGGCCGCCAACGGCGACTCCAGCCAGATCACAATCACCTCTTCGACCGCGGGCCAGCTCACCGCCACCGGCGGGTCGATCAGCGCCGGGATTGGCGGCAGCCGCGGCGCCGGCGCCGGGTTGATCACCATCCAGGGCAACGTCCGCGTCAAGGCCGGCGGCGGAGTCCGCGGCACCCTTGGCGGCGGCGGCGCCGGGATTGGCGGAGGCGGCACCACCTCCAACTCAGCGAGCGGCGCCATGGGCCAGATCGCCATCCGGGGCCGGGCCCAGGTCTACGCCACCACTGCGAGCACCTCCTACGCCGCGGCCATTGGCGCCAGCGGCTTCGGCACCGCCGGGAACAACCTGGGTGCCGCCAACTGGGTACGGATCCAGGACCAGGCAACGGTGGTGGCCGTGGGAGGGGATTCCGCCGGCGCCAGCCCCGCCATCGGCGTCCGGAATCACGCGGATGCCGTCGGTTCCGTCCAGATCAGCGGCGGCACTGTGGTCGCCCGCGCCTACACCTCCTCTTACCCGGCCATCGCCGTGGGCGCCACCGGCACCCTGACCATAACCGGCGGCTCCGTCGCCACCAACAATTCGAACCTTGGCACGGGGGGCATTATCCAGCCGGTGAACGGCCAGGGCGACCCTCTCTATCCGGTTTACGTTCCGGCTGCCACCGCGGACGGGGTTGACCTGACCGACAAGGACGTTGACTTTGGCGTGGACTATCCGCTGCACACTTTGACGGCCGCCCAGATGGCCTGGATTGGCGCCAACGGCGGCTACTTCCCCGGCCCGGCGGCGGTGCCGTTGGCCAACCCGGCGGACGCAACCAATAACACCGCCTACCTGTCCGGTTGGGCTTGGCTGCCCGTTTCTGTTTACCATGCGGTCCGGGCCGGTCAGGCGCCCGAGTACGACGGGGCCAAGGCGCTGGGCGCGGACGCGCGCGCGACCGCCGCGGCCTTCGCCGGCGCGCGCACCAATGTGGTGGCGGTGCCGGTGGCAATGACCGTGGCGGCCGATGGCGAGGCGGGGCTGCTGTCCTCGACTGAGTTGACGTTGGCCTTGGACCCGGCGGTGCCGGATCTCACCCGCGCCGATCTGGTCTTCGCCAACGGCACGGGCGCGTTCACCACCACCGGTGATCTGTCCAGCGAGGACGGCGGAGCAACCTACACGGTGGCGTTGGAGCCGGAAATCACCGAGGGCGACGCGACGGCAAGCCTGCGCTCGCACGGGTACCTGACGCTGACCCAGGCGGCATTCGCCGTCCACCGCAACGAGGTGGTGGGCGTGGCGCCGTTGGACGGCGCGGAGGGGCGGCGGTTCTTCACGTCGATTCTGGGCGGCGCCAGGTTCTCCTCGACCTGGCGCGGGGAAATGTTCTACCGCTACGGGGGCTCGGCCCCCGCCAGCGCCCAGGCGCTGGTTGAGGACCAGGATTCGCTGACCGCGGGCGCCGCGCTGGGGGAGAACCATGTCCCCGGGGTGATCGACTACACGCTGGCGGCCAACCAGACACAGTCGCTGTACGTGGCGGTCAAGGGCGA
>JAIRXP010000014.1 GCA_031268215.1 Bifidobacteriaceae bacterium | reverse complement strand
TTCTCTAATGGTGGGTGGCTGGCCTGGGGCTGGCCGGTCGGGACTGTGGACACGGCGAGCCTGCGCCACCGGCAGGGGCACGGCGAGGAAGCTGGGTGCCGACCCGTCTGGGTGTGACTCATTGCACTTCTGGCCGCCGGGCAACCGGCGTGCCCTTAGTCGGACCTGTCCGCTCAGACGGGTCGGCGCCGCCCGGCCCGCCGCGATGACCTGATAGAAGGCCGTCCGGCCCCAGCCTGGTGGTTAGGGCCGTGACTCGTTAGAGAACTGTCCCGCGGTGACCTTTCCCAGGCGACGCCGACTTCGCGAAACGCCTAGTGAAAGGAACGATCCGCGATGACTATCGTCGCACACGAATACACCCATGTGGTCGGCGTGGACACCCACGCCGCGACCCACACCTACGCCATGGTCAACACCCTGACCGGCCAACTCGCCGAGACTAAGACGTTCCCCACCACCCAGGCCGGCCTGGACCGGGCAACCAGTTGGATGACCCGCCGGTCCGCCGGGGGGAGCCTGTTGGCGTCGGTCGAGTGCACCGGCTCGTATGGCGCGAACCTGGCTAGGACCCTGGACAAAGCGGGAGTCGCCACGGTTGAGGCGAAACCCCCGGCCAGGAAGAACCGGACCGGGTCCGGCAAGTCCGACCCGATCGACGCCGAAGCCGCCGCCCGGTCTGTGCTGGGAGCCGAGACCGCCTCCCTGCCCAAACCCAGGACCACCGCCGAACACCACGCCGAACTGCAGCTCCTGCTGGCCGAACGGGACTACCTGACAACCCGGCGGACCGCCGCCATCAACACGCTGACCGCGATGGTCCGGGGCAACGACTTCGGCGTGGACGCCCGCAAAGCGTTGACTTCGGCGCAGATCGGGCAACTCTCCCGGCGGCGTCCCGGCAAAGACCTCGCGTTAGGCGTGGTGGTCCGCCGCGCCAAAGACATCACCGCCCTGGCCGTGGAACTGGCCACCAACCAGGCCCGCCTCGAAAAACTGGTGGACACCGCCGCCCCCGGCCTGCTGGACCTGAAAGGCGTCGGTCCTATCACCGGTGCCCGCCTGCTGGCCGCCTGGGGAGCGAACGGGCGGATACGTTCCGAGGCGGCGTTCGCGCGCCTAGCCGGCGTCGCTCCCATACCCGCGTCGTCTGGCAACACCATCCGCCACCGCCTGTCCCGCCGAGGCGACCGGAAACTCAACGCCGCCATCCACATGATCGCCCGCTCCCGCCAAGCCCACGACCCCGAAACCCAGGCCTACACCGCCAAACGCCTCGCCGAAGGCAAAACCGAACGCGAAACCCGCCGCTGCCTCAAACGACACATCATCCGCCAGCTCTACCGCCAACTCCAGCGAATCACCGCTTGACAAAACCCATAGAAGGGTCCGTTCAGAACTCGGGGCTCCTGAGGTCTAGCCAGCGAGGTGATACCGTGACGTCAACCACCGCCAGGAGGGAGTGAGGCGCTCCGGTGGCCAGCCCGCTTGATGAGGATCTCACGGCGCAGTCCTGACGCTGAAGGGTTGGCCGGTTTGGCGCCCAATCCAAAGGGACTCCTAACCAAGCCCCAAGTCGTAGACGCCCACAGCAGCCAACACAGCGACGGCCAGGGCCGCAACTAAGGCCACGGCCTTCTTCCGCCAGCCCCTACGCGCGCGCCGGCACCGAGATGAAACGCCGGGTACTCGAGAAAGTCGTCGGCGGGACGGACGGCGAACCGCAACCGCTGCCGGCCTGGCACGGCGAGGAGGACATCATCGCGAAGCTCTGCGGCCCGGCGTGACCGGCGCGGTATTCCGATCCACGGCCACTGATCTCGTCGCATAGGCGAAGACCAACCCCCCCTCCAGGCCTCCGCCAAACCGGCAATCGGAATACCCCAGAACTCGGGATACACAACGTAAGTGTGCGGCAGGCCGATCCATTGACATGCCCGGAGCATGCTTCTAGTCTGAAGGGCATGCCGGCACTGCAGATTAAGTACCTCGATCCCCGTGTCCACCAAGCCCTCAAGGCCCGGGCAGCGAGCCAAGGCAAGAGTCTGTCAGACCTGGCGGCCGAACGACTGACCGAATACGCCCTGCGCCCCACTGTTGAAGAGATCGCCGAACGCGCCCGCTTGCGCGGCCCGGTCAATCTTCCCGCCGGCTCGGCCGCTAGCCTCATCCGGGAGGGACGCGGAGCCCTGGGCGCCACCCAGTGAACGCCGTCTTGGACGCCTCCGCGGCCATCGGGTTGTTGCTCGGCTCGCCTGATTCGGAGATCTGCCGCCAAGCCCTCAGTGGAGCCGGCGGCCAGGCGCACGCACCAGATTACATGGCCATGGAGGTGGTCTCCGCGCTGCGCCGGCTGGTGGCCCGTGGCGTCATTCCAACGGCGCGCGCTCAGGGCGCCATTGAGGACCTGGCCGCCATGAACCTGGAACTTTGGCCCACGGTCCCCCTGCTCGAAAGGACTTGGCAGTTGCGGGACAACATAACCCCCTTCGACGCGGCCTATGTGGCGCTGGCCGAATTGCTTGATGCGGTGCTCGTCACCGCGGATGGGCCGCTGGCGCGGGCCATTCCCCAAATGTCCACGGTCCGTGTCAGACTCGTCGCCTGAATGCGCCGCTGAAGCCCGTTGCTGGCGCCACTACCCCAAGGGCAGACGCAAACACCGACCCTAAGCGTCAATCAATTCCTGGTCTAGCTCGGACGCACCGTCAATCAGAAAGTCGCGCCGCGGCCCGACTTCCGAACCCATCAGCAGTTCAAAGGTCGCCTCGGCCGCGGCCGCGTCCAACATGGTGACCCGGCGGAGCATCCGCCCGCGGGGGTCCATGGTGGTTTCCGCCAGCTGGTCCGCGTCCATTTCCCCCAGGCCCTTGTAGCGCTGGACCGGCTGGGAGTACTTCTTGCCTTGGCGGTCCAACCGGGCCACCAGCTTGTTCAGTTCCTGCTCAGAGTAGGTGTAGATCGCTTCCCGGCTCCCCGTCCGGCCGCCCGGAACCAGGACCCGATGTAGCGGCGGCACGGCCGCATAAACCCGGCCCGCTTCAACCAGCGGCCGCATGTAACGGAAGAAAAGCGTCAGCAGCAGAGTGCGGATATGGGCGCCGTCAACATCAGCGTCAGTCATCAAAATGACCTTGCCATAGCGGGCCTGTTCCAGATCGAACGTGCGACCCGACCCGGCGCCAATCACCTGGATGATGGCCGCGCATTCGGCGTTCTTCAACATGTCCGTAATGGATGCCTTTTGGGTGTTCAGGATTTTGCCGCGGATTGGCAGCAAAGCCTGAAAGTCGGACTGCCGAGCCAGCTTGGCGGTCCCCAACGCGGAATCTCCCTCGACAATGAACAATTCGGAACGGTCCACTTCTGATGTCCGGCAATCGGCCAGTTTGGCCGGAAGCGAGGAGGTCTCCAGCGCATTCTTGCGCCGCGAGATTTCTTTGTGCGTCCGCGCCGCCACCCGTGCCCGCATCTCCGCCACAATCTTCTCCAGGACCAGGAACGCCTCCGCCTTCTGGTCGCGTTTGGAAGCGGTCAGCCGCTTAGTCAGGCCTTTGCCAACCACTTTGGCCACGATGCTCCGCACCGCCGCCGTACCCAGAACCTCCTTGGTTTGTCCCTCGAATTGCGGTTCCGCCAAACGAACCGCCAAGACCGCCGTCAGGCCCGCCAGCACATCGTCTTTCTCCACTCGCTCACCGGCGCCGTTCCGGCCGCCCACTTTCAGACGCCTCGAATTGGCCTCGACCTGCGCTCGAATGGCCTTCAACAGGCCCTGCTCAAATCCTTGTACATGGGTGCCGCCCTTTGGCGTGGCGATGATGTTAACGTAAGTCTTGACCTCCGTGTCATAACCGGTCCCCCAGCGCAAGGCGGCCTCGACCTCGCAAGTCCGTTCAACCGCGGTAGGCCTGAGGTGGCCGTCCTCCCCCAATACTTGAACGGTCTCGGTGAATGTGCCCTCACCCTTGATCTGCCAGATCTCCTGAATAGCCTGGTCAGGGGCCAGGAACTCAACGTAGTCACGCAATCCGCCATCATGGATGAAGATCTCTTCGATGGGTTCCGCGCCCCGCAAGTCACGCACAGTCAGCTTCAGCCCTGGAACCAGGAACGAAGTCTGCCGGGCCCGCGCCGCCAGAGCCTCAAGCGAGAACGCGTCCGGTTTGGCGAAGATCTGCGGATCCGGCCAGAAGCGGACCCGCGTGCCGGTCACGCCCTTGCGGACCCGTGCCCCCAGCTCCAGCACAGAGGCATCAGTGAAGGGAGTGAACTTGGCTTCTGGACCGCCCGGCCCGGCGCCGGCGTAGGTGCCCGGCTCGCCGCGATGAAAACGCATCACGTGGAGCTTCCCGTTGCGCGCCACTTCACAATCAAGCCTGGCGGAGAGGGCGTTCACCACCGACGCACCCACACCGTGCAAGCCCCCGGCTGCGCCGTAACCGGAACCAGCGCCACCGAACTTCGCGCCAGCGTGCAGCTTGGTGAAGACCACTTCAACCCCGCTAAGACCGGTCTTGGGCTCGATGTCCACGGGTATGCCTCGGCCGTTGTCCTGGACCTCAACCGAGCCATCAGCGAACAAAGTCACATTGATGGCATCGCAAAAGCCGCCCAAAGCTTCATCGACGGCATTGTCAATGATCTCCCAGGCGCAATGCATCAAGCCGCGCTCATCGGTCGAGCCTATGTACATCCCGGGCCGCTTGCGCACCGCTTCGAGGCCCTCCAGGACTTGCAAGTGGTGAGCGGAGTATTCCGGAACCTTGACTGACACGCCTAGCAGTCTAGGGCTCGCCTCCAACAGCGGAGCGGCCGCCACGCCCCGCCCGGCTGTCGAGGCCGTTGAGAGGCCGCGGCCGCAATGACGAGGTCGTTTAGGCCGACTTGCGTGCCCCGTACAGCAGTTCGGCCCGGACCATCGCCGGAATCGCCACCTTGCTGGGTCAGCTTTCCAGCAGCCTCCGCCTGACGCCGGGCGATGTTCCCCGCAAATAAGTCGACGCGGGTGTCAGCGTCCAGAGAGTACAGACTCATAGTTGTTCCCGGACGGCATAGGCCGCGAAACCGAGCCGATCCGGCCTGGCGAATTCCGCGTCCTCAATGGAACCGTAGGCCTGCGCAAAAGTTGGCCGGCCATTGGTTGTCCGAGCGGTCCCGCAGAGCCGCGGTGACGAACCGAGACAGCGGCACGCCGTCCAGGCGTGCGTATTGATGGCCGCGCGGCGCCGGGCCGCCGCGCTGGTCCTCCGTTCTAGCGACGTAGGCCCCGGCCTTCCGTTTACGGCTGCTGTCGCTATCTAGCCATGGCGGCCTGAACAATCGCACGTTCCAATCCCTCCTGCCGCTGATCGCCTGACACTTCAGCCCAGCATGCGCGCCGCCGCCAGCAGCCCCACCACCGCCGTGGGCGAGCGCAGAGCCCCGCTCATCACCAAATCGACCGCCTCGGATAGCGCCAGCCAGACCGGCACCAGCGAGGCTTCTTCGTCCTCGCGCTGAAACCGCTGCTCCGGTGGCACAGCGGTCAAATCACGGGCCAGAAAGATATGAATGACCTCGTTCGTGCCGCCCGGCGTGGAATCGAAAGTCAACAAGTGCCGCCAATCGGCCGCCGTCAGATCGGCCTCCTCATACAACTCCCGCTTGGCGGTCTCCAACGGCGGCTCACCGGACACATCAAGCAGCCCGGCCGGAGGCTCCCACAACAGCGCCTTGACAGGATGACGGTACTGCCGCTGCAGCAACACCCGGCCCTGGCCATCAAGCGCGATCACAGCGGCGGCGCCAGGATGATTCATGTATTCGCGCCGGATCGACACTCCATCCGGCAGCGTCACCTGATCAGCAACAATGTCCCAAACCCGGCCCCGAAAAGCAGTTTCAGAAGAGGTCACCGGATAAGCCACGGGCCGGTCGTGGATTTCGCCCTGCCCGATGCCGTCCGGCCCCGTCCCCGCCCCAACTCCAGTCTGGCCGCCCTCACCTGGGCATTCGCCGCTCACGGTTCAACCTCCAGCAACCGGGTCTCGGCCTGGCGAGCCAAGGCCGCACCGATCAAGCCAGCGAACAGTGGATGCGCCCGCGTGGGCCGGGACTTGAACTCCGGGTGGGCCTGAGTGCCCACGTAATACGGGTGGACTTCGGACGGGAGTTCCACGAACTCAACCAGCGACCGGTCCGGCGAAACACCGCTGACCACCAGGCCGGCCTCGGTCAAGCGTTCGCGATAGGCGTTGTTAACCTCATACCGGTGCCGATGCCGCTCAGAGACCTTCGTAGACCCGTAAGCGCCCGCCACGACAGAGCCCGGCGTCAACTCAGCACTGTAGGCGCCCAAACGCATCGTGCCGCCCAGGTCTCCCTCCCCGTCAACTATTGCCTGCTGCTCAGCCATGGTGGCGACCACCGGATCCGGCGTGCCGGGGTCGAACTCGGTCGAAGAAGCCGCGTCCAGTCCCAGTACATTACGAGCGAACTCAATCACCATGCATTGCAGCCCCAAGCACAGCCCTAGGGTTGGGATGCCGTTCTCGCGGGCGAAGCGCAGAGCCCCAAGCTTGCCCTCGATCCCGCGGATACCGAAACCTCCGGGAACAACTATCCCGTCGGCATCGGCCAATTCGTGGCGGGCACCGGACGGAGTTTCGCAGCTATCGGAAGCCACCCAACGGATGTTGACGCGGGCGTTGTGGTGGAAACCGCCTGCCCGCAGAGCTTCGCAAACTGACAGATAGGCGTCCGGCAGGTCGATGTACTTGCCCACCAACGCGACCGTCACCTCATGCGCTGGATGGTGGACGCGTTCCAGGAGCTGGCCCCAACGGGTCCAGTCGACGTCGCGGAAGGGCAGGCCGAGCCGCTGGATGACGTAAGCGTCCAGACCGCCGGAATGCAACACTTTGGGAATGTCGTAAATCGAAGCGGCATCCGCGCAAGTGACTACGGCCTGCTTGTCTACATCGCACATCAAAGCAATCTTGTCCAAGATTGGCCCCGGCAGGTCACGGTCCGCCCGGCAGACAATCGCATCCGGCTGGATGCCTATGTTGCGCAGGGACGCCACCGAATGCTGGGTCGGCTTGGTCTTGAGCTCCTTGGACGGCCCAATGAACGGCACCAACGAAACATGGCAGAAGAAGCAGTTGTCCCGTCCCACCTCCTGACGGACCTGGCGGGCGGCCTCAATGAAGGGCAACGACTCAATGTCACCGACGGTGCCGCCAATCTCCGTAATGATGACATCAACCTGGTCCGATTCCTGCGCGCGCATGCGGGCTTTGATCTCATCGGTGATGTGCGGGATGACCTGGACGGTGTCCCCCAGGTACTCGCCCCGGCGTTCCCGCGCGATCACTCTGGAGTAAACCTGCCCGGTGGTGACGTTCGCGGCCGCGCTGAGCGGCACGTCGAGGAAGCGCTCATAGTGCCCAATGTCGAGGTCTGTCTCGGCGCCATCGTCGGTGACAAAGACCTCGCCGTGCTGGAATGGGTTCATGGTGCCCGGGTCTACGTTTAGGTAAGGATCCAGCTTCTGCATGGTCACGCGCAGCCCCCGCGACCGCAACAACTGGCCGAGCGAAGAAGCGGTCAAACCCTTCCCCAATGAGGACGCCACTCCCCCGGTCACGAAGATGTGTTGGACAGTCGGAAGGGCCTCACCGTGGAGGCTCGCGCGTTGCATCACGGGCTTCTAGCCTACCGGCCGCCGGCGCCGCTCCAGGGAGCGACGCGGGCCTTTCGCTTCAGGCTTCCGGTTCCGATTGGTGAGGGGATCAAACTGACCTGGGCTCTCGGGCCGGTCAAACTTGGCGGCGCCGAAACTTGGCGCTACTTCGGCACATCACCAGGCATGTCCGCCGCCAGCTCATCCGGACTGGGCCCATCCGGCCCTCCTTTGTCCGTTTCTCCCCGGGCGGGCGGCGGGCCCGGCACCCGGGTTGCCGGCGCGAATACCGCCGGGTTAGCGAAGAACGCGGCCATGACCGGGAAGATGAAGAACATGGGCAGGAAATACCGAACCAGCATGACCGGCCCCAAATAGATGGTCCCCATCATCAAACCCAGGAGCAACACCGGCAGGAACATTGCGCGGCCCGGTCCTCTTCGCCGCATGGCCAGAGCCAGGACCGCGACCATCAGCATTATGAGTGCCCCGGGCGAGAACATCCAGGACACTACGGGGACCGAACTCAACGCGTACGAATGCGAGATTCCTTTGTAGAAGTTCCTGACCGGTGCGAGCACCGAAGAAGATGACATTTCACCCGGTGATTCAGTCTTGAAAATGAAGTAGCTTGTCCCGCTCAGGGAATAGTTGTAGAGCGGGCCGGCCGCATAGTTGTAGCCGGTGATCGCGGCGCCGGGATACCAGCCTTGATAGGTGTTGGCCAGCGCCGCGTTGACGTATACGGCGGGGTGGTCCAGTCCCAGGCGCACCCAGTCCTTCACGAATCGCAACGGCTCCCGTTCAATGGCGTCGCCATCAATCACGCCTTTGGTCGGATCGCCGTTGAAGGGCACATAGTTGGGGTGGCCAGGTAGATTGGGGAACCAGCGTTCTACCGCCTGGCGTTCCGCGGCCGTCAGGCCGTCACCTGATGCGCCATACAGCCGGGCCATTTGCTGCGCTGGAACGGCCAGTTTGACGGCAAAGCTGGGAGTGCCATAGTGAAGAATCTTCGGATAGAGCACTTCGGTGGCGAAGAGGGTCACCAGCACGGGCACGCCCAGGACCAGGCATAACGCGAGGCGCCGGCCACGGCTGACCGCGACGCAGATCGCCGCGAAGGGCACGAACGCCCAGATGGCGTTCAGGCGCAACAGCAATACCGCCGCGCTGACCAAACCCACGGCCAAATAGAATCGCCACCCCTGGCGCCCTTTCCCCAAGTCCACGAATAGCATGAAAGCGACCAGTAGCGCGGCAGAATACAAGGTGTCCTTGGTTGAGCAGAGGGCGAACATGGCCACCGTCGGAAATAGGGCGTAGTACGCCCAAGCGACGCGGATTACCCATCGGCGCGATCCCCAGCCCTCAAGTTTACCCAATGACCAGGCGAAGCAGACCGCCACTAATGCGGCCTGGATCAGTATCCAGATAGCGATCGCGTAGTTCCATTGCCCGGTCAAGCTATGCAACCATTTGACGCCATAGCCCAGAATCCAGACGTGAAGCGGCGGGTGATGGGAGTTGATCGAATGGTCCAGGACATAGTTCAGTTCTGTGTTGGCATCATAAGCGAAGAAACCGGGATATACGGCCAGCCAAAGTGGCAACCATAAACACCAGATCACCGCGGCCCGCAATGCGGTGGCCCGCCATCCCGTGATGCGCCAGTGCTTGGCGCCACCGCCCGCCAAGCTCTTGGCCGGCTCTTCCTTCACGGCGCGGGCCCGGGACATCACGAATTCGGACGCCACCGCGACGGCCAATGTGAACACCGGCGTCAAGACCGCCAATGCCAGCCAGGTCCAGGGCGAATCGAACCGGACCGAACCATGGTGGGACAGCTGCCATCCAGCCACCGTCACGCCGGCGTAGACGGCACCAGTGAGCCAGGCCCCGACCCGCTTCAGTCCTTCATGAAGCCCAAGCGTAAGCCCACGTCTGATCGCATTCGCGAGCGCCATCCCACCTCCCTAGCCATCTTGCCAAACCGGCCGATCTGTCCGCCTGAGTCTAACGGGAGCCTCCCCCCTGAGTACGCTCGTCACATGGAACGCAAGGGTGCCCGATGACGAACGTCTGGTTGGCGGGGACCGTCGCCGCAGGGTTGGGCGTGCTTTGGCTATGGCTGCCCGGCCTGCTGGCCGGGTACGCGGTGGGGCTGCGGGGATTGGCTTTGGGGGCCATCAGCCCGGCGCTGTCTTTCGCCGGCCTGGGTTGCGGTGCATTGGTCGCCTCCATGGCCGGGGTCCGCTGGGGGGTCTGGGCGGGACTGGGCGCGACCCTCTTGACCGCATTGATCGCCCAGGTGGCGGGATATTTCTTTCCATTGATCCGCTCGCCGCGGGCCCTGCCGGTCTGGTCACGGCCGTCCTGGATGGCAGTCGGTGGAGTCGCGGCCGCCGCCGCCCTGGGATTGTTCGGGTCCGCGTTGGTTGGCATGGGCAATCCTGGCGCCATCTTGCAGCGTTGGGACATGGCCACCCACGCCAACCTGGTCCGCCTGATCCGGGAGACTGGCAATGCCAGTCCCTTCCATATGGATCTGAGCCATTTCCCCGAAGTTGGGAACGCCTATTATCCCGCCGGCCTGCACGCGGTCGTGGCCTTGTTGCCGGAGGGAATCGACCTGTTCGTGGCCTGGAACATGGTGGTGCTGGTGGCCGAGTGCGCCATCTGGACCGTTGGCGTTGTCTACCTGTCAAGGGTCTTGTTCCCGGGCAGCCCCAAGCTGGCGATGGCCGCGGCCGCAGGTTCGTTTGTGTTCCAATCCACGCCCTTGGCTCTGGTTTTGCAGGCGCCGAACGCCGTCGGGGTGGCCATGCTGCCAGCCCTGGTTGGTTGGTCCGTCCAGGTAGCGCGGCTCATCAAGCTCCGGGCCGGCGGAGTTGTGGGGCGGTCCTTGGTACTGGCGGTGGGGCTACTGGGGATCAGCCTGGCCCATCCAATCGCGCTGTTCTCTTATGCCGTCCTGGCGGCGCCAATTGCCTCATACATCGTGGTCACTTTGACCATCCGCGGCTGGCACCGAGCCTGGCGCTGGGCCACTGTCGCCTGCTTGGCGGCGTTGACTGGCTTGACAGTCTTGGCGGGGGTTGGAGTTATCTCCGAACCCCGCGTCCGGGCGGTGCTGGATTTCACTCCTTGGGAGCGAGGCGTACACCCACTGGTCGCTTTGGGGGGCGGGATTACAGACGCCACCTCCCTGTTTCAGCGCATCCCGAACCTGGCCGCACTGATCTTGGTGGCAGTCGGGATAGCTGTCGTCTTGCGGCGGCGTTCCCACCGGTGGCTTGTCATTTCATATGGGCTCTTGCTGCTCCTCTATGCATGTGCCGCGATCAGTCCGCCAGGCCTGCGGTTCGTCACGGGCCTGTGGTACGGCGACCGAGGCCGGATTGGCGTATTGATCACAGTGGCCGCCATCCCCCTGGCTTCGCTGGGCGCCCGGCGCCTTTGGCGCCTCATACGCCAGCCCGCCGCCGGGCGGCGCTGGCTCAAACCGGCGGCCGCCGTCGCGGCGGCCGCCGCGTTCGCCGGGGGCCTGGCCGTTGTCGCCATCCGGCCATCCATCTATGCAGCACAGGGCTTCGCCCTGGCCTCGACAGACCAGCGGCCGCGCTTCTTCGGCCCAGAAGAATTGGCCATGACCCGCCGGATTAGCCAATCCTTGCCGGAAGAGGGTCTAATCCTGGGCGACCCCTTCAACGGATCAGTCATGGCCTATGCCGTGGCCGGGCGCGAGGTCGTCTTTGGCACTCTGTCCGGCCCGTGGACCAAAGACCGCCGCTATCTGATAGATCATTTCCCTGAATTGGGGCAGGACCCGGCCGTTTGCGACGTTCTTGACCGGTTGGACGCGCGGTTCTATTACGCCGACCCCCAGATCTACTACGACACTCGCGATTTCGCGTCCATGACCAGCGGCCTTGACTTAGATGACCGTTTCGAACTGATCGATTCCGGCGGCAGCGCCAGTCTTTGGCGCATTACCGCCTGCAACGGCTAACCGAGACTCCCAAACAACGCCAACCGCCTGACCGGCGGTGACACCCAAGACCAGCCGGACGGCATCGGGCAACTGGTAGGGCAAACTGGCGCGAGACTCAACGCGAGTCCGCGGCGCCCAAGAGCTTGGCTGCGGCCCGGCACTAAAGGACACCGCCGGCGCCTCACCTTCCGGGCTGGTGCTCCGCCACACCCAACACCGGTACCATAACTGACGGGAACGCCCCCGCGGTGTCCCAAGTGCCCCAACTAGCCCAACTACCCTAAGGAAACGCGATGAAATATCAGCGAGCATTAGTAGCTCTGACAGCGGCGGCAACCTTCGCCCTGGCGGGGTGCAGCTCCAGCGACGGCGCGGCTTCGCCAAGCGGAGACGCGGACAACAAGAAGACCAGCCAGGAAGAACAGGACTTGGCGGCGGATCTCGGTGAACTCCTGGAAGGAGACTTGGAACCTGCCCATGAAATGGCCTTCAAGCAGCTAGAACTCGACGCCACCGTTAAGTGGATCAACTGTGCCCGGAAGAATGGCTACCCCAACATGAAGGACCCCGGCCCACTTGTCGCCGATCAGTACGCGACCAAGCCCACCGCCGTTCTGCCACGCGACATCACCGAAGATGCCTTCAGGGCCTTGCTGGCCGCCTGCCCAAACTTCAACGAGCAAGCTCACGAGGCGGCGGATAAGGAGTCGTTGGTCATCTGGGAGAAGAACGGCAACACCTTGCCCAGCCGGGAAGAGAGCGTCAGAATCCAGCAGGATCTAGCCAAGAAGTATCCGGACTCCGTTGACCCGAACATCGGCTTTGACGTGCCCGGATGGGACGGCACGGACGGGGAGCTCGACGCTAGCACGGAAGAGCTGGACCGGCTAGGCACGTTCCTTGGGATCCTGAGCGACCCCGCGTGGGCCTACGCACAAAAGCATATCGAGGATATCCCCCCAATAAACCCGGAGTGACTCCTCCCGCCTGATGACGCCCCTCTGCGCCTGGCCCCGGTAACATGACTGACGGGGCCGGGCGGGGGAGCCCCAGATGACCCGATTACCCGAAGGAACGGCAATGAAGCATCAGCGCACAATAGTGGCTCTAGCAGTAGCGGCGGCAGCGTTCACCCTGACGGGGTGCGACTCCGGGAAGGGCGTGGCTTCACTGGATGACGGCAAGGGCAGCAGCAACAAGAAGACCACTCAGGCGGAACGTGCCAGGGACATGGCCAAATGCCTCCAAAAGGATGGCATTGAGGTCAGCACCTATGAGGTAGGCACGGACGAGGCCGAACTCAGTTTCGACGGCGACGACGCCTACATCGTGCATGTGAAAGGCGGCGGCTGGCAGTCCGGTTACGGTGAGGCCGCGACAGATGCCGAATCCGAGGAAGTGATGGGCCGTTTGAACAAGTTGGCCTCCAAGTATGATCCGAGCCTGGCGGAGCTGGAGAACTCCGAAGGCGGCCCGGCCGCGGTGGTGGAAGAGACTGGCGAGTTCGTCGATGACGTCCCGTCCTATCTGATCATTGAGGATCGGGACCACACCGAAGCCTTCACCAAGTGCCTCGAACAAACCGGCTACACCGAAGCGGAGTGGCAGATAGACCCGGCCCAGGAGATAGCCATCAAGCAGCTAATGGTCGACCCCACCATTAAGTGGATCAAGTGTGCCCGGCAGAACGGCTACCCCAATATGAAGGACCCGGCGCCCCTTGTCGCCGACCAGATGGCAACCAGCCCCACTGCCGTTCTGCCAGGCGACATCACCGAAGACGCCCTGCGTGCCTTGCTGGTCGCCTGCCCAAACTTCGACGAGCAAGCTCACGAAGCAGCGGACAAGGAAATGACGGACGCCGAGGACAGCAACATGGGCTTCGCGGAAATGATCAAGATCCAGGAGGAAATAGTCAAGAAGTATCCCGGCTCCATTGACCCGAACATCGGCTTTGACGTGCCCGGATGGGACGGCACTTTAGACGGCATGGATTACGGTGACGAAGACAACAATGACGCGGAATGGGAACGGATGCTCAGTCTTCAGGAGATCGTGAATGCTCCCAGCAATGCCTACTATGAAAGGATTTTCCAGGAATACGAGGAAGGCGCCGTAGGGTGACGCCGGCCCCACCCGCGCCGGAAGAAGTGCGCAGCGAATGAAGAAGAGGGGCTGGATCACCGCGGGCGCCGTGGCCGCGGTCGTAGTGTTAGGCGCGGCAGCGGCCACTTGGTGGGGCATGGCCAACTCGCGGGACCGCAACCAGTACGGGGACGGAATTGAGACCACACCTGTCCTCAGGACCACGCTCGCCTCAGGAGTGGAAATCCGGGGAACCTTGGAATATGAGTCTTCCGAAGAACTGGCCGGCGCTACCGGCGTTGTGACCAAGGTGCCGGAAGCGGGCTCGGTCCATAAGGCGGGTGAACCCTTGCTGGAAATCGAAGGCAACCCGGTGTTCATCCTCCACGGCGAAATCCCGCTCTGGCGTGACCTCAGCGCCGGCATGTCCGGAATTGATGTTGACACTCTGCGGGCCGCCCTGACTGACCTGGGATACAGCGCCGGTAATACAGCGGCAGCGACACCCTTCGACTCATCCTTGGCTGGGGCGATTGACGCCCTATACGCCAAGGGTGGTTACCCGGCGCCCTCGACGCGACCTGCTTCAGTGACAGCACGTGACGAAGCCAGCCAGGAATTGGCGTCCGCCGAGGAAGCCGTGGCCAGCGCCCAACAGGCCCTGCGCGAGGCCCGGAGGGGCCCCAGCAAGAAGGACCTGACGGACGCCAATAACGCCATCGCCGCCGCCCGGCGGGCGTTGACCGCCGCCCAGCAGTGTACGGCTAGCCAGCGCGCGGATTCGCCTGAACCGGGTGGCCCTTGCGATGTCGATGCCGCCCGCGAAGCCTTGGCCTCCGCCGAGGCGGGCAAGGCAGATCTGACAGCGGCCCGCGACACGTCCGCGGAGGGTGCCGCTGTGGCCAACGCCCAGTCCGTCTTGAACGCCGCCCGCCTCAAAGCCAATCAAGCCGCCCTGTCATCGGTTGGACCAAAGGACATTCTGCTGGTACCAACCGAGGAAATGCGGGTCGACCAAGTCAAGGCCAAAGTTGGGCAGAGTGCCGAAGGGCCAGTGGTGACCTGGACCTCGACCGCTGTCCACGCCTCCGCTGATCTGACCGACGCCCAGCGCAAGCTGCTGGTGGCGGGCACTCAAGTAGATGTGACGCTGCCAGATGGGGTCACCGTTGTGACGGGTGTGGTGGGAGACGTGTCTTCCACCCGCCAAGACCCAGACACCGGCGAGATGATCCCGCCGCGGGTGCGGATCGACATTGAAGACCAAGAAGCTTTGGCCTTGTCTGGGATAGGCGGAGTGACCATCACCATGATCGCGGATGAGGCGGAAGGCGTCCTGGTGGTGCCAGTCACCGCGCTGCTGGCCTTGGCAGGCGGCGGCTACGCCGTGGAACTGCCGGACGGCGAATTGATTCGCGTGGAAGTCGGCATGATCCAGGACACTCGCGCTGAAATCAGCACCGCGGATGATCGACTGAAAGAGGGCGACGAAGTGGTGGTCGTGTGACCATGGCCCATCTGGCCCTGCGCGACGTCTCCAAGGTCTACCCCACTAAACCGCCCCTGGCCGCGCTGAAGAACGTCACCCTTGATATTGAGCGCGGTGAACTGGTGGCAGTGGTGGGGCCATCCGGTTCCGGCAAGACCACGCTCCTGTCACTGATGGGCCTGCTGGATACCCCAACTTCAGGAGAGATCTGGATAGACGGTGTGCATACGGGGAATATGTCTGATGCCGGCCGTTCCCGCGCCCGCTCCGACCAGATTGGGTTTGTCTTCCAGCAGTTCTATCTGTTGCCGGCGCTGACCGCACGGGACAATGTCGCTTCCGGGATGCTGTACCGGGGTCTGCCCGCCGCGGAACGCCGCGAAAGGGCCGATGCCGCCCTCGAACGTGTCGGTCTAGCGTCCCGTTCCAAACACCGGCCGGGTGAGCTGTCTGGCGGTGAACAGCAGCGGGTGGCGATCGCTCGGGCGATCGCCAGTGAACCAGCGGTAGTGTTCGCGGACGAACCAACCGGCGCCTTAGACCAGGCTTCCGGGCGCCGCGTCTTGGACTGTCTGATCGAGGCCAACCATGGCGGCGCCACAGTAATCGTGATCACCCATGATCCGGGCCTAGCGGCGAACTTCGACCGCCAGATTCATGTCTTGGATGGCGAGGTAACGGGATGAAACGCCGGCGGATGTCTCCGCGCGACGTCTTCGCCACCGCCTGGCTGGGGCCGCGGACCCGGCTGGTGCGAACTGCCCTGTCGGCATTAGGCATAGCGGTTGGGATCGCCGCGCTAGTTGCCTTGCAAGGCATCCCGGCCACTGTAAACGCGCAGATGCGCGCCATGATGGACGCCCAGGGCGCCAACTTGCTGGTGGTCTACCCCGGTTCGAGTGATCAATGGGACCCGTCCGCTGAAGTCACGCCATTGCCGGAAACCGCGCCGGCCATGATCGCCCGGATCTGGCCGGTGGAGCACGTTTTGACCCGGCGGGACGTGCCAGATGTTGGCGTGTACCGGAACAACTACATTCCAGTTGGCCAGTCAGGGTCCATTTCTGCGGCCGTCGCGGATGGTGACTTGCTGGAAACGCTGAATGTTCAGATGGCCGATGGCCAGTGGTTCGACTCCGCCAGCCGGACCCTGCCAACTGTGGTGTTGGGGGACGGCGCGGCCCGGCGCCTTGGCGCGAACCCTGGCCAGCGCATTTGGATCGACCACCGGTGGTGGGCTGTGGTTGGCGTGCTGGAACACATAGAGTTGGCCCAGGAGATGGACTCGACGGCCTTCCTGGCGCCGGACTTCGCCAGCACCTTTTACCCCGATTTGCCAATCGCCTCAATCTATGTAGCCTCGGAGCCCGGAAGGGCGGCGGAGGTACGGGGTGTGATCCCTGAAACGGCCAATCCGGCTAACCCGAAAGGCGTCGAGGTGACTGGGCTGTCTGATTTCTTCATCGCCGGAGAGGTTGTCGGTACGCTGCTGATCTACTTGTCGGTGGGTTTGGGTGGCCTGTCGCTGCTGATTGGCGGAATTGGGATCGCCAACACCATGGTTGTGGCTGTCATGGAACGCCGTGGCGAAGTGGGCCTGAGGCGGGCCATGGGAGCCCGAGCCGGCCAGATCGCTCTTCAGTTCGTCCTCGAATCCGGCATGATCGGCCTGATCGGCGGGATCTTTGGGGTTGGCATGGGCGCTTACGCGACCTACATCTATGCGGCGTTGACAGTCAGCCCATTCGCCATGCCATGGTGGGTCCTGGCCGCCGCGCCAGTGCTGGCCGTGATCATTGGCGCGCTGGCCGGCCTCTACCCCTCGCTCAAGGCGGCACGTCTGTCCCCCACTGTGGCCCTGCGGGCCGTCTGACCTGAGGGGCCAGGACACAGCACAGGGTCGGTGTGGCTGAAACTCCTCCAAACTCGAAGCACCAACCAACTTCGGAGGAGTTTCGCCTAGACCAAACGCTCCAACCCCTGACCCGTGCTGGCACCCGGGGGTCTAACTGACGCGAACTGAGCGGCAGGCCAACTTGACGTCAGTTTGTCCC
>JAIRXP010000077.1 GCA_031268215.1 Bifidobacteriaceae bacterium | reverse complement strand
ACGGGCGGACGGGGCCTGAGGATGGCGAGTTGTATGACCCGGCTGATGTCCCGGTTGATCAGCAGTCGTTGGTTGGTTCTGACTATGAGATCGCTATTGCTGTGGCGGACTTCGGTTGTAGGGCTGCCACGGACTATGTTGGCCGGTATACACAGATTCAGTTCGATTTGGAGACTGCCTACATCGCGGCCCACCAGACCGAACTAGACAAGATGGTCGCAACCCGCGAACAACAGCGGTAACCGACGCCAGACCGCTAGCGGAGCGTCGTCGCTGGTTGCTGAGGCTGAAGGGAGGGAGCGGCTGTGGCGGATTGCCCCCTTGCCCGCCGTCAGGAGACTGGTCCTGCGGTCGGGTTGGTGGAAGAGATGATGAGGCGGCAGGAACGGTTCGTCGTTGAGCAGGGAGGTCGGGACTGGACGGGAAGGCCGGACCGCAGGGCTGACGCAGTTTCCCCGGTCGTTGTTCACGTCGGTGCAGTGTCATTTGGAACGAGGGCAAGGAAACTGCTCAAAGCTGGAACTAGGGTGGCCACGCCGCGCGGCGGGGCCACCCTGGCGGTTATCGTGCTAGTGGCGAGCGGCTGTGCATCCGGCGGAGGTGAGAACGGCCGTAGTGAGGGCGGGAACCCTGCCCCGGCGTCCGGCGCAGGGTTTGAGGGGTCTGGTTACATCGATATTGACGGGGACACGCCGTTTTCTTCCTATTCACCGTACCTGGATGGGCCTGGCGTTGATGAAGAAGCACTCGTGGAACGCAAGGAGCAGTGGTGGGATAGTGTCGAGGCGTCGGTTTCGGAGTGTATGGCGCGCGAGGGTTTTGAGTATTTTCCGACAGAGTACCTGCAGCTACAGTTGCCTGATGACGCTCTATCGTTTGACGTAGATTGGATGCCAATTCCGGCATTGCCTGGCAAACGCGATGAGGTTGAGCAGTGGGGCTACGGCTCCCACTCGCGGCTGACATCGTTCACGCCAGCGGATCTGCAGAGCCAGCTTGCTGATGCACCCTCGAGTCGGGCCAATTCGGATTATTTTGCCAGCTTGAGCCCGGACGCCCAGACGAAGTACACGGAGGCTTACCAGGGGAGTGAAGAGGCGTTGTATGACAGGCAGGGTGTTGACTTGTATGCTGGGTGCTCTGGTCAGGCCTTTAGGGCGTTCCCGGAGCCAGGTTCGGAGGAGCCGCAGTATCAGTTTGACGCTGAATTTGGCGAACTCGTTCACTTCATCGCCAGTTTGTCGTCCATCATATTTGAGGACAAGAGGATTTCGGGTCTGGCCTCGGAATGGAATGATTGTATGCGGAAAGCCGGAGTCGACGTTTCAGGCGAGATTGTGGCTGACGTGGTGGGCGGGGACGGCCTTTACGCTAATCCGAGGTCGGCGTGGTATCTTGCTATGCGAACCGGGGAGGATGGGAACGTTGGGCCGGGCGGTGAAGGCTTCTTTGAGGACTCGTTGCCGTTGGATCAGCGGTCGTTGACTGGTTCGGGTCCGGAGGTCAGGATCGCTTTGGCTGATTTTGATTGCCGGGTGGAGACGGATTATGTGGCGAGGTTCAAGGAGATTCAGCTCGGGATTGAGCGACAGTTCGTTGATGAGAACCGGGCCCGGCTTGATCAGATGGTCGCGGCGGCGCAAGGCTGACGCGGAGGCGGTATGTTTCGTTCAACGTGGTCTCGGACCAAGTGATGGACACGGAAGCACAGAGCAAACGCCATGGGCGGACCGCTGCCGCCCTCGCTGCGTTGTGTGTCTTGGCGGTTGCTTGCCAGTCTCCTGTCGCTGAGCGCGGCGGTGAGGGTACGGCTTCGCATTCCTCCACGAACGGAGCATCGGCTCGCGGTGCGGCGCCTACGGATCATGGCGGCGTCCCGCAGGTTTCGGTGATGCTGAAGCTTGACGCGACCGAAGAGTTCGGGGCGTTGGTGGCGGCGGTGTCGTCCGCGCGCACCGCCGCCACAGAAGCAGACTTCAAAATGCGGTTCGCTTTGCAAGAGCAACGGGAGGTGGCCGTTGCTGAGTGTATGAAGCGCCAGGGTTTTGAATACACGCCGGTGCCGTATCGGGTGATCACGACGGAGACCGTGATCGATTGGTGGCAGCAGATCGACGCCATCGTGGTCCCGACCTTGCCGATCAAGCGGTCTGACGTGGAGCGCTTCGGATACGGCGTGCAGGAGCCCATGTCCATGTCGCCCCTAGCGCCGCCGTCGGAGGAGGAAGCAGCCAATGCGGAGTACGTCGAAGGCCTCAGCCCCATTGGCCAAGCGGCCTACGACCTAGCGCTGACCGGGCACCGGGCCGATGATCCGGCCACTTATGAGGAGGCCGGCGGTTGCCAAGGAGAGGCCTGGGCAGGTTTCCCGGAGCGGGGTGGCGCCAGCAGCGTCTAATCTGTCCTTGATTCCTACGGCGACCTTATTCAGTCCTTCCGCTGGCTGATCATTGACGGAGTGGCCTTGGACGAGCGGATGGTGGCGGCGAACCGGGCATGGCCGGATTGCATGGCGGCGGTCGGCGTCGAGAATCTGGCCGAGGCGGGCGAGGACCAGGTAACGCCTTACGCGGATTTGATGATGGCGTTGCGAACCGGTCCAGACGGCGACTATTGGGACGTCGGCGAGCACGGCGCCGACGCGCAGGAACCGGCTGAGTATCGCAGCATCTCCATGTCCGCGGCTGAGATCGAGATCGCGCTGGCCGATTTCGATTGTCGGGCCGAGGTCGGCTATGAAGGCATTGCCAACGCCGTTGCTCTCGGCTTACAGCGGTCATTCTTGGACGAGCATGGCGCCGAAGCGAACGCCCTCATGGCCGCCCTTGAGATGGGTAGTTAGGGGCGCCATTGGAGGGACCGAAACCCCCTTATAGCCTAAAGCGGGTGTTGGCTATACGAGTTGGTTGGGTCATCCCGCAGCGTAGGCCTTTAGTGCTTCTCCGGTGAAGTCTGGGGCCTCGGGGATGCTGCGGTGGAGTTTAGTTGCGGGTTGATGGGCCGCCTGGTGGCGGACCAGGGCGATCGTGTGGATCGCGGCGTTGGGCTTCCGGTCGCCTGTGCGCGACAGGCGATAACGGACGGTGTCGCCCGATGACGCGGGGATCGGGGCGACGCCCGCTAGGCGCGCGAAGGCGGCTTCGGAACGCATCCGTCCGTTCGCTCCCCAGGCGGCCAGCACGCGGGCGCCGCCCAGGGTTAGGGGCTGCTTCCAAACCCCAGCGCCGGCCGCTGCCTACCGTCCAGCCTGCACGCCGGCCGACAGCCGTTTGCTAGGCTGGCCTGTGTTGATTACGCATAGGCAACCGGAGGAACAATGGCCGCCAAGACCGTAGGGATAGCGATCACAGAAGACCTGCGCCCGGCCCTGGACGAGGTTGTGGAGCACTTCGGGCACGGCAACCGCAGCGAATTCCTGCGCCTGGCCGTGCGCGACTACCAGGGACGGCTGCGACTGGAGCGGATGCACGCCCTGCGAGACTAGGCCCGCGCGGAGCGCGGTGGCCGCCGCTATTCCGCCGACGAGGTGCTGGAGTTCATCCAACGGCCCAGTGCCGAATGATCCCGCCCGTCACCCCGGTGGTCTTCGATATCAACGTCTACCTCGACTACATCCTGGGCGGCGACGGCAGTTGGCCCCTGCTTCCCAACGTTCCGCCGACTACCGCCAACCCGGCGGCCGATGCCGTCTCGCTGGCCTTCGCAGCCAGCTTCCGGTTGTTCGCCTCGCCTCACATTTTGCGCAACATTGTGCGCGTCACGCGGGCGGCCGGGCAGAGCCAGAAGACCACCGGCGCGTTCGCCGCCGCGGTGGCCGAGATGTGCGAATTCTCCGGCGGGGCGGTGATAGAACCGGAAACGCGCGACCACGGCATCGGCGACTACGAAGACAGCCTGGTCCTCTCGCTGGCGAAGGATCCCGCTGTAGACGCTCTTGTGATTGTCGGCAGCGACCATCACCTGCTCGACGTTGGCAAGATCTGGGACGGCCGCGCCATCCTGCGGCCAAGCGATTTTGTCCGCCGCGTGGTTGGCCGCTGACCCCCGGACTGCCAGACTCGCCGCCGGCGGTGTTGGAGGGGTTCCGGGGTACGCAGGCGGTGGGTGTGGGCGGGGGCGTGTTCAAGGTGGTCCGCGGTGCCCGGGTGTCGGAGTTGGAGGAGGCGCGGGGCGCGGAGCGGTTCGACCGGAACCAAGCGCTGCCGCCATCAGATAACCCGCTGCCCCGCAGTTCACCGGCCCTGCGAATTGGCCGCGACCCGGCACGACGCGCTGCGCGAAGCACCTGAAACCGGCTATAGCCAAGCCGACAGGATATCTCCGCCATACCCATGCCAGCCTCGCACCAGGCGACTACTTGCGCCCGATCCGCCTCAGCCCGCTGTTTCGGGACGGGCGGCGGGTCGGATGCTGCCACGGTTGCCGGTCGATCATGCCCAATCGCAGATAGGGCGGCGGATAGCTCCAACAAGTCGTCATACGATGCGGAGCGTGGGGTTTGGTTGGAGTAATCCAGGCACAGACGCACCGCGCCGGACGATTCGATCACCGCGCTGGACATCACAATGTATCGCCAATGTGATGTAGAGCGTTGATTGTGGCCAAGACCGCGAGCATGTATCTACGGATGGACCCAGACATCAAAGCAGAGGTGGAGTTGATCTACTCCCGCTACGGCATGACCTTGACACAAGCGATCAACCTCTTCCTGTACGCATCGCGAAACGCCGACGGCTTGCCTTTCGACTTGCGGCCGAACCCGGCTACTAGACAGGCGATCAAAGAGGGGGCGGCTATCGTGGACGGCGGCCCGGCCCGGTCTGCCACTGCGGACGAACTGCTGGCCGAGTTGAACTCGTAGTGCTGCGCTCCGACCTCACCCGCCAGTTCAAGAAAGACTACAAGCGGGTCACTAAACGCGGTTGGGACACGGGCCTGGTAGAGCGGGCCATCAGGTTGATAATCGCGAAGTAGCTGCTCCCATCGTCTTGGAGAGATCACCGACTGGTGGGGGATTACCCGGGTTGCCCCGCCGACATCCTCTAGCTAGAGCGCCCCCCAGCGTGACCCTTTTCCGGATGCCGCGTCCGTTGTGTGGCGGCTTGTGTGCTTTTCGCACTGGGAGTTGCTGGCGGCGTCGGATCGTTCCCCGATCCGGTTCAGGCGGCGGTTGACACTCCGGATGACCAGCGGTGGTTGGGTGGTGGGGGTTGGTTATGCTCGGTTTTGTTTCGTGTTCTTGTGTGGGAGGAGATGGTTTGGGTGTCTAGGTCTTCTGGTTGGCGGGTGTTGGGTTTGGGTGGGGATCCGGTTCCGGGTGATCCGGTGGTGGTGTGTGAGGGTGGGGAACGGTATTTGAGGGTAGCTGATGCTATCGCTAGGACGGCTTTGAGAAATTGACCCAAGGACAACAGTTGGAAGTACTGAATTGGTCAGAGAACTTCGGGGGCCTGAGCAGATCTGCTAATGCATCGAGGCAGGCCTTGCCATGCGCAGAATGGGCGATGCATAAAGCGAGCGGCACAGCCGGTAGCCCTTTGATGCGCCATCAAATGACGTCTGTTGAGCGGGCGCTCGAAGGGAGAATTCAAGGAATGATCGACACCATGGTTGGAGGTTAAGTAATGGGGTTGTTCTCACGGAGCAGTAAGACCAGCGGGGGCAGTGCGGTAAGCAAGCTCAGATTCCTGAGCCAGTACACGCTCGGGGAAGGGAAGATTGAAATGCTTACTTCCGGCGATGCGGGAAGCTTGCCCATGCCGAGCCAGTGGCGATCAATTGTGGATCAAGACCGGGCGGCTGATCGAGTGGGGGCCGCGTTGGCACTCAGGCGTGGCTTCATGGGCCTCCGGACGCCAGCCACGGTCAGGTACCTGGAAGGCAACCTCGAAGATGTGGAGCTGATGCGCGTCGGTGAGTATTCGTATCTGCTCTATTCGGTGAGGAACGGCGCGGGAGAGATTCTCTACTATGCGGGAGGGAACCCACTCGAGCGTGATTTCGGTGATAATGCCACGTTGGCCGGAATGTGGGAGCGTGTGCCGGACAGTTTGAGAGCGTTCTGTGAGGATTTCCACGAGGGGTTCTATTACTTCCCAAGCCGGGACGGCGGCCTTGATGCGTTGCGGTATGTTCTCCGTCTCGGCGCCGTGGATTGGTCGGTGATTCCCGAACTGGACGTGGAGGTGCGGATCGACTTGGACACAAGCTTCGGATTCTTCGCCAACGGCAGCGGCGGTTACGTCGTCCTGGATTTGAGCCAGCCGTCGCTGGACAACGCTTGCGTCTGGTGGGCGCATGAGCCTCCTTCGTACGGTGTGGGCTTCTGGCCGGAAGTGGATGGATGGATCGCCGCCGGCCTGGAGTGACGCTGAGCCGGCGAGCGATCGGCTGACAAAGCCGCGGCGCGGTCCTAAGCGGATAGGCGAAGGCAGGCGAACGGCATCGGGCGGCGCCGGCCGCGCTTAGCGCCATGAGCCCAACCGAGCCCATGCCAAGGGCAGGCGTATTTGTCCAGGTCGAGAGCTTTGTGCTGAGTTGATGGGCCGGCGGCGCGACGGCTTACTGGAACCACACAGCGGCCAAAGGAGGCGGCGAAGGGGAGCTAATAGTCTCACGGTAACCCTCGTCGGGAGTTGCGTCCGGGCTCGGATCCGCCGTCGCGGGCTGGCTTGGTAGTAGGCTGGGCTACATGACACTACCAACCAGTCTGAGGCTCCCGGAGGATCTGGACCAATCGCTCGAAGCGCACGCCCGGAGGACCGG
>JAIRXP010000075.1 GCA_031268215.1 Bifidobacteriaceae bacterium | reverse complement strand
GGGGGGCGTCGTGGTCAGGACGAACCGAGCAGGTGCGTTAATCTGGCATGGTGCTCAGTCGCCGCGACCTCCTTGATCTAAGGTTGCGGTCACTACTCATGGCTGGAGGCCTGGACGGGGGGCCGGCGGGCGTGGCGGATCACTTCTTAGCCATGCAGGCGCAGGATTTCCCGGCCTCCTCGTGGGCATTGGGCTTACGCTCCGGTTCAACCTTGGTGGACGTGGAGCGGGCCTACCATTCCGGGAGAATCGTCCGGTCCTGGCCCATGCGCGGCACAATCCATCTGACACCAGCCCAAGACGTGGGCTGGCTGCGGGATCTCACCTCGGCCAAGGCCCTGGGGGCGCCGGCTGAGCGGCGCCGTTCCAATCTGGGACTCACTTTGGGCCGGGTGGAGACGGTGCGTGAGGCGGTCATCGAAACGCTGACAGGCGGGGCCGCCCTTCCCCGCGATGTCTTGCTGGAAGCCGTCTCCGCACGCGGGGTGCGGATAGAGGACCATTGGCGGTATCACCTGATCTGGTTCTTGGCCCAGACCGGAACGCTCGTGCTTGGCCCCATCCAGGACGGCAGGCCCTCGCTGGTCCTGGCCAACGAATGGATCGCCAACCCTCGCCGACTGGAGCGGGATGAAGCGCTCGCGGAGTTAGCGGCACGGTACGTCAATTCCCACGGACCGGCCCAAGCGGATGACTTAGCTTGGTGGTCTGGTCTGGGGAAACGGGACGTGGCCAAGGCCCTGAACCTGGCCGGCGACCGGGTTACCCAGCTCAACGGTGAAGATGGCGGAACCTATTGGGTTTCACCGGCCCTGGCTGGTTCCCAGGCCATATCAGGGGTGGCGCTCCTGCCGGCCTTCGACGAACTCTTGCTGGGCTACCGCGACCGGTCGTTAACTTTGGACCGCGCTCAGGCTTCGGCGGTGTGTCCCGGCGGGAACGGCGTGTTCAAGCCGGTGGTGGTGGCCAATGGCATTTGCGTGGGGACCTGGCGGGCCCCGGCCCGCGGAGCCCTCAAGAAGCTGGCCATTGACCAGCCAGTGCCGGTGGCGGTGACCTGGTTCAACAAGGAATCATCCCGCTTGGCCGCCAGGCCACTCGTGGCCGCGGCCGCCAACCGGTACGCGCGGTACTTGGGGCGCCGCCGCGCCGCGGTTACAACCGTCACCGCCTGACCGCCCAGCCCCGCCGGGGTTCACTCGACGCTGCCTGGCTCCCCGGCTATCCGCCAGACCGGCGCCGGCCACGCCAGGCCAACGCCGCCGCGCCTAACAGCACCAACGCCACGCCAATTCCGACCGGCCAAGCCAGGTCCGCGCCAGTCAACGGCAGCGAGTCTCCCCCGGAGCCCCCAGATGCGCCGGGCTTTCCGGCCAGAACAACCTTGGCTTCGGAGGCGTCATCGGCCGTCTCCGGATCCAGCAAGCTGTGGGTCACCACGGCCCTAATCAGCAGTGAGGACCCGACCGCGCCACTGCCAATGCCAGTGATCCGGTAATCGACCGTCTCACTGATCGCCAGATCACCTATTGGGCAGGTGAAGACTCGCCCGGCGGCGGTGCATGCGGCCAGGGCCCCAGGGCCGGACCGGGCCACGGGGTCAATGGCGACGGCGGTCAACCCCGCCGGGATAGTGAACGTCACCACCGCGTTGGCGGTCGCCCACGGTCCATGGTTGGTGACCGTGGCCTTGAACGCGGCCGGGCTTCCAACATTGACTTTGGGCCAGCTGGCTGTCACCACCACGCCAACATCCGCTTCAGGTACCACCGTGGACGAGCAGGCCAAGCCGGTGTTGTCCGAAGCATTGAGGTCAAGTGCGGCGGATCCGACCAGGGCACTGTTGCACATCTCACCCCGGAAACTGGGATCAACCTGGAACACTAGCCGGGCCGTCTTGGTGGCCTCCGGTGCCAGATCCCCGACCCGACACCGGATCACGTTGTGCTCATCAATTCTCTCCGGCAGCGCGCATTCATCGCCGCCCACTAGCTGGCCGGAAACATACGTCAGGCCAGCGGGGACCGTGTCAGAGATGGTGACGTTGTGGGCCACCGACGGCCCCGCGTTGGTCGCGTCCAGTTCATAAACGACCTGCCGGCCAACCACCACTGGAACCGGCTCGACCAGCCGTTTCACAATCGAAGTATCCGCTACCTGCACCACGTTGACCACGACCGAGGCGGTGTTGTTGGTGTAGTCAGATTCGCAGGTACCGGCATCCGGATTTGGACACTGGACCGGCTCCCGGGAGAACGCCCGGGCCGTGGCGGTGTACTGCCCAGCCGGAGTGTCGGCTGGAACCAGGACCGTGACTGTTCCGGGCACCGTGATGCCTGGTTCGAAAGCGTCCCGGATCGGCGTCGCCTCCCAGCCCACACAGCGCACCGAATCGACGGCGGTGGCGCCGCTCCCGGTAGTGGATAGCGAACAGTTCATGTAGGGTTCGGTCACTCGCAGGACCTGGAAACCCGGCGGGAAGGTGGCTTCAACCACCGGATTATCCAGGGTAGACGGCCCCAGATTCACGCCGTTCAAGGTGTAGGTAACTTCGGAGCCGGCAGAGGGGGTATCCGTGGACACAGCGGCCGTCACGGCGATGTCCGCCAGGGCCCGCATCTGAGTAGTCACCTCAGCTAAGTTGTTGCCGGGCTTCGTATCAGTGGCCGATGCCGTCACTGAGACTTCGTTCACCAGCTCACGTAAGTATTCCTTCATGGGGCCAGCCGGCGGCAAGACCTCTGGGCATTCCTGCCCAGACTCGCCTTCTTTGCCCGGGCACCAGTCAGGCCGCAGGTCACGGGGATTCGACGTGGCCACGATCCGGACATTGGCGGACTTGTTGGCCGGGATTTCGCCGGCGGCGCCGCTGCCTAGCTGGGGCTGGCACCGAATCACCTGACGACCGGCGTCAAGGCCGTCAACAACGCACCCCGGTGACAAGACCGGGGCGAGCGTTAACCCCAACGGCAAGGTGTCGGTGACGACGGCATCGTCCACGTCCGAAGGACCGTTGTTGATAACCGTAACCGTGTAACCAACATTCGCGCCCGCATAGGAGATGGCGGAATCTGCCAGTTTGGACACCTCAAGGTCACCCTGTTGAATAACGTCGGTGGCGGCCGTCTTCGTCACTTTAGTCGCCGCACCGGACGGATCCGGGGTTGAAGATACCGCCTCGGCCGTATTGATGGCACCACCGTCAACGGAAATCTCCGCCGTGGTATCCGCGGCAATGGTTCCGTAAACATGGACGGTCACCAATTGTGGGCTTCCCGCCGCGGTCGAAGCCCGCACGGTGCCGAGTGAACAGTTAACTTCTGACACCGGCGTGGTTATTTCGTCACAGCTACCTTGGGAGGTGTTGACCTGCGTGATGAGGAAGCCATCTGGCATGGTGTCCCCCAGTTGGACGTTCGCGGCGTCCGCCGCCAGCGGCCGCGGCTCATCCGGATCAACCGCCGCCGCCGGTATCCACAGGTCAATCTGGTAACCGAACTTCTGCCCAGCCACATACGAATCATGCGGAGAAACCGTTTCATCGGGATTAGGGGTTGTAGACAAGGCCGTCTTGGCCATCCGCAGGTCAGTGCGGGGATCATCAATGAACAACCCCGCGGTGTCAAAGTTGTTCGCAGGACTTGGATCAGGTGTTGATGTGGTCACCGAGGCCCAGCCTCCCGCCTCATCCGGGCAGGCGGCCGCACGGCCACAATCCGGGTAGTCCCCTGGCGGCGCGTCAGGTGCAATGGTCAGAGGGAACGGGAAAGTGAGCCTGGAGCCTTCAGGGGCTAGCGTGGTGATAATGAAGTCGTTCAGCGAACAAACCAGCTCCTGATTGACAACCCCACACCAAGACGGGAACGATGTTTGTTCGGCCAAGGCACTTATCACCACGTTGGATTTGATCTGAACATCACGAGCCACCGAAGGCCCATGATTGGTCACCATGATCCCCACCCGTCTGACCGAGCCGGGTCCCAGATAGACTCCGGTGGGTTTGGTGGTGACGATCGATTCGAGTCCTGAGCCGCTCGTTAGGTCATAGCCGATCGCATATTCGACCTCCAGGTCCGCCACCGTGGTAACCAGGTCAGTGACAGTGGAGGTGTTGTTGGCGTCGGTCGGATCGGGTGTGACGGACGTGACTGTGGCGGTGTTGGCCAGCGGCGTATGTTCCGGCGCGTAGGGGTCAATCTTGACCGGAATGATGTAGGACAGGCTGTCACCGTCTTGCAGCGCCCCGCTTTGACTACAGCTCAGCGCCTGGCCGGAGGCCAGGCAACCGCTTGGCAGGCTCGCGTCAATCTCTAGCCAATCCGGGATTGTATCGGTGACCTGCGGGCTAGCCGCACTATTAGGACCGAGGTTGGTCACGGTCAACGTATAGGAGCCGGTCAGCCCGGCGATTGGCCCGGCTTTCCCCCCAAGCGCCTCCCAGCTAGAAGTCTTGGCCAGGGCCAGGTCGGCTTGGCTGGAGCCGTGGGTCCAGGTGGCGGTGTTATTGGCGGTAACGGGATCAGCCGTCGCGGCAGATACTGTGGCCGTCTCAACAGCGGTAGTGGGCCCCTCCGCGCCCGTCGTCCCCACGACCGTGATCTGCGAAGTCTCCCCTGGGGCCATGTCGTTGATGGAACACTGGGCCGCGCCGTCCTGACAGGTCCCGTCCACGCCATCAGTGATATCGATACTGTCCAGGACCACGCCGCCGGGCAAGACATCCTTTAGCACCACACCGGTAGCGGTGGACGGACCGTTGTTGGTGACCGTGATGGTGTAGATGACCGCCTCTGATACGCCAAGAGTCGGTTTGTTGGAAGTCTTAACCACGCTTAAGTCCGCCAAGGCGGTCACAGAAGTCGTAACCGAAGGCGCATCCGGATTCGGGTCCGGACCAGGCGGCTCCGGGCAGGCGTCCCCACCACAGGTAATGGTGGCGGTGTTGGTAATCACTGACCCCGGAGTCTTGCCTGCCGGAACCAGGGCACCGGTAACCGTGATGATGGCGATCGCGCCATCACCGCCTGGGGCAGCCGGCCCGGGGAGGGTCCCCAGATCGCAGACGGCCCTAGCCCCAGCGCCGGTGGTGACGGCGCAGGTGCCACGGTCGGTGATGGCCCGGGTCGATGAATCGGCCGTCAGCCCGGCCGCCGCCAGATCATCAATCACTTGGACCGCCGAGGCGTCAGACGGGCCAAAGTTCTGGGCCGTCAGCGTGTAATTGACGCGAGTGCCGGCCGTAACCGTGAGCGGACCAGCCTTGGTGAGCCGCACGTCGTTGACCGCCGCGCCGGCCATGACCGACGCGGTGGTGATGTTGTTGCCCTGATTCGGATCAAAAGTGGCTGAGGTCACCGCAGCCTGGTTGCGGGCGGAACCGCCGGCCAAGTTACCGGGCATATAGCTAGAGACCGTCACCAGGGCGGTCTGGCCGGGGCGCAGCCTCCCGTCGCCGTCAACCGAACAGGTGAAAGCAGTGGGGGTGACCTGGGCGGCGGGGCAAGTGACGGCTACGTCGCCTTCGGCGCCGCCAGCTCCGGTACCGCCCACCGCGCCGGTCAGCACCAGCCTTGATGCGTCCGGAACAATGTCAGAGATGGACACGCCCGTAGCGTCAGAAAGACATCCCGAGGGATTAGTGGCGGAAGTGTAGGAACACAGGTTGGTCACTTTGACGGTCCAGGTGAACAGGCCACCAGGTGTGACTGCGGTACTGGGCGGAATCTTCTCAATCTTCAAATCGGCTTGATGCGTCATGGGGATCGACACCGAAGCGACGTTATTGGACAGGTCCGGATCGAATGAAGAGGCCGCCACGGATGCAGTATTGGACAACGTAGACGCCGCCGATGACGCCGCCGCCGCTCCGTTAATAGCTACCGTTACCGTCTGGCCAGCCACCAGATCTGGCAATTGGCAAACCACCTGGCCGCCCGGAAGCGGAGTTGGGCAGGTCCCGCTTGACGGACCCGACGGACCGGACGGAGAACTCCAGGTAACTTGTTCCGCCACGTAATCAGCCGGCAGTGGATCTGTCACCACGACATCGGTTGCGCGGTTCGGCCCGTTATTGGTCACCACCAGCGTTGTCCGGCCGCCCTGACCGGCAATCGCCTCGTTGGGAAGCATCGTCTTCGTGACCGACACGTCCGCCTTCAGAGCCACTGGTGTGACAGCCGGAGGCACGTCGAAGACCGCCGGAACGCGGGTCGTACCAGTGGCGTACGCGAGGTGGGCGGTGTTACGCAAAGTGGTCCCACCGGCATCGTCCCTGACCGTGGCTTGGAACTGGAACGACGTCTGGTCCGCCACGTTCAGCGTCCCGCCAGCGCTCGCCGTGGCATCCCGGCCCAGGTTCACGCAAACTTGGCGTCTAACGGGATCATAACTGCCCCGGCCGCTGCCGTTGTCAGGCAACGGAACTGGTCCAGTTTGCTGCGGTCCGCTGAGCAACACGAGCGAAGACGGCACGTAGTCCACTCCCGGCGGCAGCGGATCGCAGGAGCGACTGTCGGTGGCCGGGTCCTGGCCGGTGTTGGTGTACGTGATCTGGTACTGCAAGGTGTCGCCCGGCTTGGCTCCGTCGGAAGAGGTCAGATTGACGGCGGTCTTGGTCGATGACGTGAAGTCCGGCGCGTACAGATTGATCGCCAACGCCAGCACGCCTGGGTAGTAGACGTCCCCGGCCGAGGAGAAGGAGAAAGTGGCTTCTGTGGCCCCGTTGGGGATGACTCCGGAAACTCCCAGGTTCTTAATGTCAAAGCCGAGCATGTTCCGGTACGCGGGAGTCCGGGTCGTCACGGAACCGCCGTTCAGGGAGTTGATCGAATCGAAAAAATTCGACCCAGGGGAAACCGCCGTGGCCAACTGGGTTTGGTTGAGCAAGGTGTAGTCGCCGGTCTGGGCCAAGTCTCCCTCATAGACGACCATTGATAGCTGGGCGTCCACCGGCCCGTCCCGGGGCGCCGTGAATCCTTTGACGTCAATGGTCTGCGGGGAACCCGAACCGACGGTGTTAAAGCCGTCGAAGACCGTCAGGTTGCGCAGTGGGTAGCCAGGAGCGGTGTAGGCGATCGTCAGAGCCCATCCGGCATAGCGGTCAAAACCGGTGGCGCCTTCAACGTTGGCTCCCCAGTAGTCGCCATTCCCGGCCAGAGCCACAATATCCGTCACATCCTTGAACGACTGATAGGCGTTCTGCTGGCTGGTATTACGGGCTATCACCGTACCTTCGATGGTCTGATAAGAATTGTCCCCCGGCACCTTCAGGGCCATCTGGTCCGCCAGGGCCGCGTCGCCGGCGTCCCCGGAGGTCCCCGCGTTCAGGCGAGCGCCCCAGTACAACCCGGCGAACAGGACTGTGGCCCCATCTGGCAGGGCCAGCGTGGAGGAAGAAGAATTGGAAGTCGTTGGATCGTTGTCCGCGTCCAGGTTGATCATGACAAAATTGTTGTTGTCATAGGCAAGGCCATCTTTAGTACGCTGACAGATGGTCGTACCGGTCCCATCGCAGGTCAGCAAGTTATTGCCGATCGACAGAATCGCCCCGTTGGCGTTGGCCGTATAGCGGATTCCGAATGGGGCAGTGTTGTCCGCTTGAGCGGGCCTGGGCGCGTTGGCGATGGCCAGGACCGCCACCAACACACCGGCTATGGCCAAAGCAACAAAGCGTCTCGTCTTGGACATCGATTTCTCCCAATCAAGCCTGAGCAAAGAGCACACGTGATCACCCAATGTTACGGCCCTGCGGCATCACTGTCTTGTCGCCGGGCCTGGGGTACGGATGGCGAGACGCCGCCATGGGCTCTTGGATGCGCCCCAGCCACCGCGCCGCCTCAACCATGTTAGGGACAGGAAGACAGGAACTCACCTGGTTGACAGAGGGTAACCTGGCCGGGTGATAACCATTGATATCCTGCGCGGCGACATAACCGCACTTGAGGCGGACGCCATAGTCAACGCCGCCAACAGTTCACTATTGGGGGGCGGGGGCGTTGATGGGGCCATCCACAAGGCCGGCGGCCCAGCCATCCTGGCGGCCTGCCGCCAACTGCGAGAAACGACTTTGCCGAACGGCCTGCCAGCCGGCCAGGCCGTCGCTACTACCGCCGGAAACCTGCCTGCCAGGTGGGTCATTCACACCGTTGGACCGGTCTATTCGACCACCGAAGACCGTTCCGAAACACTCGCTTCCTGCTACCGCGAGTGCCTCCGCGTGGCCAATCAACTGGGCGCCAAGTCAATCGGCTTCCCGGCGATCTCCGCCGGTGCCTACGGCTGGCCGCTCGACGACGCCACCCGGATCGCCGTCGAAACCATTGTTGGCACTGAATTGGAAACCGAGCGCGTCATCTTTGTGCCCTTCAACGAACAGGCCGAGGCCAGTTACGAACGAGCCATCCTCACCGTCTGGCAGGATCAGCGCACCGCCGAATAGCGCCGCCGGCAGCAACCACCCGCGTTCCTGCCTCCAGGGTGGCTAACAGGTGGGCGGGTCACACCGGCAGGACGATTCGGAAAGTAGCCCCTTCGCCGGGCCCGTCGCTGGCCGCACTGATTTCACCGCCGTGGGCCTGGACCAGGGCCTTGGCTATGGCCAGACCAATGCCTGACCCGCCGTGCCCACGGTCCCGGGCCTGATCAGCGCGGTAAAACCGCTCAAAGATATAGTCAAGGTGCTCAGCGGCGATTCCCTCGCCAGAATCCGTCACCGTCACCCGCACGCAGCCACCCGGGGCCGAACCACCGTCTAGGGCCGAACCGCCGCCCAGCGGATCATCAATGCCAACTGGCCCAGCAGCCAACCGCACCGTCCCTCCAGGCGGCGTATGCCGCAGCGCGTTCTCCAGCAAATTCGCCAGCACCTGAGCAAACCGGGCGCGGTCAACCCGGAGCGATAAACCCTCGCCGCATTCCACCACCAGTAAGACGCCCTTGGCGTCAAAACCAGGCTGGGCGGCGCCGGCCGCCGCCCGCAACAAATCCGCAGCCGGTTCAGTAGACAACTCCAAGGCCACCAAGGGATCTTGCGCCCGGGTGACAGCCGCGAGGTCCGCGGCCAGGCGGGCCAGGCGCTCGCCTTGCGCCCGGAGCACCTGGACCGTGTCAGGCGTCAGCCCGGCGACACCGTCCTCAAGGGCTTCCAAGTAGGCCAAGATCGTCGCGACCGGGGTACGTAGTTCGTGGGCGGCATCGGCCAATAACCGGTCCCTGAGCCGCTGCGAGTCTTCCAAAGCGGCCCCCATCTGATTGAACGCGCTGGCCAGGCCGTCAAACTCAGCCCCCAATCGAGGCGGCGCGACCCGGGCGTCAAACTGCCCATCAGCGATTTGGCGGCTGGCCCGGGACAGATTGCCTATGGTTCCGCTGACGCGCCGGGTGATCAGAACGCTCAGCGCCAAGGCAGCGAGCGCCGCTCCCGCTAGCGCGATCCCCAACGAAACCGCGCTAGCCGACCGGAACGCCGCTTCGGCGTGCGCCAGGGCTGCCGAGTCACCGCCCAACCCCGCGGCGACCATGTGACGGTGGAACACACCGGGGCCAATGACAGCCGCCACGACCCAAGCGCCAACCCCAGCCACCGCTATGACCAGCGCAAACGCGGCAACCAGCCGGGCGGCCAGACCCCAGCCAGGCTTAGTCATGCCCGCTACCAATCCGATATCCCACACCCCGCACAGTCCGGATGTACCGCTGACTGCGCGCGGTATCACCAAGCTTGCGCCGCACATGCGCCAGATGCACATCCACGGCGTGCGGGTCGCCGGTCCAGTTGGGCCCCCAAACGGCCCGCAGCAGGGCCTGGCGCGTGAACACTTGTCTGGGCGTCGCGGCCAAGATGGCCAGCAGATCGAATTCGGTGCGGGTCAGCTCCACGGGCCGCCCCGCCTGCTTAACCTCACGCCCGGCCGTATCAATGGCCAGGTCACCAACCGTCGTTGCCTGCACCTGAGTTGAGCTCCCGCCAATTCCGCCCAGGTCGTCACGCGAACCGGACCCGCTGGCGCCCTGGCCGGGGGCGGCGGTACCAGCGGACCGAGGGCGGCGCATCAACGCCCGCACCCGTGCCATCAGTTCCCGGGGCGAAAATGGTTTCGTCATGTAATCATCGGCGCCAACAGCCAGGCCAATCAGCTTGTCCACTTCTTCCGCCCGGGCGGTAAGCATTATCAGGTAGGCGTCGCAGAACAGGCGGAGCTGGCGCGCCACCTCAATCCCATCCAACCCTGGCAGTGACAGGTCAAGGACCACCAGCGACGGGTCATGTGCCCGTACTGTCTCCAGGCCCTCTATCCCGGTCGCGGCCTGCCATACCTGGAATCCCTCCCGCTCCAGGTAAGAAGCCACCAAGGTGGCCAACGCGGGTTCGTCATCCACAACGACGGCTCTGGGCGGTCCTCCCGTGGGTGGCCCCGTGGGTGGCCCCGTGGGCGACCCTGCGGGCGGCCCCGTGGGAGCCGCCGGAAACGCACCGCCAAGCACCATGGTTTGAGCATACTTGGCCGTCCAGCCGCCGACTGTCTTAACTAAACCTTGATCAATTCCTTGAGCGTTCCCCAATCTGGGCAACGTAGTTTGCTGTCATGGCCTCCAGTTCCGCCACCTCGCGATCCGCCAGCGGGATATCCCCCTCCAGCCCGCGGCTGCGCACTGAGGTCCCCATCACCGGCATGACCTGTAAGGCTTGTGAAGCACGGGCCGCCAAGGCCCTGCGCCGGGTGCCGGGTGTCGAGGCGGCCAAGGTGTCGTTGGCTAAGAACTCTGCGACCATCACCTCGACCGGGCCCGTCGATTCGGAACAACTCGATTCGGCGCTTGAAAAGGCCGGCTATCGGGTTGGCTCGGCGGCCCTGCCGGCCGTTTCCCATGACAGAACAGTTTGGCGTGACGCCCTGGTCAGCGTTGCCGTAGTGGCCCTCATCCTTTGGGGAGCTTCCGCCCTGGGCGTGACCGAATTGACCGGTCTGCTGTCCAAACCGAGCCAACCGGGCGGTCCGGGCTTCGCGACACTGGCGCTGGTCTTCACCTTGGGGGTGGTGGCGTCAGTATCAACTTGTATGGCACTGGTGGGTGGTCTGGTCTTATCTGTGGCCGCCAGGTTCGCCAAAGCCCATCCCACCATGAGTACCGCCGGGCGCTTGCGCCCTCAGCTCATGTTTAACTTGGGGCGTGTGGTTGGGTTCGGGGTGCTGGGCGCGGCCCTGGGCGCGATTGGCGGTGCCTTTGAACTGAATCTTCATCTGTTGGCCCTGGCGATGATCGCCGTCGCCGTGGTCATGGGCACGCTGGGCCTGAGACTGACGGGTCTTTCTCCACGCCTGGCTCGCTTCACCCTAACCCTGCCCGGCTCTTGGGGCAGCTGGCTGGACCGTTCCGAAGGCCCCGGGGCTTACCCCCGGGCCTACCGTGATTCGGGCACGTTGCTGTTGGGAGCAGCCAGCTTCTTCCTGCCTTGCGGCTTCACTCAGGCCGTTCAGGTCTACGCGTTGGCCTCCGGCAGTGCCGTCCAGGCCGGCCTGATCATGGCCGCTTTCGCCCTTGGCACAACCCCGGGACTGCTTGGCGCCGGTGCTCTTGGATCGCTGGTCTCGGGACGCCGGGCGCACCACTTCTTTCGTTTCGTGGGAGTGGCGGTTTGCGCTTTGGCGCTAGTCAACCTGATGGGCGCGGCCCAGATCTTGCGCCCTGGCTGGTTTACCCGGCAGCCGGTGGAAACCTCCACAGCGCGCAGCAGCAACGTGGAGGACTCCGGCGAACGGCAAGTCCTCAAGACCGTTCAGAACGGCGCCGGGTACTCCCCCAAGGTGGCGGCTGTTTACGCCGGCCGCCCAGTCCGCTGGGAAATCGACTCGCAATCCTTGGGTTGCGCCTCAACAATGAACCTGGAGGCCATGGGGCTGGGAGTAGTCTCTCTCAAGGACGGCCTGAACGTCTTTGAATTCACTCCGGAGGCGACTGGCGTGCTGGCTTACACCTGTGGCATGGGTATGTTCCCAGCCCAAATCGACGTGATCGAACCACCAGATAGTGAAGGGGCTCCATGACAACCACCGGACCCGGCGCCGTCCAGTCTCAGACCGTTGACCTGAAGCTCACGGGCATGACCTGTGCGGCCTGCGCCAACCGGATCGAAAAGAAGCTTAACCGTCTGGAGGGCGCCCAGGCGACTGTCAATCTGGCGTTGGAAACGGCCGCTGTCACCATCACAGGGGCTCTGGCGCCAGCCGACCTGATCGCTGCCGTCGAGGCCGCCGGTTACGGCGCCACACTTCTGCCGGAGCCGTTCCCTGGTGAATTCGCCGGCCGCGAGGCGACACCCGGCGGCACGCTGGGCAGCCCCGCTGGGGACAAGAATGGCTTGGCCAGCGGCACGGCACAGACGGATCCCGCCACGGCGTTGCGTCAGCGGCTGATCATCTGTTCCGCACTCACGGCGCCGGTCCTGGTTTTGTCGATGGTTCCGCCCGCTCAGTTCGAGTACTGGCAATGGTTATCGCTGACCCTGGCGGCGCCGGTAGTGGTGTGGGGGGCTCTGCCATTCCACCGGGCGGCCTGGATCAATCTCCGCCACGGCGCTGCCACCATGGACACTTTGATCTCGCTTGGCGTCACCGCAGCCTTCATCTGGTCGCTTTGGGCGCTGTTCCTGGGCGGCGCCGGAATGCCAGGCATGCGCATGGAGTTCGCCTGGACCGGCAGCCACGGCCAGGCCGAGATCTACCTTGAGGTGGCCGCCGCTCTGACTGTGTTCATCTTGGCTGGACGCTATTTCGAGGCCCGGGCCAAACGTGATTCGGGCGCCGCGCTCCGGGCGTTGCTGGACCTGGGAGCCAAAGATGTGACCCTCCTACCGGACGGGATTGACGGCCCGGAGAAGCTAGTACCGGTATCCCAGTTGACCGTCGGAGACCTGTTCGTGGTCCGGCCCGGCCAGAAGATCGCTACCGATGGCATTGTCGTTGCGGGGGCGAGCGCCATCGACGCCTCGTTGCTGACCGGTGAATCAGTCCCGGTGGAGGCGGGCCCAGGCGATCCGGTGGCCGGCGCGACTGTGGCCGTTGAGGGCCGCTTGGTGGTCCAGGCATCGCGGATCGGCTCTGACACGGCACTGGCTCAGATCGCCAAGCTGGTGACCGATGCCCAGAGCGGCAAAGCCCATGTCCAGCGCCTAGCGGATCGGGTGGCGGGGGTGTTTGTGCCAATCGTGATTGTGATTGCGCTGGTGACCCTGGCGGTCTGGCTGATGGTCAGCGGCGATCCGGGCCGCGCCTTCACCGCCGCCGTAGCCGTCCTGATTATCGCTTGTCCATGTGCCCTTGGGTTGGCCACTCCGACCGCTCTGCTGGTCGGCACGGGCCGTGGAGCCCAACTGGGAATACTGATCAAGGGGCCAGAGGTGTTGGAATCAGTCAGGCGGATCGATACGGTAGTGCTGGACAAGACCGGCACTGTCACGACCGGCCGGATGAGTGCCGCTTCGGCGCTCCTGGCGGACCAGCCCGGCTCCAGCCCGGCCGAATTCTGGCGCCTCGCCGGGGCGGTGGAGGCCGCCTCCGGGCACCCGGTCGCGGTCGCGGTAACCGAATATGCTCTGGTTCAGTTGGCGAACTCCGGTGAATTGGACGATGCCGCCGGGCCGGCTTCTCCCGCCTCCCCACTTCCAGCCGTAACGGCTTTCGCGGCGGTGCCCGGCCAGGGTGTCCAGGGCGAAGTGCTTGACCGCCAAATCCTGGCTGGCAAGCCCGATTGGGTAACTGGCAAAGGGCTCTCTATCAGCACCGAATTGGTGGACGGAATCCGGCAAGCGGAGACGGCGGGGCAGACCGTGATCGCCGTGGGCTGGGACGGCCAGGTCCAAGGAATCGTGGCGGTCGCGGACCATCCCAAGGCCGGCTCGGCCCAGGCGGTAGCGGAACTGCGACGGCTTGGTCTGGAACCAGTGCTCCTGACCGGCGACAACGAACTCGCGGCCCAAACGGTGGCCCAGATGGTCGGAATCGACCAGGTGATCGCCGGAGTGCTCCCGGGCGAAAAAGCGGCCGTGATCAGCCGTTTACAGGAGGGCGGCGCCAAAGTGGCCATGGTTGGTGACGGCATCAACGATTCGGCCGCGCTGGCCACAGCAGACCTGGGACTGGCCATGGGAGGCGGGGCGGACGCCGCGATTCAGGCCAGCGACCTGACCTTAGTGCGGGATGATCTCCGCTGCGTCCCGGACGCGATCCGGCTGTCCGCCGCCACCCTGAGGACCATCAAAGGCAACCTCTTCTGGGCTTTCGCCTACAACGCCGCGGCTTTGCCGCTAGCGGCATTTGGCCTGCTCAATCCCCTAATCGCGGGCGCGGCAATGGCGCTCAGCTCCATCTTCGTGGTCTCTAACTCACTGCGCCTGCGGGGCTTCAAGAGCTGGAACTGATGCCTCCCGCCGGGCAATCCCAGACCGTTTCGCGCTCAAACCGGCTGAGGTACACCGCTGTACGTGTAAGGGTTATCCGTGCTATGCCGCATGCGGCTTAGCATGGATAACCCTTGCCTTCGCCGCCTGCCCGGTACGCTTGCCGTATGTCTATTAACGCGATACCCGTTCAGCTAACGCCGGCGGCGCTGCGCCGGATCGAGGCGGTCAGCGCCGCCACGGGGCGGCCGGTTGAGGACATCGCCCGCGAAGCCGTCGAAGACGGCCTCGAAGAAGTCGAGTACGCCACCGCGGTTCAAGCCGAGGCCGCGGCCATCCGGCGCGGCGAGGCGCCAACCGTTTCGCAAGGCGAACTCAAACGCAGCCTGGGCGACGACTGATGGAACCGGCCCGCTGGCGGGTCGAATACTCCCAGCCCGCGGCCAAAGCCATGGCACGGCTGGACAAGCCGGTCAGGGAACGGATCTACAAAGCCATGGACGGCCTAGCCAAGTTGGAGAAACCGCAAACCCGCTGCGAAACGCTCAAAGGCGCGTGGGCGGGACTGTGGCGGCTCCGCGCCGGCAATTACAGAGTCGTCGTGGACATACTGGCCGGCGAGTTGACCATAGTCGCGGTCGATCTGGGCCACCGCAGCCGCATATACGGAGGCTGACCCCTCACCGGCCGGAACGGCGCCGGCGCGGAACCCGCCGGTTGACACCTACGCGCCAGACAGCGAAATGAGTCGGCGTACAGCGGAGCGGCGTTATCTAGCTAATGATGTTTAGCTAGATAAACGGGGTTGGCGGCCGCCGCCTCTTTTCATTTCTCGCCGGAGGGGCCGGGGAAAGGTTGGGGACAAACAACCAACACACAGCCAGCGCCACGGCATCGAGCGTCAGCCAAGGCCCAAGGCGGGCACCAACGGGAAGGAAACCACGACAATGGCAACCAACAGCAAGACGAAGCCCGACCAAACCGCCGCCCCGTTCCAACGGGACTTCGCCGGCCGGACACGCGGCTTCGAGGGCGCCAGCCACGCCCTTTGGGTCTCGGCAGGCCCGGACAGCCCGTTCCGGCAGAGCATCGGGCGCGTCCTGGCGCAACCCCGGTACCTCGTGACAGGAGAGACGGCCTGCACCGCCTACGGCGAAGTCGTGACAAACAGTATTGTGGCTGACTTGCGCCATTCGACCGAGGTGACGCCCGTGGTCGTGACCGGAGGCCAGTTCGGGATCGACGCCGCAGCCCTGCGCGCCGCCCTCACCGGCGGCGCCATCCCCGTGGCGGTCCTGGCGAGCGGCATCGACCGCATCTATCCGGAGGGGAACCGGTCCCTGTTGCTCGCTGTCGCGGAACATGGCGCCCTGCTGGCGAGCCGCCCGCCTCCGATGCGATTAGAGCCTCCAGCGATAGTAGACGCCCAGCCGGCCGCCATCACTCCGCCGGCCGTTCCCCCGGTCCCACAGCAACTCATCCCCCATCCCGATTTCGCGCTCACTTTACGTGAAGCACGCACTCAACTTTCGCGCTCACTTTTCTGTGAGGCACCTCGAACGGTACGTAGAAAACAGCGCGGAGTTCTAGAACGGGTGCCCCTGCGGCGACGCACCTCCCAGCGGCAGGGCAGATAGCTGTGCCGAAACTGATCGATTTCGGGAGGTCAACAGCGGCTCACGACCGAGGCAGGCGCACCGACGTACTCCAAACCGCTTTCGCCGCCTACCCGGAACGGTTCAACCGGCAACCCGGGCCGCCCGACCTTCCAAGCCCGGCGTGGATCAACCAACCCCCGAAGCGAGGACACACCGATTGTTCGCGACCCTTGTCTCAAGCAGCTTGACAGGTTCCGCGCCGACCTGTGGCTCACCGCCTAGTTCGAGAACTCAGCGAACGCAGGCCGCTGACCAGTGCTGTTATGCGGGGCCGCGAGTGGGCCTCCAAGGCGCTAGCCTTAGCCGGTGGCGGGGCCCACCCGCGGCGGATGGCGGCTTCCTCACCGTTCTCAAGACCCTAGTGACCTGATCCGCCACCGGCCTTTTCCACCCGGGCCGCGGCGATGTCCGCTGGCGATACATCCACGGCCAGCGACACAGCCAGGGTCTCCCGCTTGATCATCCCGGCGTGGGAATTGACCGCCGCCACCCAGGGCGCCGGGACGGACAGGGACAACTTGATGCGGTCCGCCACGTGCAGACCAGCGACCTTGCGTTCATCCTGAATCAAGCGGATCATGTCCCGAGCGTATCCTTCGGCCAGCAGAGCGTCGGAAACTTTCAGATCAAGCAGAGCAAATCCGTTGCCAGACAGCACCACCGCTCCCATTTGGTCGCCCTCGCGGTCCTCCACCACAGTCCGGGTAGTGTATTCACCTTCTTCGAGCGGCACTTCGCCGCCGGCCGTGGTGACCACCACTCCGCCGTCCGTGCCACTGACCCAGGCACCAGATCTGACCGCCCTGATGACGTCTTGAACCGTACGGCCCAGCCTCGGGCCAGCCGCACGGGCGTTGACTTCCAGGCGGGTGAAGACTCCGTGGCGGCCCGCGACAGCGGCCGAATACTCAGTCAGGGCCAGCTCCTTCACATTCACCTCCGCTTTGATCAGGTCCGCGAACGGTTCCAGGCGGCCCGCGTCAGAATCCGCCACCACCAAACTCGCCAACGGCTGGCGCACCTTGATCGCGTGGGTCTTGCGCATGGACAGGGCCGCGGAACAAACCTCCCGCACCCGTTCCATGGCTGCCACCAACGAATCGTCCGCCGCCAGTGCCTCCCCGTCTACAGAGCCTTCCGCCAAAGACGGCCAGTCGCACAAATGAACAGAACGACCACCGGTCAGACCCCGCCAGATCTCCTCGCTCAGCATTGGCAGCAGCGGAGCCGTCAGCCTGGTCAAAGTCTCCAGAACTGTCCACAGGACATTGAACACAGATGCGTCCTCGGCCCAGAAGCGGTCACGCGACTCGCGGACGTACCAGTTGTTCAGAACGTCCAGGAACTCCCGGACCGATTCGCAGGCCTCCGGAATCAGATACCTGTCTAGCTGATCCGTGACCTCCTCAACGAGCGAACGCGTCCGCGCCAGGATGTAACGGTCAAGTTCGCCCAACGACTGATAGTCGTCGCGCGTCACCCGACGCGCCTGAACGCCCTCACCGCCATTGGCCGAATTCGCGTACAGCCCGAAGAATGACCACGTGTTCCACATGGGCAGCAGCACCTGGCGGACCGCGTCACGGATCGCGTCATCTGTCACGACCAAGTTCCCGCCCCGCAGAATGGCGCCAGACATCAAGAACCAGCGCATCGCGTCCGCGCCGTCACGCTCGAACACCATCCGCACGTCGGGGAAATTCCCCTTTGATTTTGACATCTTCAGACCGTCATCCCCAAGGACAATTCCATGCGTCAGACAGGTCCGGAAACTCGGCTTGTCAAATAGGGCGGTAGCCAATACGTGCAGAGTGTAGAACCAACCGCGAGTCTGGCCAATGTATTCGACAATGAAATCACCCGGATAATGCGACTCGAACCATTCGCTGTTCTCGAATGGGTAATGGACCTGGGCAAAGGGCATGGAGCCGGACTCAAACCAGCAGTCAAGGACCTCCGGCACCCGCCGCATTGTTGACCGCCCAGTCGGGTCATCTGGGTTTGACCTGGTCAGTTGGTCAATCGCGGGCCGGTGCAGATCATCCGGCCGGACGCTAAAGTCACGCTGGAGTTCGTCCAGCGAGCCGTACACGTCCACCCTAGGATAGGCTGGATCATCCGAGACCCACACCGGAATAGGCGAACCCCAATAGCGATTGCGAGAGATGGACCAATCGCGCGCGCCCTCCAGCCATTTGCCGAATTGACCGTCGCGGATATGTTCTGGTGCCCATTCGATCTGCTGGTTCAGTTCAACCATGCGGTCCTTGAATTGGGTCACGGCGACAAACCAAGAACTGACCGCGTACTGGATTAGCGGTGTGTCACAACGCCAGCAGTGCGGATAAGGGTGATCATAGGTTTCCTGGCGCAGCAATTGGCCAGATTCCTTGAGCGCCTGAATGATCGGTTTGTTGGCCTCGAAAACCCCCAGGCCCTGCCATGGGGTGACCGGGGCGGTGAACCGCCCCGCTGAATCGACCGGATTAACCAGCTCTATTCCGGCGTCGTCTGTCACCACTTTGTCCTCTTCGCCGTAGGCCGGCGCGATGTGGACCATCCCGGTGCCATCCTCGGTGGTCACGTAATCCGCCGCCAGCACGCGAAAAGCGCCTTTGGCGGCCTCACCAGCAAAGAAGTCAAAGAGCGGCCGGTAACGCAAGCCCACTAGCTGGTTCCCCTTGAAACGCCCAATCACGTCCGGCGTCTCGCCCAATTCACGCGCGTAAGCGCCGAGCCTGGCCTCCGCCAACAACACCCGTTCGCCAGGCATATTCTCCGGCGCCACCAGCACGTAGTCAATGTCTGGCCCCACCGCCAGGGCCAGGTTCGAGGGCAGCGTCCACGGCGTAGTGGTCCAGGCCAACGCCACTGCGCCAGTCAACCGTGAATGGACGGCCTCCCGACTGGGTTCCTCCCCGGGTGGTGACGTGGTGCTGGAACCCGTGGGAGCGGCATCGTCGGCATAAAGCTCAAAGGCGACCGTGACGGCGGCGTCCTGGCGCTGGCGGTACACCTCATCCATCCGCGTCTCGCTGGCGCTCAGTGGAGTGCCGCAGCGGAAGCAGTACCAAAGCACCTGGTGGCCTTCGTAAATGAGGCCTTTATCCCACAGCGTCTTGAATGCCCACATGACCGATTCCATGTAGGGCAGGTCAAGAGTCTTATAGTCGTTGGCAAAGTCAACCCACCGGGCCTGACGCGAGACATAATCCTCCCATTGGTCCGTGTAGCGCAGCACGGAGGCGCGGCAGGCGGCATTGAACTCCGCCACGCCCATCCGGTCAATCTCCGATTTATTCTTGATCCCAAGCTCGCGCTCGGCCTCAATCTCCGCCGGCAACCCGTGGCAGTCCCAGCCGAAGCGACGCTCCACCCGTTGCCCCCGCATGGTCCGGTAACGGGGCACCAGATCCTTCACATAGCCCGTCAATAGGTGACCGTAGTGCGGCAATCCGTTCGCAAAGGGCGGCCCGTCGTAGAAGACGAATTCGTTGGCGCCGGAACGCCCCTGGGCGTCCGCAGGGTGCCGATCAATCGAGGCCTGAAAGGTGCGGTCCCGGCCCCAATAGGCCAACGTTTCGTGTTCCAGCGCCGGGAATGAAATCCGGGCGGGGACGTCGGTCAAGTCTGGGCGGTGCATTGGGTAAGCCATGGCGTTGGGTGGTCCTTCTCGCGGTTGTTCATCTATCCAGGTCTATCCACGAGGACGATGCCGTCCGCCCACCTTGGCCTCTTCCGCCCGGTTAGCGTTCCGCACCGCGGTACCACCTCGCTTGCCCGGCAGCCGGCGTCAGACGCCGGTCCAGGCCACTTCATCAGTCAGGGCATAGGCCGCGCCCTGAGGCGCCCGGTTCTAATCAGATTTCTCAGCCAGTGGGAGCCTCCAGGCCCTGCCCGCTGAGGAATCCGTTCTTCCGGGGAACTCGCCGGTGATGGCCGGGTCAGTGCTCGCCGATCACATAACTCTAGCTGATGTAGCGCCCTAACCTGGCGCCTCCCGTGGCTTGCCGCCAGCGGTTCACCGCCGCTTGCCGTGGCGGTCGTCTCAATTGGACACTCCCGCGCCGGGGCCGAGAGGAGTTCGCGGGGCGCGGCGCTTAGACTCGAACTTCCGGTGCGCCACAGCGAGGAGAAACCATGAGACGAGGCAGCGGAGAATTCACCGTCACCGAAACCTTCGAGCCGCCGTATTTCAGCGAACAAGGCGTCGCTCTGGCGCGCGGCGTCTTCCGCAAACATTTCACCGGGATACTGACGGGGACTTCTCAAGCGCAGGTGCTGCGAATACTTACTCCCGTGGAGGGCACTTCCGCCTACGTTGGACTGGAGTGGTTCACCGGCACCCTGAACGCGAAAGCGGGAGCCTTGGCGCTCATCCACAGCACCGTTCTGACTGGCGGCGTGCAGACCCAGCGGATAGGGATCGTCCCGGAGTCCGGCACCGACGGGCTGGCCGGGCTGAGCGGCTCCATGACCATCACCGACAGGGGCGACCGCCACACATACGCTCTGACCTACCACCTGCCGTAGCCAACGAGCGCCGCAATTCGCCGAGCTTCGCTGACCGGCGTAGCTGGCGGTCTTGTCCGCTATTCTCAGTTATCCGCACATGTGGGAATAAGCGCCCCGCTATTCCCAGTTAGGAGCAAGCCATGACGGTCAGTGTTCCGCCACATGGTGAGGAGACCCTGCCCTGGGTGCCGTCAACAAGGCGAGACCGTCGAGTGACCTCTTATCGCGCCTCCATACCGCCCGCCATCAAGGATGTGGCTGTGGCGCCCCGGCGTGAACTGGCGGCCGCATGCCGTAAGGCGGAGCTCGCCATCCGCCTATTGGACGACTCAGCAGCAGCTCAACTGGCGGTGATCGAACCGTTCCTGGCCCGCAGCGAAGCAATCGCCTCATCCAGGATTGAAGCCCAGATCACAACGGTCGACCAGCTGGCCCGCGCCCAAGCCGGTGGGAAGGCGCCAGAGTCCGCCCGTTCCGTGCTTGGCGCTCTCACCGGGTTGAGATCCCTGGTGGAGGGCAGCAACACCGCGATCACACTCCAGGCACTGCTCCACGCCCACCGCTCGCTAATGATCGCGGCCCCTTCCGAGTCCGCCTATGCCGGCAAGCTGCGCGAAGTGCAGAACTGGATTGGCGGCTCCGACTATTCCCCCAGCCGGGCGGCGCACGTCCCGCCCGCGCCTGGGCGAGTGCCCGCGCTCATGGAAGACCTGATCGCCTTCACTGAGCGGGAAGACATTGACCCCGTGTTGCAGGCGGCGCTAGCCCATGCCCAGTTCGAGTCGATCCACCCGTTCACGGATGGCAATGGTCGAGTAGGTCGGTCGTTGATCAACGCCGTTTGGCGAAGACGAGGATTGACCCAGCGAGTGACAGTCCCGGTGGCAGCAGCGATTGCCGCGCGTCGGGAACAGTACTTTGACGCGCTCGCGGCCTACCGTGGCGGAGAGTTTGAGGAGTTTACGCTGTTGTTGGCCGAGGCGGCCTCTCGGACGTGCGCCGAGGCCCGCCTGTCGGCTGAGACTCTGGCCAGCTTGCCTGCCCGGTGGCGCGAGCGTGTCAAGGCAAGGCGCGGCTCGGCCGCAGCAAGACTGATCGCCACTTTGCTAGACCAGCCAGTGTTCGACGCCGACCAAGCGCAACTGATGTCTGGGGCTTCCAGCGCGGCCACCTATCGCGCAATAGCCGAACTTGAGGCCGGCGCCGTGATCAGGCCCGTCACCCAGTCCAAGCGGCACATGGTTTGGGCCGCCGGCGAGGTCCTCGACGAAGCGGAGGCCCTCGCGGCCCGCCTGGCCGATGACGCACCCGCAGGCGGGGCCACGCCGCGGCGCAGGTGATCAGCCTCAAGGCCGCAAAGGCAGAAGCGGCCCTGCTCGACAAGTCGGTTCTGCCCCCGCCCACCCCGGCGTTTGCACGCATCATCGCAACCGTGGGAGACAAACTCGGGCTATGAACGCCGACGCAATGGGCAGCCAAACTGGCATGGTCCTCATCGGCTCGCGCAATGCAAGGCCAATCCCTGCGTGGTCACCTCAATGACCTTTGCGACCCCTCGGTCGTGGGTCTCGGCCGAGTCTATACACGCCAAGAAAGGCCAACACCAGAGTGAACGCGGCAAACAAACCTTCAAGGCCTATCACACACCAAAACACCCAGGTCGCTGCGTGGCAAGAGTGCTGGCCGCTGCACGATTGCCACTCCATAACAAAGACGGCGATGGACACAAGGGTCGCTCCGCAGAAGCCCGCCCCAAGCGGAAGATAAGGCAGGAGGGTCTTGTGCCACGAGCCGCTCTCCCCGCCCGCAAGATAGCTTTCCCAATTCAAAGGCGCGAAGCCGAAAGCGTGATCGATTCCAGGAATATTCGCGATCTGGCGTTCTCGGCGGCGAACGTATGCACCTGCGCGTTGACTTCTTCGGACTTCTCCAAGCCAGTTCCAGGAGGACACCCACGTGACGCAAGGGATGACCAGGCCAAATAGAAGCAAGGCGACATCGGCGCTAAGGGGAGAGCCCGCCGATAGGGTCAGGAGCCCAATCCCGGCGGAGAACATCACACCGTAAAGCCCCACGGCCCACCGTATGGTGGTTCCGGCGTAACTCAAGGAACGCAGGGACTCGTCTCGAATAGACTTGTATTCCTCAACGAGCAGCGAGACGGCCAGCGCGTCAAGCGGTTCGATCTTTTCTTGCTGTTCTCCTGGCGAAACGGAGGGCAGCGGCTCTTCAACACGCGGAGCGCGGTGATGAAGAACAATCCCCAACAACAGCCCACCCTTGTACCGCATTGAGGGCCTCCTTACCTTGGGGCTCGCTGCCCGTGTACAGCAAGAGCTTAGTCCGTCTACCGCTCAACCGCGGTTGAACTCGGGGCATCGCAGCGATCCAGTGACTCGGATCCGCCGTCGCGGGCTGGCTTGGTAGTAGGCTGGGCTACATGACACTACCAACCAGTCTGAGGCTCCCGGAGGATCTGGACCAATCGCTCGAAGCGCACGCCCGGAGGACCGG
>JAIRXP010000073.1 GCA_031268215.1 Bifidobacteriaceae bacterium | reverse complement strand
CAGGTTTGCCGCCCCGGCGCAGCCACTCCTTCAACGCCTCTCTTGGCAGGTCATACCCGACTTCGCCACGCAGGCGGAAGGCATCCGCGATGGAGCGCTCAGGGGAGTAGATCCCGATTGTCTGATCAGAGCCTGGAATCGGAATATCCTCTCGGTCGATGCCGAACGTGGCCTGATCGAAAAGGTGCCACGCGATTGCGCCGGCGCTCAAAGGCCTGCGCGACCCACGCGGGATCGCGACATCGAGAGCAGCGGGGATCGCATCAGTCAGATCGTGATGGGCGAGCACCGAGGCTAAGCAAATAGTCGCATCCGGGCGACGGGTCGTGGCCTCGATACGGTCCCAATCCGCGGCCGGTGCATCCGCTGGTAGGTAAATGCCGCGAGCGATACGGTCTAGCCGCCCTTCGCGCGCCGCACGGTATAAGGCGCTGCGTGACAGACCTGCCTGCCCGGACGAGCCCGGCCTAATGGGTACCTTCATCGCAGCCTCTTTTCTAACACGAAACGTATACACGTAAGAATAGCTGATGACGAATCGTTTCAGAGCAGGCCCGAGTTCCATCTCGACCCTGCCTCCCCGGGTAAGCAGCAGCGTGCCGTCCCGGAACAACGAATCGATGAACCTGTTAGATGGCGTGTCCGGCCGGAGCAACTCGGAGCGGAGCGCCAACATCTGGCGCATGAACTCTCCCGGGGCGCTATCGGTGGAGGCGTTCGGGCCGCCCTCGCCCGCTTCGTCGGCCTCGCCCCGGCCGACGCCCAAACTGCCCACCGGTTGCTCGGCGTGGGGGACGCACACCGCATGCCTCTCTTCGCTGTTCGTCATCACAGGTCAGAACCGGGGCCGCCGCGCGCCTGAGACCGTATCCGCACGCGCGGCAAGTACTTCCGGCACGCGGGAATTGTCTGCCGCCCAATCCCGCAGGTCAGGATCGATGGCGCCCAGCACGGTCAATACGTCGTCGTGATCACGGGACAAAGCACGGTTGAACACCGCCTCATGGTGGGCGACCCGGTTCCGAACGCGACGCAATCGCTCCAGCTTCGACTGAAGATCCGACCGCCTGCCGGAGTGGTTCGGGAACGCGCCTTGAAGCCAGGGGGTCGAGCACGCGTCCGCATGTAGGGCATAATGGGTGGCATGGTGAAGACCAGCGTCTACTTAGACGATGAGCTGAAGACGGATTTGGACCGAGTTTCAGCTCTGACTGGGCGCTCGCTGGCGGACCTGCTGCGGGACGGTGCGGCCCAAGTTGTCCACGACCATCTGCGCCGGCGTCCCGCCATGCAGGCCGGATTCAGCGCTCCGGGGTTGGTGGGCAAGGCGGATGAGTTGCTGGAGACTCTGGGCGAATGAGGTTGCTCGCGGACTCCGGAGGGATTATCGCCGCGCTCAACGAGGCGGAGCCGGGCCATGTCGCCTTCCGCGAAGTCCTTGAAGCGGGTGCCGCCGTATACATCACGCCCTTGGTTGTCGCGGAGGTGCATCATGTGCTCGTCTCTTACGGCTTGCGTTCTGCGGCGAGCGACTTCCTTGGGGATGTGGCCGGCGGGTTCTACGAACTGTTTAACCCCGTGGCGGCGGATTATTCGGCGGCGCGGGAATTGGTAGCTGAGTACCAAGGTCTGGTCGCGCGCAAACGGCGCAAGCGAGACTCGCTTGACCTGGCTGACGCGATGAACGTGGTAGCGGCGGGCCGCCTCGAGACCAACCTGGTGGTGGCGACAGACCAGGATTACCGCACAGTCAGGCCGCTGAGCCGTCACCCCGCGTTCGTTCTGCTGCCGCTTGACGGCTAATCGCCCCGGGGTTGATCTACTCCAGATCCGGGAAGCGAGCGAAGTCGGAGTCGAAGCTCACGACGGCGCCGCCGCAGGCAAGAGCGAGAGCGGCCAGGTAGGCGTCATTGACCAGATTGCCGCCCAGTCCGATGTCGTTCAGCGCCCGGGTCTTGGTCCGGAGCGGCCTGGTTTGTCCGGGGGCCAAGGCAGTCACGATGGCATCGTTGACCACATCCTTGAACGACCTGTCGCTTTCGGCCATGGCGGTCTTGATCAGCGCCTCGGTCTCCGGCGTCAGAGTCACGGTGGTGCGCATTGTCAGCTTCTAACCTCAACGCATCACCGGACCTGTGCGATGATGCCCTATTCCACGACACCTATCTGGCAAACGGATGGCTCCGCGGCGGCGGCATCGAGCAAGTCGCCGAAGCCGGGCACCAGGCGTGGCCGGGCCCCGTCGTCACCGGGGCAAGTTGTATCGAACCTGATGCTCGGCTTGTGGACTTCCTTGCTCGCCAGCAGGTACCACCAGCGTCTGTGGGTGCCCGCCCTTCAAAGGGCATTCCCCACCACGCCGACAGGCGCTCCGATCTTCAACTGAGGTTGGAGCGGCTTCGCCACGAAGACTGGGGGAGCGATACGGCAGTGCCCCCACGACAGTCGCGCGGCGCCGGGAAACCACAATCCTGGTGCCGAAGTTCCCGGAGACCCCCGGAAGAACGATGGCGCGGGCGTTCCGGTCTTGGGGTGGCATTCGGCGCTCGCTACTCCTCGCCGTGAGAATACGAACGACACCTGATTACCGACACCACAGCCTCATCTCCAAGTCCAATCGCCAAACCTGAACCAAGACGGAGCTAGGTACCCGGCAACCCGAACCGTGCTACCCGAGGTGTAGCCTTGGGGTATGGCTGTGACGATAAAGAACCCGCGGACAATTGAACTTGTGCGGGAACTAGCCCATGCCACCGGCCAGACTCAAGTCGCTGCGGTGACACAGGCCGTCAGCCGGGCAATTGAGGAGTTAGCCGAGCCTCGCGAAGACCAGCTCGCAGCGCGTCGTGAGCGCCTTCAAGGCATCCTTGAAGAAGCGAGGGCCGCCCGGCGGCCCGGCTATCTGGACGATTCGAGGCGCCGCGAAGCGAAATTGTATGGGCCAGATGGGTTGCCGCGATGATTGTTGACACCTCAGCGCTGGTGGCAGTATGGCGCGACGAAGCTCACGCGGCTGAGATCCTGGATGCGCTGGTCACGGCCAACACTCGGGTGATTTCTGCGGCCTCGCTGGTCGAGGTTTACTGTGTCCTCGATGATCGTCGCGATCCCGCGGAGCGGCGCCGTCTTGACAGGTTTCTAGACGAGTTGGGCGTCGATGTGCCACCGTTCACCTCACGGCAGGCCGATCTTGCCCGGCAGGCATATCGCGACTACGGCCGTGGGTCCGGTCATTCGGCGGCCCTCAACTTTGGCGACTGCTTTTCCTACGCTCTGGCCGCAGAGCGGGCAGAGCCGCTGCTGTTCGTTGGGCAGGACTTCACTCACACCGACATCCGGCCGGCCTGGCTCCCCGCAGACAACGACCGGCCGGACTGACACCGGACAACGGCTACTGGCCACTCATGAGCGCGATTACCAAACCCGGGTTAGTCCCAATACCGTTCAGTTAAGGTTACAATGGTGTAGTTTGGTTGTATGCCGCGTTCTGGTTGGAGGAAGCCGGTCTCGGATCGGCGGTTGTCGGATTTGGTGTCGATTGGCGTGTTGGCGCGAGTGTTCCCGCCAGACGCGGTCGACGGGGCGGTAGCGTCGGCTGGCCGCGAGGAGGAGCGCCACAGGGCTTTGCCCGCCAGGGTGATGACGTATTTCGCGGTGGCGATGGCTTTGTATTCGGAGGGCTCCTACGAGGACGTGCTGGGGCTGTTGGTCGATGGGCTGTCGTGGGCGTCGGGCTCGCGCGAGGATGAGCGCCTGCCCGGCAAGTCGGCGGTGTTCTATGCGCGGGAGCGGTTGGGGTTCGAGCCGGTCAGGGCGTTGTTCGAGCAGACGGCGCGGCCTTTGGGTGCCCCGGGCGCCCAAGGTGTGTGGCTGGCGGGGCGGCGGATGGTAGCGATCGACGGCACCTGCCTGGACTTGGCGGACACCCCCGCCAACGAGGAGTTCTTCGGGCGGCCGGGCTCGGCGCGCGGCGAGCGGGCGGCGTTCCCGCAGGCCAGGGTGTTGGCTTTGGCGGAGTGCGGCACCCACGCGGTCCTCGCCGCCGAGGCCGCCCCGCTGTCGGAGTCGGAGAACGCGCTGGCCGGGCCGCTGATCGACAGGGCGTTGGGGGTGGGCGACGTCCTGTTCGCCGACCGGGGGTTCTTCTCCTCCGCCTTATGGGTCAGGGCGCGGGCGACCGGGGCGGCGCTGGTGTGGCGGGTCAAGGCCGGCGAGGGCGGCCCGAAGCCCGTCCCGGTCCGCGAGTTGGCGGACGGGTCGTGGATCGGGCGGCTGCGCCTGCCCGGCACAGACCGGCCCGGGCCCGTCGAGGTGCGGGTCGTGGACTACGAGGTCGACGACGGCAGGGACAACCAGTCCCGGTACAGGCTGCTGACCACGCTGCTCGACCCGGCCGAGGCGCCCGCCTGGGAACTCGCCCGCGCGTACACGGAGCGCTGGGAGATCGAGATGGTGTTCGACGAGTTGAAGACCCACCAGCGGGGCGCCCGCGAGGTGCTCCGCTCGAAGTCCCCGGGCCTGGTCCTCCAGGAGATCTGGGGGCACTTGTGCTGCCACTACGCGATCCGCTCGCTGATGGC
>JAIRXP010000117.1 GCA_031268215.1 Bifidobacteriaceae bacterium | reverse complement strand
CAGTTTGTACCCCCGTTGCCCGATGCCGCCGATCTGGGTGCCAGCGTTATTGCAGGTCAGCAGGTTGGCCCGGTTGGGCGCCTTCTTGGACGGGGTGCCTAATTGACGTCAAGTGTGTTTGGGTGCGACTTCGCGTCAGTTAGACCTCCTCGCAAGGGCGGATGACTGGCGTCTGGTGCGTCCGGTCGGGTTCGATTGGGCGCCGTCACATGCGGGCTTGCATTTGTTCGAGAACGCCGTGTACGCCGTCGAAGCGGTGGTCAGAGCCATCGGCCTTGATGTTGCCCGCATAGGTGCCGAACCGTTGTTGGTAGACGATCGCCGCCAGGCCAAGCTGGTGATTGACTCCTTTGGTGCCTTCTGGGGTGAACGTGAGGTCAACTCGGCCGTCAGTCGAACGGATTGCCCAAGGTGCCAAGTCCTGAGGCCCCAAGGGCTCGAAGCTGATGTCCCGGAGCGGTTCGGCCGCGCGAGGTGTCCAGATGCAGGACTCTTCTTCCTGGTCGGGGAATTGCGGGCGGACCGCCAGGTTCGCCCCCAGGAATCCGCCGGACACTGGCATGGCGAATGTTCCCCAGGTCCACTCCGTGCGGTAGGGGAGGCGTGACTTATGTTCATCAAGGATGGCGAAGTCGCGGGCTGGGTTGAATTGGTAACGGCGGCCGCCAACTTCGATGGCACCCGCTGCCGGATAAATGATCTTGTTGGTGTACAAGTTGGAGTTGCGGCCTCCGGGCAGATGGGCGGATACCACCAACGGCGGCGAGGCACCTGCCGGATCCAGTGTCAGATTGGCGTTGATTCCGGGCGTGTCGCCGTCCGGCTCGATCCTGACCATCAGGCGAATGCGCCCAGGCTCAAAGTTGTAGGCGATTCGGTAGCCGCGGGCATGCAGAGCTACGGCTGAATCCAGCAAGCGGGTTGGCATGTGAAGCGATCCGCCAAGCGCGTTGGCGGCATGCTGAGCCAGATCACCGCTGGCCCTGTCGTAGACGTAGATTTCAGAGCTGGCCAGGTACTTCGCGTCCTGCAGGATCATCGAGCTGAACAATTCCGGATGGGTCAAGGTGAACCCAGCCCATTCCTTGGTCCGCCAGCCGGCCCATCCGCGAGCTAACGGGGGGTAGGCGTCAAGCGGGTTGGCCAAAGGTGTATCGGTGAAGCGGCCAAAACGGCGCTGGCCGGAAGCGACCAATGAATCGGCGTTGATCATGTTTCATGCTAACCCCGCTCTTCACCCGGCTTGCGTGATCTTGGGCCGTTGCCCGCGGTGCGAGGGGGGTGCCATGGGCGGCACCCCTCAGCAGCAGCCGCGCGGCGGCGTGGATTCGGATAGCTGGCGGTAGAACTCTCGGCGCGTCAGTGGCTCGTGGGCTAGGCCAGCCGCCCTGGCGTTGGCATGAGCCAAGTGATGGCGGGCCAGGTACTTGTCGTAGGCGTTCTCGCCGAAGAATTCACGCCAGTACCACGCCATGATGCTGATCGCCCGGCGCCAGAGCGGCGGGCGCGGGCGGCTCATGGCTGGCGCCCATCCGGGACGCCGGCAGCGCTGTTATCCGCAGGACCGGCAGCATCGGCGTTGGTGGCGGCAGCACCGGTGAAGCCAACACCGGCACCGCCACCGCGACCGGCACCGCCACCGGCGGCGGCGGCCGCCACTTCCGCCTGGACGGTCCGTTCGAGCGGCCGGGCGAGGAAGTTGGCTGGCGCGAACAGGTCCGATTCAACATGGGGATCCTCGCTGTTGCGAGGTTCGCCGCGCAGCGCCCGCACGATCTGGATCAGCGCGCAGACCATTAGGACGGTGATCATGACGACGAAGATGATCGACAAGGTGCCCTGGATGAAGGAGTTGCGGACTACCGCCTGGGCGGCGGTCAGGGATCCAGCGTCCAGACCACCGGCGGCTATTTGGTCGCGCTTGGACTGCCACATGGCCCAATAGCCCAATTCTGGCTTGGGGCTGAAGATCTTCTGGTAAGAGGCGGTGAAAGTGACCGCTACGTCCCAAGCCAAGGGCAGGACTGTGATCCATACCCATTTGACGTAGCCCTTATTGACCACAATCACAGTGGCGACGGTCAGCGCCGCGGCGGCGATCAACTGGTTAGCTATCCCGAATAGCGGATAAAGAGTCTGGACCCCTCCCAAAGGATCGGTCACTCCCATCAGCAGCAGGGAGCCCCAGATGGCGGCGATCACCGCTGTCGCTCCCCAGGCGGCTGGCCTATTAGATGGATCAGCCAGCTTAGGAGACCAGTTGCCCACCAGGTCCTGGAACTGGAAGCGGCAGACCCTCGTGACGGTGTCCACAGCGGAAAGAATGAACAGAGCCTCGAACATGATGGCGAAGTGATACCAGAACGCCATCATGTCCCGGCCACCAAAGATGTTGTGGAGAATATTCGCCATGCCAACGGCCAAAGTGGGCGCGCCGCCAGTGCGTGAAACCACGTTCTCTTCGCCGACGTCACGGGCGATGGTTTCGAGTGCCTCGCCGCCGCTCAGCGTGACTGAGCCATTGGCCTGGTCAACGGTCCATTCGACCTCAGGCGAAGTGCCGCCGTTGGTCGTGATCCCTAGCTGGCCCACGGCGATAGCGGCCTTATCGGCTGGGGAGAGGGCGGCGGCATCGGCGGGGGAATACTCAGCTTCTATAACCGGTGCGGCCAGCTTTTCGATTGTGGCCGGGGACATGTTCATAGAGAAATAGACGCCAATATTCAGCGACACGGCGGCGGCCAATGCCATGATTGCCACGAAAGATTCCATGAGCATACCGCCGTAGCCAATCATGCGGACCTGGGATTCCTTCTGGATCATCTTGGGTGTTGTGCCGGAGCAGATGGTGGCATGCGTGCCGGAAAGTGCGCCGCAAGCGATGGTGATGAACAAGAACGGGAACAGCGCACCGGCGAATACCGGGCCATCGGTATTGGTAGCAAACTCGGTCACGGCCGGCATCTGGACCAACGGCTGGACCACCACAATGCCAACCGCTAATACCGTGATGGTGCCGATCTTCATGAATGTGGACAGGTAATCGCGTGGCGTTAGCAGCAGCCAGACTGGCAGCACGGCGGCGCAGAAGCCATAGATGACCATGGCCCAAACTAGCTGGACATGGCTCAAATGGAAGACCTGGCCGCCCCATTCGCTGGCCGCGACGTAACGTCCGCCGATGATCGCCCCAATCAGTAGCAGGAATCCAATTAGCGACACCTCGGTCACTCGTCCGGGACGCACATAGCGCAAATACAAGCCCATCAACAGGGCTATCGGTATGGTGCAGCCCACCGAGAAGACCGCCCAGGGGCTCTCCGCCAGGGCGTTAACGCAGATTAAGGACAATACCGCCAGGACAATCATGACCATCACCCAGACGATCACCGTGGCCACTGTGCCGCCGAATCGGCCCATTTCGTCGCGGGCCATCTGCCCCAGGGAGCGGCCGCCGCGACGCATTGAGAAGAACAGGATCGCCATGTCTTGGACGGCGCCGGCCGCCAGCACGCCGAAGATGATCCACAGCGTGCCGGGTAGGTAGCCCATCTGGGCGGAAAGCACTGGTCCAACTAAAGGACCGGCCCCAGAAATGCCCGCGAAATGATGCCCGAAGAGGACGCGGCGGTCGGTTGGGTCGTAGTCGAGTCCATTGTTGATTCGCTCTGCGGGCGTGGCGCGGGTGTCATCTGGGTGCAAGATCCGGCGCTGTATATACAAAGCGTAGAAGCGATAGCCGATCATGTAGGTCGCCACGGCGGTGACCACGAACCAGACGGCGTTGACCCGTTCTCCCCGAGCGACTGCCAGCATGGTCCAGCCCACGGCCCCGGCCAGGGCGATCATCACCCAGAGGACAATTTTGGCCGGGGTCCAATTGTCCCGGAAGTTGATTCCGACCGGCCGGCCACGGCTGTTGCGCAATATGCGACCCACCCGCTCGCGGTTGGCGTGTCTGGCTGGCTTGAGTGTCTGTGCCATAGTCATACCCCCGTTTGACTCTGCGATCATGCCCATCTGGGTGGGCTTATCGAAAACGATAAAGGGACTTTGGTCCCATGTCCAGTCCGGGGCGGCCGGCGCGGCGCTAGCGGGGGCGGGGGCGGGTCGCCTGGACCAGTCAGGGTGCCAAATTGACGTCAAGTTCAAGTCGCTGCCCAGTTTGGGTTAGTTTGACCCCTTGGTGCCCGATGCCGCCCGTTGAGCCGCCAGCGTTGTCGCAGGTCAGCGAGTTGGCCCGGTTGGGAGCCGTCTTGGACGGGGTGCCAAATTGACGTCAAGTTCAAGTCGCTGCCCAGTTTGGGTCACTTTGACCCCCTGTTGTAGAGGCCAGTCCGGGCCGAATTCAGGGAGCAAGACGCGACCTTGCTGTGGGTCGCTTCCTCTCTCCGGCTATCCCCGGCCCATACGCCGCCAGGCGGCGGCCAAGACCCTGCGCCCGGCCTCCGTGGTTCGATACTTCTGGGTCGGGCTGCGCGGACTCGCGGGTTGGGTCATCTCCAGCCAGCGAGCGTCCAGGAGCGGCTGCACCCAGCGGGCGAACCGTTCATACTTATTGCCTGCGCCGATAGCGGCGAGCATCTCGGCCCGGCTGCGAGCTTCGGTCCCCGCCTCAAGGAGCGTCACAACCTTCGCGTCTACTTGTCCCTCTTGGGCGTCTACTTGTCCCTCTACCTGTCTCCCAGACGGTGCCGCCGCGCGGCCGCCATCGGTGAACCGGTCGGGGTAGGGCGGAGCGCCGGCCATGAACGACTGGTGATGAGTTGGGACCACAACACGGATGATCCCCGGTAGTTCCGCGATGGTCGGCTCAGGCAAACCGCGTTCGGCGGCACCCGCCATCACGCCAGGAATGCCCGTGCCCCGTGCCTCGATCAGACCGGCTTCGTGGAACACCCTGGCCACCAGCGGGTTGCGCACTCTTGATGCGCCTTCGCGCATCATCTCGACAGTCAACCCCGGCATCAACGCGCCGGGGTTGTCCACCTCAATGCGGTCGTCGTAGAACGCCACCCTGATAGGGCTGCGGTTGATCATCGAATAATCGGCGTGCGTTAACGCATTTAGCACCACCTCGCGAAGCATGGCTAGGGGCACGCTCCACTCGTCGTGTCGGTACCAACCCTCAAACCGCGCGCCACGGAAAGCATGCTTCTTCAAGAAGTCCTCAACGCGCTCAACAGCTTCCAATAGAGGCACGGATAATTCGAGACGGTCATCAATGTCTTGTTTCTTGGTTCCCCGGAAACGGGCACACCTGAGATACGCGCCGTAGAAGGCCGCCTCGCGGTCAACCGCGAACAGGAAGGCCCCTCCATTCCTTGGCACTTCCGACCCCTGCTCCTGGGCGGTCAAACCGAGGACGCGCTTCACCGTCTCGACTTCTCGGTCCGGGAAGACCGAAGCGATGGCGGCACCATCCAAGCCCTTCTCGGCTGCGCGGATGTTGGGCATCGAATCGTAGGAGATCCCGGCGGAACGCCGCTTCATGTCGCTGATCTGCAACGGATCGGCTTGGACCGTGCTGGAACCCAGTCGCAGGTAGACTCCCGCCTCCGGTCCCTCGGCGTCCACCCAGTGAGGGGCCGTCGAAGATGGATAGACATTAGCGATCAACAACACCTTCCCTCCCACTGTGCGCCTCTCCAGATTGGGCAGCAGCTTCGGCGAGATGGAATCCATGATCAAGTTCGCGAGACGGTTCTCTTCCACGTCCGAATCGTTCACGCCGACCAGCGACCTGTGATCGCCCACGCCGACCACCAACTCGCCGCCAGCAGAGTTTGCGAACGCTGCCAACGTTCGCATCACCCTATTCGGCGACGACAAGTCGCGCTTGTACTCCAGCGTCTTGCCCTCCGGCTGAACAACCCGGCCGGACTCATCCAGCGACAGTTCCAACGGCATCAGGCGCTCTCCTCCTATCAGCAGCGACCAGCAGCACCGGGCTCGCGGCGATCAACCACGCTTCCGATGCGACATGATGACCAGCGTAGCCAACCCGACCCGCGAGGTGTCCACGCGCCACAAGTGGTCGCACGCCTCGCGAGCTGTCATTGGCGGGTGTTGGGCTTGTGCGCGGGGTCTTGGCGGAGGTTGGCCGGTGCTGGTAGCGACGCGGCGGCATCGGCAAGGTAAGCACCGGCGTAGGCAGGAAGGTGGGCGCGCCGGATAGCATTGGCCCTCGTGATTACAGCCTCGGGGGTCGAACTGCGGGCTGGCGCCGAACTGCTGTTGAGCGGAGCCAGCTTCCGGGTAGGCCCCGGTGACCGAATTGGCCTGGTGGGCCGCAACGGCGCCGGGAAGACCACGCTTATGCGGACGCTGGCCCGCGAAAGAGGGCCGGTCGAGGGTAGCGTCACGTCCAGCGGGTCCGTTGGCTACCTGCCTCAAGACCCGGCTGAGGGGGACCTGTCCATCCAGGCGATGGATCGGATCTTGTCTTCGCGTGGGCTAGACCGGATTCTGGCCCGGATGGATCAGGCGCAGACCCTGATGACCAGCACGGACGCGGACGAAATGACCCGTGGAATTGATCTTTATGCCAAGCAAGAAGCCCGTTTCATGGCCGCCGGCGGCTATGGAGCCAAGGCCGAGGCGGCGCGAATCGCCGCGAATCTGGGGCTGGAGGACCGGGTGCTGAGTCAGGACTTGGCGACTCTGTCCGGCGGCCAGCGCCGCCGCGTGGAGCTGGCTCGGATCCTGTTCCAAGGCGCCGATGTCTTGCTGCTGGATGAACCGACCAACCACCTTGACCAAGACTCGGTGGTGTGGCTGCGTGACTTTCTGCGCTCCTACGGCGGTGGGTTCATGGTGATCTCACATGATTCCGCTCTCCTGGCGGACACAGTGAATAAGGTTTGGCACCTCGATGCTAATCGCCGCCAGTTGGACCAATACAACCTTGGTTGGAGCGCCTATCTGGCGCAGCGTGAACTTGACGAGCGGCGCCGCAAGCGGGAGCGGACCAACGCGGAGAAGAAGGCACAGGCTTTGACGGCTCAGGCCAACAGAATGCGGGCCAAGGCCACCAAAGCGGTGGCCGCCCAGAACATGCTGAAGCGCGCTGAGCGGCTGATTGACGGCACCGAAGGCGAAGCGACGCGGGACAAAGTCGCGGCGATCCGTTTCCCAGACCCGGCGCCCTCGGGCAAAGTGCCGTTGACGGCAGAAGGCCTGTCCAAGTCCTACGGCTCCTTAGAGGTGTTCACCGACGTTGACTTGGCCATTGACCGGGGATCAAGGGTGGTTGTCCTGGGACTGAACGGGGCCGGGAAGACCACGTTGTTGCGTCTGTTGGCGGGGCTTGAAGACTCTGATTCGGGGAACGTACTGGCTGGTCACGGGCTCCAACTAGGCTACTACGCGCAGGAACATGAGACGCTTGACCTGGGCCGGACGGTGCTGGAGAACATGGCTGCGGCGGCGCCGGACATGGAGACTACTGAGGTGCGCAAGGTTCTGGGATCCTTCCTGTTCTCTGGCGACAGTGTCATGAAACCGGCCCGGGTGCTGTCCGGCGGCGAGAAGACCCGCTTGGCGTTGGCTACCCTGGTGGTGTCCGCCGCGAACGTCCTGCTCCTTGACGAGCCGACCAACAACCTGGACCCGGCTTCGCGGCTGGAGATCTTGGCCGCACTGTCCAAGGTCAAGGCGGCGGTAGTGCTGGTGACGCACGATTCAGGCGCTGTCCGGGCGTTGAGCCCGGACCGAGTCCTGCTGTTGCCGGATGGGGATGAGGATCTGTGGTCAAGCGATTATGAGGACCTGATTGAGCTGGCGTAGTGCCAAGGTTGCGCGAAGGTAGCGCCAAGTAGCGCGAAACCGGAATGTACGCGCGGCCGGCCGCGCGGGCCGCAACCATTAGCCTCGTCGGGGGGTTTACCACGGGCCAGGCGGCGCCTGTAAACTGCGGGGGATCCCAAACCGCAGCCACCGTAGCCTGAAGGAGGCCCCGATTGCCCGAGGACCGCACTGGGTCCGAGATGGCCCGCGCGACGCTCGCCTATTTGCGGGAGAGAATTACATTGGGGGAGTGGCCCATCAATTCGCGGATCCCGAGGGAGCCGGAGTTGATGGAGTCGATAGGGGTGGGCAAGTCGACGCTGCGTGAGGCGGTCCGTTCGCTGGCGCACTTGGGCATGCTGGAAACCATCCGGGGCGTGGGTACGTTTGTGCGCTCGCGTACGCCCATCAGCTCGGTCTTGACTGGCTATCTGGCGGATTACGGCATTGCCGAAATCCTGGCCTACCGGCGGGCGCTGGAGATTGAGGCAGCCCGGTTGGCGGCCTCGAACCGGACAGCGGAGCAATTGAGCGAACTCCGCGCCGCCCACGAGCTAGACCGGCGCGCCGGCTCCGCGGCGCCCAAGAGCATTGAGCGAGGTTCCACACCGGGCGCATTCCATCATCAGGTGTTTGACGCTGCCGGGTCATCCCTGTTGGCAGCCTTGTATACGGGGGTTATGGCGGCGCTGCGGGACGGCACCAAGGCCGGGAGCCAAGTCCGCCGGATAGGCCATGACCTGCGCTTGCGGGAGCACAAAGCGGTCTTGGACGCGATAGCCGAAGGCGACCCGTGGGCTGCGGCGCGGGCGATGGCGGCGCATGTTGACCACGACATGCGGACCGCCCCGCCCGGCGAGCCCGGGGCCAGCCCGGCCTGATCTGCCAGACAGCCCACGGCCGCTCAACCGGGCCTCGGGGCCCGCGGTCGTCAGATGGGCGGGGGCAGGAGAGTCCGCAGACCGTCGGCCAGCCCGCCGCGCCAGCAGGCGTAGTCGTGGCCGCCGTTGTATTCCTCGAAGCGGACCTCGGCCCCGGCTGCCGCCATAGCCGCCGCCAGGCGCGCGTTGGGTTCGCGCAGGATCCACTCCTGCGTGCCGACTTCGATGTAGGCGCGAAGCTCCGACAGATCCTGGCCGGCCACCGCCTTCGCCAGGTCCGCCTGCCACAGAGAGGCCGATTGCGCCAAGGCCATTCCTACGCTGCCCGGGTGTTCAAGAACGGATCTCAACGCCGTCAGGCCGCCGAGGGACTGCCCAGCGACCATGGTGCCGGCCGGGTCGGCGCTGACCGGGAAACGCCCGCGGGCCCAGGGCAGCAGCTCTTGGGCGATCCACCGGGCGCCGTCTCCGGTCCCGTCCATCTCCGCCCAACGCTGGCCCCGCCCGCCCGAATGGGGCATCAGCACGCGGCAGGGCCGGATCAGGCCGTCGGCCAGGAGGTTGTCAAGGGTGACCGCCGCGTCTTGAGGGCCGTTCCACACTTCCCCGTCCAGCAGGACCACGACGGGCAGGCTGCGCCTGGACGGTGCCGTGTCCAGTGCTTGGATATCCAATTCGCCCGATGCCGTCGGCTCCGGTTCCAGCACCCCGGGCGGGTCGTAGACCCAAACTTGGCGTTCGGTTGGCCCGCTGTGGACGCTCACTTGGCCGCGCGTCGGCAGACCGGGGCGTCGGGCCAGCCAGTCTTGGGCCGGCGCGTCCGGCAGAGCGACGACCGATTGGACTTGACCGCTCCGGTTGCGGTTCATCAGTGGGTTGCGGGGATCGGGCCGCCCGGAGTCGAGGGCCGCCCGGATCGAGACTTGGCCACCGTCTCCCCATGGCCACGGCTGGCCTGGATACCGGGGCAGGAAGCTGTATGAGGCGCGCCAATCTGACCGCATTCGGTAGGACAGATGCCACGTGTCTGTTCCTGGCACGCGCTGCATCAAACTGGCGGGCAGGTTTTTCTCATCGGTCAATCGGTTGGCGAACAGGAGCACTTCCTCGGCGTGGGCATCTCGCCACAAGAACGTGACGATCCATTCCCGGAGGCCGGACTTACCCTCGCCGTTAGCACCGCCCGCGTTGTCCCGGTCGCAGGCATCAAGGCTGGGGCTGCTGTTGCTTGCGGCCGGCTCGGCGGGCCGGTCCGCCGCTGGTTCGAGCAGTGGCCACGGCCCGGACTGTTCGGCCCAGAACTGCTCCGCCAGCTGAGCCAACTCCACCGGGCTGGCCCTGGAAACGCGGGCCTTGAAGTCCGCGATGAGCGGGCTCGAAGCGAGCGGTGCGGGCGTGGGACGCGCGGTCTTGGGCGGTGTACGGAAGATGTTCACGCGGCATCGTCCTGGGCTGGTGCATCCGGGAACTCTTCCAGCGGCACAACAATGGGACGGCCGGTGACCGGATCCTCGATCAACCGGCAGGGCAGACCGTAGACGGACTCAATGAGGTCCTCGGTCACCACGTCGCTGACGGCGCCTTGGGCGACTATGGAGCCGGCGGCCATGACTATCAGATGGGTGGCGTAGCGGAACGCCAACGCCAACTCGTGCATCACGACCACCACGGTGTAACCGTCGCGGCGCAGGCCACGTGCCAGACTTAGGACTTCAACCTGGTGGGCTATGTCCAGATAGGTGGTGGGCTCATCCAGGAGGAGGATCGGCGTCTGCTGCGCCAAGGCCATCGCCAGCCACACCCTTTGGCGTTGACCGCCAGACAACTCGCCGGCCATCCTGGGCGCCAGGTCCGCCACTCCAGCGCGGGCCAAGGCCGCGTCAACGGCTTCTTGATCGGCCTTCGACCATTGCCGCAGCAGGCCCTGGTGGGGATAGCGGCCGCGCGCTACCAGGTCCTCGACAGTTATGCCGTCCGGTGCGACCGGGGACTGCGGCAGGAGCCCCAGGCGGCGGGCCACATCTTTGGGCGGGTAGGAGCCGATTGGCTGGCCGTCGAGTTCCACCAGACCGGCGCGGGCAGGCAGCATCCGGGCCAGAGCCCGCAGGAGGGTCGATTTGCCGCAGGCGTTGGGGCCCACTATGACGGTCAATTCCCCGGTCGGGATCGAAACGTTCAGGGATTCGATCACTATCCGGTCGCCGTAGCCGACGGCCAGACCGGAGCCGCGCAGCCGTGCTGCGCGCTCAGATGCGGGACTGGGCCCGGTGGCCTGTTGGGCGAGGTCCGGCCGCCCGCCGCCGGGGCCGGGTTCGGGCTTCTTCGCGCTCAGCCGGGTCATGCCGGGTTCCTCCTCCATTCACGGGCCAACAGCCATATCAGGTACACCCCTCCCAGCGAGCCGGTGACCACGCCAACGGGTAACTGGGTTGGGGCGAAGATCCGCTGCGCCACGAGATCGGCCGCCAACACCAGCAGTGCTCCCATGGAGCCGGCGCTGGCCATGCCGGTCCCGGCGGTCCGGGTGAGCCGTTTGGCGAGTTGCGGGGCGGCCAAGGCGACAAACGCCACCGGTCCGGCCGCGGCGACCGCGACGCAGACCAACGCTACGCCCACGGCCACCAGCTCCAGGCGGCGGCGCTCTACTCGCACCCCCAGGCCGGCGGCCAGATCGTCACCCATCATGAGGGTTCCCAAGGGCCTTGACAAGGTCAGCGCCGCTGGCCCCAGGACGGCCAGCGCGACCGTGACCAGGCTGGCCTCCGTCCAGGTGGTGGCGTTGAGGGAGCCGGCCAGCCAGACGGCGGCGGTCTGCGCGGCGGTCAAAGACGCCCGCACTATGAGCAGGGCGTTGCAGGCCTGCAGCAGCGCGGCCACCCCAACCCCGACCAAGACCAGCCGAAATCCGGCCAGGCCTCGCCGCCAGGCCAATAGATAGACCGCCGTAGCGGCGGCGAACCCGCCGGCTACTGCGCCGCCGGAAATGGCGGCCGGACCAGCGTCGAATACGATGATCTGCGCCAGCGCGCCGGTGGCCGCGCCAGTGGTGAAACCGATCACGTCTGGACTGCCCAACGGGTTATCGGAGATCGACTGAAAAACGCAGCCGGACATGCCCAGTGCGGCGCCCACAGCTGCGGCGGCCACAACGCGAGGTGCCCTTTGATTCTGGACGAAGTACCGCGCCAACGGGTCATCCCCGAACCCAAACAAGGAGCCCAGAGCCTGGGCTGGAGTCAGCGGGTAATCGCCTATCATCAGTGCTGCTGCCGCCACGGCGGCGGCGGCCGTCATCAGGACGGCGCCCACGATCAATGCGCGGCGCTCGAACCGCAGGGCTAGTGTGCCGGCTCGGACAACCACGTGCCGGCGGTTGGTCGGGCCAGCGCGGCTGGCCCAACTTGGGGAAGCCGAGCCGGAGGAGGCGGGGCCATTCGTTGCCACGTTCGCGCCCCCGGAGACTTTCACAGTGCCTCGATCCGGCGGCGGCGGACTACGGCGATGAACATGGGCGCCCCCAGGATTGCCGACATGATCCCCACCTGGAGTTCTTGCGGGGCGACAACGACCCGCGCCAGAACGTCCGCTGCCAGGAGCACCACCGGTGCTGCCAGCACGGTGTAGGGGATCACCCAGCGCGCGTCCGGGCCGCAGATGGCGCGCGCCAGATACGGTACGCCCAAACCGATGAAGCCAATCGGTCCCGCCGCCGCTGTGGCGGCGCCGGCCAACAGCGTGACCGCGAACATGACCAGGACGCGGGTGCGCCCTATGTGAACACCCAAGGCGCGGCCGGTGTCCTCGCCCAAAGCCATGGCATTCAGGGCTGGGCCGCAGGCCGCCGCCATCAGCAAGCCTAAACAGATGAACCCCGCCACAGCCCACAAGACTGGATAACCCCTGCCTTCTACAGACCCCGCCGCCCAGAACCGGAATTCGTTGAATGCCTTCTGGTCCGCCAGGATCACGGTTTCGACTATGGCCGCGACGGCCATGGAAATGGCGATCCCCGCCAACGCTAGGCGGGCCGGGGTCGGTGATCGCCTCCCGGCGCCGCCCAATAAGTACACCGCGACGGCAGCGAACGCCGCGCCGGCGAACGCGAACCAGAGATAGAACCAGACCGAGGTGACGCCAAAGACAGCGACCGCCGCCACCACCGCCAGCGAAGCGCCGGCATTGATCCCAAGGATTCCCGGATCTGCCAGCGGATTGCGGGTCAAAGACTGCATCAGCGCACCGGCCGTGCCGAGCGCCGCGCCCACGGCCACGGCCAGCAAGGTCCGGGGTATGCGCTGTTCGTGGACAATGATCGATTCGAAACTGCCGTCTGGGCCGAACAGCAGCCGCCACACCTCGCCGAGAGGTATTGGGTTGGACCCGGCCGCGACGGAAGCAAGAGAGAACACCGCCAACGCCGTCGCGGCGCCCGCGAGTCCCGTGGCCCGGCGGCGCCAAAGCCGCTGGCCGGTCACGCCCTGGGATCCGGCGGAGCCAGTGGCCCGTTCCGGCGTCGCAGGGTCAGCCAGGCCGCCCCCGCGCCCGCTGCCAGCAATACGGCGGGTCCCACGACGGCCCCCATGGCTGGGCCGCCGGATGCACCCCCGCGGCCCGCGGTGTCAGGCACGACCTCAGCGGCGGTGTCGTCCGAGCCGGGCCTGTCAGCAGAAGATGCCGAATCCTCCGAACTTTCCGGACTCGCCGCCGCGCTGGCCGAGGCCGAACTCTCCGCCCCTGGCGTGATGCCGAGGACGCCGCCCTGGCCGCCGACTTGTTCCGCCCCGGAACCTGCGACAGCACCGGCCTCGGGGGCTGTCCCGCCCAGGCCGGATGCGCTGGATCCTCCGCCACTCAGGCTGCTGGAGCTGGATCCAGCCGTAGTGAGGGCGGGACCCGCCCGGCTCGCGACCACCGTGAAATCAGCGCCGCCGCGCCGCGTGAATCCGAGGACGCCCTTGGACGGGTCCGCTGGGTCCACGTATTTCGAAGCCAGGAAGCGAAGCCAGTGCGCTCCCGGCGCGATGTCCGCTGGCAACGCGAACGATCCTTTGACGGTGCCTGAGGCGGGAATCGCCTGACTGTGCCACACCCCGGAGCCTTGGACGGAGGTGTCGCCGTAGCCTATTCCATCATCAATCTTGATGTAGACGGTCTCGCCTGCCGGGTAGCCGGACACGGTGAAACTAAGGGTAGCGCCGGGTGTGAGCGTGGCGGGGGACACCGACGATGCCGTCCCTGGAGTGTCGGGTCCCGGCCCGTCTGGTGGGAGGGCCGGGGCGGCGGTCGCGGGTACCAGCGTGGCGGCCGCCGCCGTCAGTGCCGTCAGCAGGACTACCAGCCGGTTCATCGGGCGCTCCTGTGTGCGGCGCGGACTCGGCCCCTGCGGGGCACCACCAATGCCACTGTCAGCAGCAATGCGGCCACCCCTGCGGCGCCTCCCAACAGCCACCAGTCCCAGGCTCCGCGGCCGGCCGCCGGAGCGGCCTCAGGGGAGAGGCTGGCCGGAGGGGCGGGGGTGGCGCTGGGCGCCGGCTCGTCCTGGGCGGCGGGTTCCAGGGCGGCGCCGTCGACATGTGCGCCGACCCAGCCGATCAAGGCGGATTCCTGGTCTAGGACCGCAATCTTGTGTTCCCCGGCCTCCAGGCCGGCCACATCAATCCGGACCTGTAAGCCAGAATCGGCCTGGATCCAGCCGACGGCCGTCGGTTCCGAGAACGCGTACAGGTACACCCAATCCCCGGTGGCCGCGCTCGGTATGGTGATGGTCACCACGGTCCCTTCTTGGACCGCTGAGAGTCCGCCGGTGTTTTCCGTGGTCAGGCCGTTGCCGTCGGCGAACGGTGCGTCTGGCACGAACGTGGGTGCGGTGGTGCTCGGGGCGGCCGCTGCGGCCGCCCGGCTGACGGTGGTGTAGGTGGCGGTGCGGGCTGCACCAGTGTTTCCGCTGCCATTACCGCTGGCCGGTTGCTGCGCCACTGGCGTGAGCGGCGGCGTCTTGATGGGGTCCGGTGCGCCGGCCGGCGGATCCGCCGGGGCGGCGACGGTCAGCCATTGCCAGCCGAGCAGGCGGCCCACCTCGCCCTGGTTGCCTGACTGGGCGGTGATCTTCACCTTGCCAACTGGCAGGGTGACCCCGGCCAGAGGGGCTGTGACCCGTCCCGCTGGGCCGGCCTGGAACCATGACGCCTGCCAGGGCAGGCGCGGGGAGCCGTCCTCGACGTAGGCGCTCAGGAACACCCAGTCGCCTTCGGCAGCGCCCGGGACCGTTACCAGCAGCTCGGTGGTTTGCCTGGTGATGGTCACCCCGCCCTGCGCGGAGTCCCGGAGGTCCTCGGTGTATTCCAGCGGATCCGGCACCCCGTTGGGTGCGTATTCACCAAGGACGAACTCTTCGGACTGGACGGTGCGAACGGCATCGCCGGCCTTTAATGACCCGGTTAACAGCCGCAACGTGTGCGCCCCAGCCAGGAAGGCGGGGCTCGACCCGAACGGCCCGGCGGTTGTACCGTCCGGCAGATCCAGCTCAGCGGTCCAGTCGCCGGTCTCAGGGTCCACTTCGATGATGGCCCAGATGGTGCGGTTTTGGTGTAACGAGTCGTCCATGTGGCTGTACGCCCCCTCGTCCAGCTTTATGGCGATTATGGAACCGCCCCGGTTCTCACCCGGGTGGCACCAGCCGGTGCCGGAGACCTGGAGCTTCTGGCCCAGGGCCAACTGCGGGTTGGTGATCGCCACCAGCGGGCTTGGGGTGGACGGGACACAGGCCACCTGGTCCTCACTACCGCCGGGTGGGACATAGGTCTGGCCCCCTACAGTCAGGAACCCGGAGGTGACAGCCCTTGTTACATCGGCCGCGTCGAACCGGCCAGACTGGAACAAGACAGTCAGGTAGTCGCCGGGCTCCAAACCGCTGGGCGCGTCGAGTTCGACCTCGAAGGTCCCGTCCGCGCCTATCAGGTGTACGTTCGCATGACCCTCCGGATTGGACGGGGCGACCAGCGCCCAGATCGTGTCGTCCGCCACTGCCGAGGGATGTTGGACTATCCCCTCCCCGGCCCTGGTGTGCTGAGAGGTCGCACCCGAGTTCAGTTTCAGCGCGATGGTCGAGCCACCGGTGGCGGCCCGGTTGATCCAGCCCGTCCCTTTGACCTTGATCTTGGCGCCCGGAGTAGCCTCCACCTGTTTCTGGACCCAAGCGGTCGCCGTCTGACCGGTCTGCGGGTCGGTGACCGTAACCGTTTCATGTGCCCACACGGGCGGTTCGTCCGGGCCGGTCTGGGTGTCCCCGTTGATGGTAAACCGGATCTCCTCGGAGCGGATCTTGTCTCCCAGCAGCAGCGAACCGGTCAACAGACGGATGTTGTGGGACTCGCCTGGCCGCCACTTAGCGTCCGAGTTGGCTGATGTGGGATAGGGGATGGTCGCTGACCAGTTTCCGTCCGCGTCGGCCGCCGTTATGGCGTAGATGGTCCGGTTGGCTTGCGGCTCGCCGGTCTGCGGATTGACTGCGTCGAAGTTCGCTACCACGGCGCCATCGTCCAACTTGACCGCTATCACTGATCCGTGCGTCCCCGGAGTGTCCTTCCAGCCCGTGCCGCTGACGGTGATGTCCGCGCCCGGTTCAACCCGGGTTGGGCCCGTGAAAGTGACGGTCGGATCCGCGATGGACACGTAGGTTCGCTCGGCCGGCTCCGGGGTGACCGTCAGCGTGGCCGGGTTGGTCTGGGCTATGCCGGCGCTGTTTGTGAACACCGCCTTGTAGAGGGTCCCGGACAGGGATTCGGGCGTTGACGTTACGGTCAAGGTGGTGTTTGCGGCGCCAGCGATGATTGCCCAGTTCTCGCCGTCACGGCTGGAATACCACTGGGCCGATGCCGCCGGTGCGGCGCTCGCAGCCGCCGTGAAGTTGGCCGCCTGGCCAGTCTCAACCGTCAGATCTTGCGGGTGGGCAGTTACCTTTGGGGACTGGGAGGCTGCTGTCACAGACAGCATGGCGGCCCCGGAGCGGGCGGAGCCCAGTTGGTTGGTGTAGACCGCCCGGTAGACGGTGCCGTTGTCCGCCTCCTGGACATGCTCAATCACCAGGGTGTCTTGGACGGCGCCGGGGATGTCCTCATAGTCATCACTCAACGGCGCTCGCTTCTGCCATTGCACATCTGGGGTGGTCACGCCGGTCCCGGCCGCCGTGAAGGAAACGGTGTCGCCCGGCGCGGCCAACTGGCTGGACGGCTGAGTCGTGACCGCCGGGGCCTCAGGATCCGCCCGGCGGACGGTCACCCAGTCCGAGACGGCGATTCCGGCCGCCGTCCATACCCAGAATCGGTAGACCGCTCCGGCCTGCGTGATGGCCGGGTGCGTGATGGTGTGGGTGTTGCCATCGGTCGTTCCCAGGCCTGAGTTAGCTTCGGTCGGAGTGGATTGGTTAATCTTCGAACTCCATCGGTAGTAGACCGGACCCGGATTGTCTGCGATTGTCGCGGAGTAAGAGACCGCTTCACCGTTGGCGAAGGTCTTCTCCACTGGCGCGACAAGGATCTCGGGGGCCACCGCATCCGGGTCCTCGACCAGTTCGACCGACTCGGACCGGAATTCGAGGCTGGTAGAGCCCACGCCTTGGACAAGAATAGGGATTTCGAGACGGCCCAAAGGCACCAGACCGTAGTCGCCAGGTAGCGCGTTGTCGCCGTAATAGGCGACGCTCACCCGGAGCGGTACGCGGTCCAGGGTGCCGCTGGCGGAGGTGGTTGGCGCACCCTCAGCGCTAGCCCAGGTGAACCGAGGGTTCGAGATAGTGACGGCCTTGTTTGCAGGCAGACCAACGGCCGAGAGATGCACCGTTCCTCCGCGTGTTATGGCCTCCTCGGCAATGGTGACCTGGGCGGACCACATTGTCAACGTGGCCGGTTCTGTATGGTTGGTTCCCGCCTCGTTGTTGAATGCCGCCCGGTACTGGGTTCCGTCGGCCGGTTTGGGGTCGTTGTCACGGATGTAGAGGGGATACGAGGAAGACACGCCGTCTTGGGTGACCGTCAGACTTGTAGCCCCCGGAATGTCTGCCCATTCCCCGCCGGGTGCCTTGACCTGCCATTGGGCGTGTGCGGTGGTGGACTGGGCGGTGGCCGTGAACCGCACCAGGGCGGTCAGCGCCGTGGCTGAGGCGTCCGCCGGTGATGTGAACACTTTCGGGGGCACGTCGGACGGCCTGACCGTCAGCTCTGCCGGGTCGCTGATTACCGTTCCGGCGTTGTTGGTGACGACCGCCCTGTATAGGGAGCCGGACTGGGTTACAGTGGCGTTAGCGATGGACAGCGTGGCGGTGTCTGCGTCCGGAATGTCGGTCCAGGTCTGGCCATCAGCGCTCGCCTGCCAGCGGTAGGCGGCGCCAAATCCGTCCGTATCCGCGACTGTGAACGTCGCGGTCTGGCCGGCGTCCACAGCCCTGTCCGCTGGTTGGGTCTCGATTGTGGGTGGGTGCAACAGCGCGGTCCAAGTCGTGCGAGCTGAGGTGAGACTGGCCTCGGCGCCGTCCGCGGCGGTCCAGGAGATGACCGCGTAGATCCTGAATCCGTTCCAGGTGGCCCACCGAGCGGCCAGGTATTCGCCTTGTCTGACTTGAGTCCATGAGGCCGTGAATTCATCGTTGATCAGCGATCTTGTGAGGGTCATGCCGCTGTTGCTGGCCGAAATCGCGGTGGGCTGCCGGTCTTCGGAATAGTTGCCTGCCAGGTAGTACCAAGTGACCTTCGCGTCCTCCGGCACGTTCCGTGCCTTGACAACAGACGCGAAGCTGGGCAAGTCTCCCAGAGTCCCGGTGGCTGTCGCGGGCAGGTCTTGGGTGAAATAGGGTTCCGGGTCAGCCGGCGTGATCGGATCGACTTCCAGCGCGGCGGGCTCCGCGCTCGCGTCCTCACCCTCATCGGCATTCGCGTCTTGAAGCTGAGCCGTGACAACTGGCGCGGCGTCCGCCGTGGGAGCAAGCGCGGTGGACGCCGCCGCCTCGGTCCTGGTCTTATCGTCCTCCAGCGGCTCGGTTGGAGCGGTAAAGGTCACGGCCGGGTCACTCGTTCCGCTGTGGGTTGCCCGGTCGCCGGGGCTGGCGGCAGCGGGGAGAGACACCGCCGGGAGAATCAGCGCGGCAGCGGCTACGGCCGCCCAGCCGCGGTTGGCCCTGTGGCGCGCGCGGCGGCCCGGGATGAGAGGGGATGTGGTGGAGAGCATCGGGGAGTCCTTCGGAGCAATGGATTGGGGCGGCGTGGCGGTGAATCGCTGACTGCCACGCCGCCCGCCGGAAAATTGTGGAGCGTGGGAGGGATTCCCAGGGGAGTCCCTCCCACGCACTTGATGGCTTGCCTACGGCTCGGAAACCGTGAACACGTTGCCCAGGGCTACCCCGGCCCGGTCGAAGGGCGGATTGAGTGACCCGGCGAGGGCGCGGATCTTGTAGTCACCAGAGCCGAACACCGGATTGGAGCCATACTCTCCGGCATTCGTGCCGTCCGGCAGGTCGACATCTACGGAGAAGTCCCCGTTTTCGTCGGCCTCGACTATCACCCAGATGGTCAGGTTGTCATTGCTGCCGGGGACGGCTTCTCCGGTGAGGTGGTTGTAGGTCACCGCGCTGTCGGTGGCGCTCTCGATCTTGAGTGCCACCTGCGCCCCTTTGTCCGGATCGGTTGTCAGCCAACCGGATCCCGTGACAGTCAGGTCGCCGCCAACAGTTGCTGTGGCGCCGCTGCTGACCGTCACGGCGGCAGGCACCGTTACCGTGATCGGAACCTGGACTTCATTGAACTCGTTGTCCTCGAAGACCAGCGTGTAGTCTCCGGCCGCCACCGTGCTCGCGATCGGCACGCGGGTGTAGTCCGGTGGGACTGTCCCAGCGTCGCCTTCCGCATCAAGGGCATAGGTGCGCAGTAGCGTCCCGTCTGGATTGTCCAGGTAGACGCTGAGCGTGCCGTCCGATGCGAACCCCGTGGCTTGGAACGTCCATTGGCCGCCCTGTGGGACGGTGTAGTCGTTGTTGATGTTGGTGACCGATGGATCGTCGGTCACCGTGCCGACGGCCGGTGCGGTCCCCAAACTGAGGACCGCCACCGCGGCGATCCCCAGCGAGGCGGCTCCTCGCCGCCATGAGTGCCGGGCTGTCCCGGCGTGGGTGGTTGTGATCATCATGACCACTTCCTTTCACTTGGTTGTTTGTTTTGTTCTGGGGTCTTTGCCTCGGCTGGGCGGGAATTGTTGTCCCGCGCTAGGTGCCGAGCAATGCTTCCTCCACATCTGCGATGATTCGGTTCATCAATATGGGACCACCGGTCGAGGTCCAAGCGGAACCATCGACCAGCACGATCCGGTCGTTTTGATAAGCGTGAAGTTGTGTGAATCCGGGAACCGCGACGGCCTCATCAAGGGCCTCGCGGGCGCCAGCCAAATCAGCAGTGCCACCGGCGTCCGGATTAGACACGCTGGAACCGCCTAAGGTGCCGAAGAACATCCAGTCGGCATCGGCGTCTTGTAAGTTCTCCAACGACACCGGCTCCGCGTGGCCCCGGCCGGTCCGGTCCTGGCTGGGCGGACGGCCCAATCCCAAGTCTTCCAAAGCCTGACCGGGCAGCAGTTCTTTCAGGATCAGCGACGCGGACGTGCCCTGCCAGCGGACCACTGAGAATGTTTGGTCGGCGTAGGCGCTCAGCGCTTCCTGGCCAGCGGCAGCGTGCGCTTCGTATTCGGCGATCACCCGCTCGCCGTCTTCCACCAGGTTTAGCGCGTCCGCCACTTGCCGGAAGTTGACGCGCCAGTCGCCGCCCGCGTAGCCGGTGTAGACCACGGGAGCGATCTGCCGTAGTGCCTCCACGACGGGAGGGTTGTTGTTGATGGAGGTTCCGTCCACCAGGATGAGGTCTGGTTTGGCGGCGCCTATGGCTTCAAAGTTCGGCTGAGCCACACCGCCCAGGATGGGGATGTCTCCGGCTTGGTCCGCCAGATAGTTGGGTACGGTCTGTTGGCCGCGCCCGGTGACTGTGCCGACGGGGGTCACTCCCAGGGCGAGCGCGCCGTCCAGGGTGGGTTCTGACAGGGTCACCACCCGTCGCGGTCGGCTGGGGACCTGGACTTCGGTTCCTTCCACGTCGGTGACGGTTCTGGTCTCCGTGCCGCCAGGGGCCTGGGCGTTGCCGGGAGTGGCAGCGCATCCGGCCAACGTCAACAACAGCACCGCCGATGCCGTCCAAGCAGCGCCGCGAACCGTTGCAGGGTTGTGCCCGCCAGGGGTCGGAAGCTGCCATCTCATCTGCCTAAGGTTAGGCTAACCTTTCCACAACGTCAACCTTGCGCAAATGTCAAGGGCCGCGAGCGACCTATTTGGATCCAGCGCCAGCGTAGGATTGAAGGTATGGAGTGGCTGACGGGGACCTCCAAAGCGCTGGCGGAAGCGCGCGAGGGCGGCACTAGAAAATGGATACACCCGGTGATCGGGGCGGTCATGATGATTCCGCTGACTTACGCGATCCCAGTGGCAAGCTTCGCGGCGCTATCTGGCATGCCGGGGCTGGTAGATCGGACGGGCGTGAGCCACGCCCTGACGGCTCAATGGTTGATTGGACTGACCATTTTGCTGGTCATGTTCATAGCCTGTGGAGTGATCGCTTACCGCCTGTTTGGCTGGCCGGCTTGGGGAGCGCTGGTTTTCGCGGTGGCTGCCCCGCTGATCATTGACACGGCCTGGGCGGTGGTGTTCAACGCCTTGATGGCTTAGCTCGTAGTTAGTAGGTTCGCTACAAAGATGATGGGCTGGCATGGTTGATTCCTGGGATCAATGCGGAAGCGGATAGGAGGTAACCTCCAATGGTGCCAAGACACGTCTTCGTTACAGGTGCCAGCCGGGGGATTGGGCAGGCGGTCGCCAAGGCCTTCTTCGCCTTGGGGGACAACGTTTCCACACTTGACCGCCAAGGTGTGGGCCCAGGGATCGAAGACCCGCGAGTAGCCGCTTGGGCGGGGGATCTAACCTCCACCGATCAGATAGCCGAGGCGTTCAAGCAAGCGGAAGCCAAGTTCGGGAAGGTTGAGGTCCTGATCGCCAATGCTGGGATAGTCAAAGACCAGCTCCTAATCCGGATGACGGATCAGGACTTCGCCAGCGTCATGGATGTCAATCTGACGGGGACTTTCCGGTGTGTGCGGCGGGCGCTCACGTCCATGACGCCCCGGCGGTCCGGAGCGATCATTCTGATCGGATCGGTGGTTGGCTCCATTGGCGGGACGGGTCAAGTGAACTACGCGGCGTCCAAAGCGGCGCTGGTCGGATTGGCCCGCTCCGTGGCCCGCGAGACGGGTGGCAGGGGCATCACCGCGAATGTGATCGCACCAGGATTCATCGAAACTGACATGACGGCCGCTTTGCCCCCAGCCACCCAAGAGACGTACCGCACCCGGATCCCAGCGGCCCGCTTTGGCCGAGTGGAGGATGTCGCCCAAGCGGCGGTCTTCTTGGCCAACGCGCCGTACGTGAACGGCGCCGTGATACCAGTCGACGGCGGCCTGGGGATGGGCCACTAGCACGGACCTGGTAACGGTCAGACAACGGTCAGCTAAGAACAATCAACTCCGAGAAGGATAACGCGATGGAATTGTTGGAAGGTAAGAATCTGCTAGTCACTGGCGTGCTGACGGATCAGTCGATTGCCTTTGAGGTGGCGCGGATAGCCCAAGAAGAGGGTGCCAACGTCATTTTGACCGCATTCGGGAAGGGAGCCCGGCTGACCGCCGCCACGGCCAAGCGCCTGCCCGCGGCAGCGCCAATTGAGCAACTCGACGTGACCGACCAGGCGGACCTTGATTCCCTGGCGGAGCGCCTGAGCGCCCACTGCGACCAATTGGATGGCGTGGTTCACTCGATCGGCTTCGCTTCCCAAAGAATCATGGGCGGGAACTTCTTGGCCGCCGGTTGGCCGGACGTGGCCACCTCGATTGAGACCTCCGCCTATTCGCTGAAGTCGCTGGCGGTGGCGACGGCGCCGCTGGCGGTGAGGGGCGGCTCGATCACCGGATTGACCTTCGACGCCCGCTACGCCTGGCCGGTCTACGACTGGATGGGAGTGTCGAAGGCCGCCCTTGAAGCCACCGCCCGTTATCTAGCGCGGGACTTGGGTCCAGAAGGAATCCGGGTCAACCTAGTCAGCGCCGGTCCGTTGAAAACGGTGGCGGCGAAATCGATCCCCGGATTTAGTCAAATGGAGGGCCTTTGGCCGGATCGGGCGCCGCTGGGATGGGATCCGCAGGACCCTGGACCGGCGGCGCGGGCAGTGATCGCCCTGGCCTCAGACTTGTTCCCGGCCACCACCGGCGAGGTCATTCATGTCGACGGTGGCGTCCACGCCATGGGGCAGTAACTTACAATCGCTTCATGGAACGGACATTAATGCTGGTGCGTCACGCCAAAGCCAGCGGTGGTGGTGGCGGCGCGGACGCCGAACGGGCGCTGACCGAATTGGGTTATGAACAGTGCCGGGTGGTGGCCCGCGAGGTGTCCGGGATTGGCCTCGACCCGGAGGCGGCGCTGGTTTCGACAGCGCGACGCGCCAAGCAGACCTTCAACGCTATGGCGGCGGCGGCCGGTTGGCAGATCGAGCCGGACTTGTCGGCTGAACTGTATGACGGTTACGTCGAGGAGGTCCTCAGTGCCGTGCGAGAAACGCCCTCCCAGTGCGCCACGGTGATGGTAGTTGGCCACGAGCCAACCATGTCCGCCGCGGCTTATAAGCTGGCTGGCCCGGGTTCTATGCCCGATGCCGTCACCCGGGTCCGCCGTGGCCTGCCGACCGCCGGAGTGGCCGTTATCCAAGTCAATGGACCGTGGGAATCGGTCGGCTATGAGCCGACCGCTCTGCGCTGGCTGCTGACCCCGTTGGCCTGAATGGGTCTCCGGGTGGGCTGGCCGTAGTCCCGCTGCCGGGGTCGGCGGTGCCGGCGTGGTTGAGAGCAGTGGCTGCGTCAGCCGCCGCCGAGTGCTGAGCGAAGGCCCGCAAGATGGGTAAGGCCTCAAGCAAGCTGCCAGTTATGGCGTGATCGGCCGCCTGGACGACAGCCGGCTTGCCGCCGTAGGCGATTGACAATCCAGCCGCTGCCATCATGTCCAAGTCGTTGGCGCCGTCCCCAATGGCTGCCGTTTGGCTGGGCGCCAAGCCCAGGCGCCCAGCCCATTCAGCCAGAGCCCGCGCCTTGGCTGCCCGGTCAACAACTGAGCCAATTACGCGGCCGGTGAGGACGGCATCGGCCATTTCTAAGGTGTTGGCGCGGTAGAAATCCAAACCGAGATCCTCCGCCAAGGGAGCGACCATCTGGGCAAACCCGCCGGACACCGCGCCAACGGCCCAACCTTCGGCGTGTAACGCGCTAACCAGCTCGCGTGCCCCGGGACTGAGCCGGACCAGCGACGTGGCCTGGGCTAACCCGGATTCCGGGAGTCCCCGAAGGAGCGCCACCCGTTCATGTAGGGAGGCGGCGAAGTCGAGTTCGCCGCGCATGGCGCGCTCAGTGACGACGGCGACCTCAGGACCATGGCCCGCCAGGCCGGCCAGGAGATCAATACCTTCGGTGCTGGTGAGGGTCGAATCGACATCCATCACCAGGAGTTGGCTGGATTTCACGGCTTGACGGTAGCGCCTTTGGGCACCACTGTGATACCGCCGGCCGTGACCGTGAAACCGCGTGAACGGTCCAATTCATGGTCAATGCCGACGGTCGCTCCCGGCGCAACTGTGACCGCTTTGTCGATGATCGCGCGGTTGATGTGGGCCCGGCGGCCTATCTCGACGTCGTCCAAGATCACTGAATCGGTCACCTGCGACCAGGAGTGAAGATGCACTCCAGGCGAAATCACCGAACCGGAGACAGAAGCGCCGGACACGATCACCCCCGGCGAGATGAGTGAACGCGAGGCGTGGCCAATTCTGCCCGGTTCGGCATGCGTGAACTTGGCTGGCGGCAGCCCTGTGTTGCCCGTGATCAGCGGCCAGCGCCAGTTGTAAAGGTTGAAGATTGGCACGGTTGAGATGAGGTCGCGGTGGGCCTCCCAGTACACGTCGAGCGTGCCAACATCGCGCCAATAGGCCCGGTCGCGGTCATTCGAGCCGGGAACGTCGTTGAACTTGAAATCGTAGAACCCCGCCGCTCCACGCTGGACAAAGGCCGGCACAATGTCTCCGCCCATGTCGTGACGGGTGCCGGCGCTGGTGGCATCCGTCAAAACCGCGTCCATCAGGGCGTGAGCGTCAAAGACGTAGTTCCCCATGGAGGCCAGGACCGAGCCAGGATCATCCTCTAGGCCCTTGGCGTCCTTGGGCTTCTCGCGGAACTCCTTAATGAACCCCGGATGGGCGGGGTCGGTTTCCAGGATCCCGAACTGGTCTGCCAGGCCTATGGGCTGACGGATACCGGCCACTGTCAATTCGGCCCCGGAGTCGATGTGCTGGCGGACCATCTGGGAGAAGTCCATGCGGTAAACGTGATCCGCGCCAACCACCACCACAATGTCCGGCCGCTCGTCATCAAGGAGGTTGAGCGACTGGTAGATCGCATCGGCCGAGCCGAGGAACCAGTTCTTGCCCCGGCGCTGCTGGGCCGGCACGGGCGCCACATACTGATGCAGCAGTGAGGAAAGGTTCCAACTCGCGGCGATGTGCCGGTCAAGCGAGTGCGACTTGTACTGCGTCAGGACCACGATCTGCAGGTAGCCGGAGTTGACAAGATTGGACAGCGGAAAGTCAATCAGGCGGTAGATGCCGCCAAACGGCACAGCGGGCTTGGCCCGGTCGCGGGTCAACGGCATCAGCCGTTTGCCCTCGCCGCCAGCCAGAACTATCGCCAAGACCCGGGGTGTAGCCATATCTAGGAAGTTACCCTTTCTCACGCTGCTTTGCGTCTATAGATGGTGGTTGTCTTTCCAACTGGGATACCCAGCCCAGCCGGTCAGCCTGCGCCGCCAGCCTACCGGTTGGTGGCCGGTAACTGGGGACGCCTGGCCGCGGTGGTGCGGCTGGTCGCTGCGGCGGGATGGGACTGGTGGCGGGTTACCGCGCGGACCCGGGTTCTACCGGGCTCTAAGCGGAAGACCCGGAAGACGGGGGCGCGGGACAGCCTCTGGCGGCCTGCTACAATTTTTCGTTGGCTGTCACGCAGGGGCAGGTGACCGCCGCGACTGTTCGCCATTCGCCTTGGCACTCAACGCTAGGTGCTGGGTGGGCGGCCAATCTCTTAGGGGTCCGTACCAGACGGTGCTGGACATGTCCTTGACCTCTGTAAGCCGGCGCCGCTAGGCGCCAGACCATAAGGAAGACACCACACGTGGCAAACATCAAGTCGCAGATCAAGCGCAACCGCACCAATGAAAAGCGGCGCCTGCGCAACAAGGCTGTCAAGTCTGAGCTGAAGACCTACGTCCGCCGCACCCGCGACGCGATCGCTGAAGGCCAGAAGGACAAGGCAGAGGCGGCCCTGCGGGCCGCCAATCGCAAACTTGACAAAGCGGTCTCTAAGGGTGTGATTCATAAGAACCAGGCCGCCAACCGGAAATCGGCCCTGGCCACCCAAGTCGCAGCTATGGCCTGAAGACAGTTCAGCTCCGGACGGCGCGAGCAACGGCCACGATGGCCCGTTCGACGGCGTAATGGCGCGCGGTCTTAGAACTCGACCCTCCCAACCCCTTGACTTGGGCGTCCGCCTCCGCCACCGCCAGGATCGCTTGAGCCAGCCCTGTGCCATCCCAATGGCGCAGAACCCGGCGGGCCTGATCAACCTGCCAACTGTTCATGCGCAGGTCCTTGACTGGGTCTTTGCCTGACTGCACCGCGCCACCCACCTTGGCCAGGGTACGGAGCTTTCCGGCTAATGCCCCAATCATGGGTACCGGATCGACTCCGGCGCCCAACGCGTAACGGGCCAAACGCAACGCCTCACCGGCCTGGCCCGCCACGGCGGCATCGGCCACCTTAAAGGAAGTTGTCTCCAGGCGACCGCCGTAATACCGCTCCACCATCTGGGGAGTAATTGGGCCGGTGGTATCAGCCATCATTTGGTTCGCGGCGGACGCCAGCTCGCGCAAGTCCGATCCAACCGCTTCAACCAGAGCCAGCACCGCGCGCCCATCCGCTCCCCGGCCGCCACGCCTGAATTCGGCCCTTACGAACGCCTCCTTGTCGCGATCAAACCGGATCTGGGAAGCTTCCGCCTCGGACGCTCTAGCCTTGCGCAGCGCGTCTACTAGCTTCTTAGCGCTGCGTCCGCCACCATGGCGGAAAATGATCATTGCTTCAGGACTGGGATTGGCCACGTACGCCAAAGCGCCGTCGAGGAAATCGGCGCTGGCCTGGTCCACCTGGCTGACCACAACCACCGTGTAGTCAGCAAATAGCGACCCAGAGGCGGCCCCCGCCAACGCGTCGCGCCCAGCCTGGGCCGCGTTGACCTCAACCACGTCAAGTTCGGGATGCTCCTCGCGGGCCAAACGCCTTAGCCTTTCGACCGCGCGGTCCGCCAGCAACTCCTCCGGGCCGTAGATCAGAACCAAACGATCCGGCTCAACCCGGTCCCAGGGGGCCACGCGGGAGCGCAAGGAATCAGCCATGAGAACAAGCTTCCCATGTCCCAGCGGGCCTGAGTGTCTAGGCGTGCCCGCTGCCCTGGCTACCGGTTGGAGACCCGGAAGGCGACCTCTCCGTTCGCCGGGGTCAGCCGAGCGGTCCCGAAGGCCACTGACTTCCCGGCATGGTCATACACGGTCGAGTCCATGGCCAGTACAGCCTCGCCCTCGACTACGTCGAGGGCCTTGGCGACTAGGCCATGGACGCGGTCAATCCGGATCACCAGGTTGTTTCTGGCTAGTTCCACGCCGTACCTGCGGGACAGGTAGTCGAATAGCGACCCGGTCGAGAAGTCGGTCCGCAGGACAGCGTTGTAGGCGATGGGCAGGTAGGTCACCACATGCTGATGCAAGCTGTTGTCGACGTAACGCAAACGCTCTAGCACGATCAGTTCTTGGCCGGCGTTGAAGCCGAGCGCCTGCGCGGCGATCCTGTTTCGTCCCAGTTCGTTGCGCAGGACCTTGGTAGTCACATCCCGGCCGAGGCTGCGCTGCTGCCGGAAGAAGCCGGTGACTTGGTCGGCGAATGATTCGCGTGCATGTTGGACGAAGAGCGGATCGGCGACAAACGTTCCGCGACCCTGTTGGCGGGTGAGACGTCCCTCCGACACCAGGTCGTCCACGGCCCGGCGGGCGGTGATGCGACTTACTGCGTAGGTTTCGCAGAGTTCGGTCTCCGATGGCAGCCGGTCGCCTGGCGACATGTGGTTGACGCGCTCCCGCAGGTGGTCGCGCACGTCGGCGTACTTGGTCATGTCATTGAGCATCCCTTCTGGACCTTGCGACAACCGTTTGGGGCGGGAGAGGCCCTAGTACCACAGTATCGGGTAGGTCATTATGATGTTATGATCTAGGATGTAATGACAATCTATCAAGTGAGGGTGTTCACGTGCTAACTGCCCGTGCCAAGCGCACTACCAGCGAAGACGCGGCCCGCGCGACCGCCAACGCCAGTCGTGGGCTGTCCCTTGACGCCATCGAGACGGCCAACTCGGGACACCCGGGCGCGGCTTTGGCGATGGCCCCGGTGGCCGAACTGATCTTCCGTAAACACCTGCGGCACGACCCAGCGGACCCAGGTTGGGCCGGACGGGACCGTTTCGTCCTGTCATGCGGCCACGCCTCCGCCCTGCTGTACTCCCAGCTCCACCTGTCTGGTTACGACGTTGGCATAGACGATCTGCGTCAGTTTCGGCGACTAGGTTCGAGGACGCCGGGACATCCTGAGCTTGGTGTCACGCCTGGAGTGGATGCGACTACCGGGCCGCTGGGCCAGGGCCTGGCCATGGGGGTAGGTCTTGCGATGTCATTCCAGTGGCAGCGGGCCGCCTACGACCCGGACGCCCTGAGTGGGGCGTCTCCCTTTGACCGGCACGTCTGGGTCCTAGCCTCGGACGGCGACTTGCAGGAGGGCATCTCCTATGAGTGCGGCGCCCTCGCGGGGCGACACCAGCTATCCAACTTGACTGTCATCTACGATGACAACGCCATCCAGATCGACGGCAGCTCAGACCTCGCTTGGAACGAGGATGTCGCCGCACGCTTCGTGGCGCAAGGCTGGCGCGTCTCCAAAGTTCCCTTGGCAGCGGACGGTGAAGTCGACGTCGCGGCGCTCGACGCCGCGCTATCGCAGCCGACGCCAAACCAGGTTCACTCCCCGCACCTAGTTATGGTCCGCAGCCACATCGCCTGGCCGGCACCTCACGCCTTTGACACGTCCGCGGCCCACGGGACGCCTCTCGGCGCCGAAGAGGCGGCGGCGACGAAGACTCTCATCGGGGTGCCGCAAGAGGCCTTCGTGCTAGACGGGGCAGCGCTCGACTTCGCGCGACAAGCCGAGGTCCGTGGGCGCAGCCTTCATGGTGCCTGGGATGAGGCCATGGACGCTTGGGCCCGGCAGCATCCCGACCTCGCGGCGCGGTGGCGCGCCGCCATGGACCGCGTGACGCCGGCAGACTTGGACGAACGCCTCTTGGCTTTGGCGCGAGCGATCCCAGTTGGCGACAACGTCTCCACCAGGGACGTTTCGGGCGCGGCAATCCAGGTTGTAGCGGCGGCGCTGCCAGAACTGTTGGGCGGGTCGGCCGATCTATCCGAGCCGAACCGCACCACGATTGCAGACGGAGGAGCATTCCTGCCTGGAGACAGACCAGGGGAGCGTTCGGCGGGACGCAACATCCATTGGGGAGTTCGCGAGCATGCCATGGCCGCGGCCATGAACGGAATGCTCCTCGCGGGCGGGGTCCGGGCATTTTCTGGCACCTTCCTGGTCTTCTCCGACTATCAACGCCCGGCCATCCGCCTCGCCGCCCTGATGGGATTGCCGGCCGTCTACGTCTGGACCCATGACTCGATCGCCGTGGGCCAGGACGGGCCCACCCATCAGCCGATTGAGCAACTGGCCTCGCTCAGGGCGATGCCAGGTCTGGCCGTGTTGCGACCTGCCGACGCGAAAGAGACTGCGGCCGCCTGGGCCGTGGCGATGCACCGCGACGGGCCGACTGGCCTGGTGTTGTCCCGCCAGCCGGTCGCCGTGTTGGACGCCGACCCCGTCCTGGTGGCAAGAGGGGTGCGCCGCGGCGCTTACATCCTCAGCGACGATGCCGAACCGGACGCAATCTTGATCGGTACCGGTTCGGAAGTGGCGCTGGCGATCAAAGCGGCAGAATCGCTTCGCGCCAGCGGCCGGCGAGTGCGCGTGGTGTCGATGCCCTCCCGCGAGCTGTTTCGAGCCCAGCCAGCGGAATACCGCGAGTCGGTCCTCCCCAGACACCCGGTCAAGATTGTGGTCGAGGCCGCATCACCCTTTGGCTGGGGCGACGTGGTCGGACTCGGCGGCGAAGTGGTCGGAATCGACCGGTTCGGCGCATCTGGCCCCGCCGCTGACTTGGCGCAGGCATTCGACATGACAGCAGACGCTGTAGTGACAGCCACCGAGCGAGCACTGGCCCGGCAGGGCCCCTCGGATCGATCCCGGCTACCAGATGCCGGGGCAGAGACGCCAGCACGCCCCTTGCAGTCTCAAACTCCACTAGAAAGGTGAGAAAAACCATGAATCGCAAGCGAATCTCAGCACTGATGGCGGCCTGTGTCGCCGCTGGTGCCTTGGCCGGATGCGGATCGGACGGTGACGGCGCCGGCGGGAAGGCCACCGGAAAGATCGTCGTGGCGTCCGTCAACAACGGACCCATGATGACCATGAAGGAGCTGACTCCGGAGTTCACCAAACAGACCGGCATCGAAGTCGAGTATGTCATGCTGACCGAGAACGACATTCGTTCGAAGATTCAGCAGGACGTCGCGGTGGGCTCGAATCAGTTCGACGTGGTGACGATCGGGTCGACGGACGCTGGCCCCTACCTGGAGGCGGGCTGGACGGCGCCGCTCCAGCCGCTGCTCGACGGCATGCCGGAAGCGGACAGGCGAGCCTACGACTTCGAGGACATGATTCCGGCCAACGTCTCGGCCTACTCGTCCCAGACTAAAGGGTTGGCAGCGCTGCCGTTGTACGGCGAGTCCACCATGCTGATGTACCGCCAGGACCTGTTCGACGCGGCCGGATTGACTATGCCTGACGCCCCGACCTGGCAAGAAGTCTACGAACTCGCCAAGCAGCTAAATAACCCCGCCGAGGGCGTTGTCGGAATGGCCATCCGAGGGAAAGCCGGCTATGGAGAGAACATGTTCATGTTTAACGGGATCATGAACGCATATGGGGCCCAGATTTGCGACATGAACTGGAACGCCACCTACGACACACCTGAGATGAAGCAAGCCTGGGAGTTCTACCGCAAACTGCAAAAGGACGCCGGCGCGCCGGAAGCGTCCTCGAACGGCTACACCGAGACCCTCAACCTGATGTCCAGCGGTGGTGCCGCCATCTACTTCGACGCTACTGTTTCGGCGGACGTCTTTGAAGCCGACGGCTCTGCGGTCAAGGGGAAGATGGGCTACGCGAAAGCCCCCTCAGGGCCAGGTAAGAGCAACACTCAGGCCGTCGGAGGTTGGGGTATTGCGTTGACCTCTGGCTCGAAAAACAAGGATGCGGCTTTCGAGTTCGTCAAGTGGGTCACCTCCAAGGACTACGTCAAACTGGTTGCGGAAGCCAAGGGTTGGCTTTCGGTTCCCAGCGGGGCGCGCGAATCGACCTACAAGACACCGGAATACCGTGCGTTGGCCCCTTATGCCGACTTGGTGCGCGAATCGTTGGAGACCGTCCAATTCGATCATCCGGCGGTCGGTGACACACCATACGTGGGAAACACCCTGCCCAACATTCCGGAATGGTCCGGCCTGGGTGAACGGTTGGGGGCGCTCCTCGCCGACTACATCTCCTCCGACGCTTCCACCGACACCGTCTTGAAAGGGGCCCAAGATGCCGCCACCCAAGCCTTCGTCGATGGCGGCAGGGTGAAGGGCTAAGAAGGGGTCGGTCTGACTCATGTTCGCCGTCTTTCGCAAGGAAAAGCGAGTCAACTGGCTTGAGGCCCCCGGCCTGGCCGTTGTGCTCGTGGTGACACAGATACCGTTCGTGGTGACGATCGCGCTGTCCTTCGTCAACTGGAACATCAAGCGCCCCGACTTGGATCCCAGTTTCAACGGCCTGGACAACTACCGTTTCTTGTTCAGCGACGGCGACTTCTACCGCGTGATATGGAACACGTTCATCATCACCGGCGTTTCTCTGGTTGTCGGCCTGGCGTTGGCGTTCCTGCTGGCGCTGGCCTTCAACCGGGACTTCAGAGGTGTGGCGGTGGCCAGGTCCATCTTGGTCATGCCCTATTTCGTGATGGAGCCGGTTATCGGGATCGTGTGGAAGACCCTGATCCTCAGTCCCACTTTTGGCCTGAACGCGGCCTTGTCCAAGCTCTTCGGCGTAGACGCCACATCCTTCTTCGATTCAAAGCATGCGCTGTGGACCATTGTGATTCTTTGCGTCTGGCAGTGGACTCCGTTCTTGTTCCTGATCTTGTTGTCCGGCCTGCAGAGTATGCCGGAGGAGGTGTTGGAGGCGGCCAAGGTGGACGGTGCGAGCCGTCTGCAGCAGATCATCTACTTCAAGCTGCCTCTGCTGAAGCCCTACTTCAAGGTGGCCGGGATGTTTGGACTGATCAATCTGTTGAAGGTGTTCGGCGTCATCTTCGTGACGACCCAAGGCGGGCCGGGTGTGGCCTCGGCCAACCTGTCGTACTACGTCTACCGGACGGGGTTCTACGACTGGCAGGTTGGCCGGGCCGCAGCCATCTCGGTCGTCATGGTCGCGCTGACGTTGCTACTGGTGAACATAGTCTTCCGTTTCCAGGGCGACGTCACCAAACGGTCTTGAGGAGATGGGTCGAATGCGTGTAAGCCGGTCGCGGCGGTTGAGGCCGCTGATTGGAGCGGGTCTATTGGCGCTGGCCGTGGTCTATGCCTTCCCCATCTTCTACATGGTCCTGTCTTCTTTCAAGAATGAACGGGACGTGGCCCCCCCAAGATTGGCCTTCGTGCCCACGTTGGATAACTACCGCGAAGTCATCAATCCGGACCTCGTTCAGCACCTCACCAACTCGATTGTCATCACCTTGTGCGCCGTCGCCCTGACCGCCTTGCTGGGAGTGCCAATCGCCTACGTGATTGTCTACGGTCGGCTCCGTAAACCGACGTCTCGCTACAACTGGTATGTCACGACGACCCTCCTGCCGGCGGTGGCCGTGATCATGCCGCTGTACGTAATCGTCACAAAGGCTGGCCTGCTCGATTCGCGCGCCCTGATGGTGCTGCTCTACACCGCCACGGGCGTGCCGCTGCTGGTGTGGATGTGCGTGACGTACATGATGGACGTTCCCGTTTCGATCATCGAGGCCGCCAGAATCGACGGCTGCGACCGTTGGCAGGCCTTCCGGTATGTCATTTTCCCCGCAGTGCGCGGCGGGGTCGCCTCCGCGCTGATGCTGGTGTTCGTTGTGACCTGGAACGAATTCCTTTTCGCCACCGCCTACACCTTTACACAGGCAGGAACGTTGCCTGTCTTCATGAACCGCTACATGACCCAACAAGGCCTGTTCTGGGGAAAGATGTCTGCCGCAGCCACCATCGCGATCCTGATTCCGGTGATCTTGGGCTTCTTTGCGCAGAAGAGCTTGATCAAGGGCCTGCTGACCGGAGCGGTCAAAGAATAGTCCCACTAGGACCAGAAGGAGACTTGAAATGAGTGCAGTAATGACGGCGGCGGTCATGAACCAGACGGCGCGGTTGACTCTTGAGAAACGGCCCGTACCCGCCGCCGGAGCGGGGGACGTGCTGGTCAAAGTCGCCTACGTGGGCGTCTGCGGCTCCGACATGGCCTTGTTCGAGAACGGATACATCGGAGACAGCGTGGTCACTGCGCCGATGGTTCTGGGCCACGAGGCCTCGGGCGTGGTGGTGGCGCTCGGAGGCGGCGTCACCAGCCTGGCCGTGGGCGACCGCGTCGCACTCGAACCCGGCGTGCCGTGCGGCGCCTGCGACTTCTGCCGGGAGGGGTTGTACAACTTGTGTCCGGAAGTGTTCTTCTGGGCATCGCTGCCAGCAACGGAAGGTGCCCTGCAGGAATACGTTCGTCATCCGGCCGCCTGGTGCCACAGACTGCCCGATTCGGTGTCGCTGCTCGAAGGGGCCCTGATTGAACCCCTTTCCGTGGGGTTCCACGCCGTACGTCAGGCCGGGCCGGGCGTAGGCGACCGGGCCTTGGTGCTGGGGGCGGGCTGTGTCGGTCTGCTGACAACCCTGACGCTGCGGGCAGCTGGGGTGCGCGATGTGATGGTCGCGGACCTGATGCCGAACCGCCTGGAGTTGGCCGAGGGCCTGGGTGGCCATCCGCTCGACGCGGACGGCCTGGATCGGTTGGACAAGGAAGTGGCGGCTGCCCCGTCCGCCGCACCCCGCTACGTCTTCGAGACGGCGGGCAACGCCGTCACCATGGACCGCGCCATAAGCCTGTGCCGCCCAGGCGGGACAGTAAGCTTCGTCGGCTACACCAAGTCCGGCCGAGCGGACCTGAACGTCAACCTCCTGATCGACAAAGAACTCACCGTTAGAACGGTCTTCCGGTACCGGGGTTGCTATCCGCCCGCTATCGCCGCGGTTGCTTCCGGCGCCATCCCCGCTGACCGAGTGGTCTCTAACGTCTTCCCCTTCGACCAGGCCCAGGCTGCGATCGAGCACGCCATCCGTGCCAAGGCGAACGTGACCAAATGCGTCATCGCGGTCGACCCAGAATGGGAAATTCAGGCATGACAAGGACCGGAGAAGTCCGCGACGGCGCGGCCACCGCCGTGGCGGGAGTGGACTTCGGCAGCGATTCTGTCAGGGCACTGGTGATCGACCCGCGCGACGGCACCGAGCTAGCGCTGGCGTTCGCCGAGTACCCCAGGTGGCGGGACCAACAGTACTGTCGGCCCGGCGAGCAGCTATTCCGCCAACACCCCTTGGACCACCTCGAAGCGCTGGAAAGGTGCTTCGCTGCCGTGGCCGAACAACTCGGGCCGCAAGCAGTCGGGGCGCTAGCGATCGACGCGACCGCGTCAACGGTCGCGCCGGTAGACCGCGCCGGACGGCCGCTGGCGCTGCTTGCCGCCCACAAGGACGACCCGGACGCAATGTTCTGGCTGTGGAAGGACCACACGGCCACGGCTGAAGCGGCGGCCGTCAACGAGGCACTGGTCGGCGCGGACCCGGACCACACCCGCTACCAGGGGGAATACTCATCGGAATGGTGGTGGGCAAAGATCCTTCGGGGAGTCGTAGTGGCACCCTGGCTGCGGCGAGAGGCCTGGTCATGGATGGAGCATTCTGACTGGGTGACAGCCCTTCTGACCGGCGCCCAGCGCCCCGAACAGACCATTCGCAATAGCTGCAGCGCCGGGCACAAGGCCCTGTACAACCGTCGTCTTGGCGGGCCCGTGCCAAGGGCAGCTTTGGCCAGGGTTGACCCCTACTTGGGTGCGGTCGGCGAGACCTTGCTGTGGCCGCCAAGACCGGCGGGGTCTTTCGCCGGGCGTCTGACGCCGGAATGGGCTTCGCGGCTTCAGCTAAGTCCCGGGACCGTGGTGGGGGTTGGCTCAATCGACGCGCACGCCGGAGCCGTCGGCGCGGGCATCGCTGCGGGCACGCTCGTGAAAGTGATGGGCACTTCCACCGTCGACTTGTTCCTGGCTGACTATGCGCAGCTCAAGGATGCCGACTTGCGCTCGCTGTGCGGCTTCGCCGAAGACTCGATTGTGCCCGGCTTGTTGGGAGGCGAGTCAGGCCAAGCGGCCTTCGGCGACCTGTTCGCCTGGTTTGCCCGGCTGGTCATGTCCTTTGGCGCGGACGGCGACGGCTCGTCTCGGCAGACCGTGGGATCGGTGTTGGCCCGGCTGGAGGAGGAGGCCGCACAAAGGTCTGACGACGGCATCGTCGGTCTGGACTGGCTCAACGGCCGGCGCTACCCGGAGCCCAACGACCGAGCCAGGGCGGCGTTCGTCGGGCTGGGTATTGGCCACGACGCGGCGGATCTGTACCGAGCCGTCGTCATCGCCGCCGTGATGGGATCCAAAGCGATCTTTGAAGGCCTGACGGCGGCAGGGCTCGGCCTCGAACGCATGGTGCTGGTTGGCGGCGTTGCCCGCAAGTCGCGGTTCGTCTGCCAGCTCATGGCCGACGCGCTGGGCCTGGACGCGATGGTAGCGCGCGATTCGGAAGTCTGCGCGAAAGGCGCGGCGATCTACGCCGCTGTCGCGGCAGGCGTGCATGCCTCAGTGCCGACGGCTCAGGCAGCCCTATGCCCGTCGTTCGAAGTCGACTACCGTCCCTCGGCCGAGGGGCGGACTTCGATGGGGCGAGCCTTCCGGCGCTACCAGGCGGCGGCCTCGGTATTCGAGGGTCCTTGGGACGGTGACAGACAATGACCTGGACTGTGCCGGGGCTGCGGCCGGACGCCGTGGCCATCGTTACAGGGGCCGCTGGCGGGATCGGGCTGGCCATCGTCCGGTCATTGGCCGCAGCGGGAGTACGCCTGGCTTGCTGGGACCGGGCGGACGCCAACCTTGAGCGGGCGGTGGCGGAATGCCGACGGGTCGGGGCTGAAGGTTTGGCGGTGCCGGTTGACGTAACCAACCGCGCAGCCTGCACGGCTGCCGCACGGCTCTCGCAATCCCTAGGGCCGGTGCATTACGCCGTCAACTGCGCCGGCATAGACCGCCTGCTGCCTACGGTTGACATGACCGCTGCCGAGTGGGCCGAAGTGCTGGACGTCAACCTGTCGGGGATTCTGTACTGCTGCCAGGCGGAATACGACCTGATGAAGCATCGTGGCGGTGCCATCGTCAACATCGCCTCGATGTCGGCGTCGGTCTTCAACCGCGGGGCTCTGCCTCACGTCGGGTACAACGCTTCAAAGGCGGGGGTGGTGCAGCTATCGCGTTGCTTGGCCGTCGAGTGGGCAGGAGACGGGATTCGGGTCAATTCAGTCAGTCCCGGCTACACCCGCACGGCGATGACCGACCAGAACCCAGCCGAGCTGAACCAGGCGCTTGTGGCGAACGTTCCGCTCGCCCGCATGGCAGAGGTAGAGGAGATAGCGGCCCCCGTGTCGTTCCTGCTGTCCGATGCCGCCGCCTACATTACCGCCCATGACCTGCTGATAGATGGTGGCTTAACGGCCTGGTGAAGCCGTCAGGCAACAAGCGAATCGGCAGTAGCGTGCCCGCAAGTGCCAGCCCAAGGCGTTGGTCGCGAGCTGCGGTCGGTGGCGGTCACGATTTGGAGATCGCGCCAGATAGTGGGATTGCTCTGCCGCCACTGGCGGGTGCGGGCAGGGCGGCGTTAACTTGAACGTACATGCTCACCGAACGGTGAGCCATGGACTGAACAGGAGGGGACGGGACATGATCACAATTCCGGGAATCGTAGTCGGGCCAGGCGGCAAGGCACTAGGCGGGATCCAAGACGAATCGACGCGCCCGCCCGCCCAGATCGATGTCTTCATAGACTATATGTGTCCATATTGCAGGCGCTTTGAGCGTGATAACGGTGACGCGATCCGGGAGATGGTTGACCGCGACATCGCCACGCTGGTGATGCATCCGATCTCCATTTTGGACCGGCTCTCACTCGGGACCATGTACTCCACCAGGGCGGCGGCCGCGGCCTACGCCGTGGCGGCGAATGATCCGGGCGAGTTCGGTGATTTCTCGACCGCGTTGTTCACTCACCAGCCCAAGGAGGGCGGTTCTGGGCTGTCAGAGGCCGAATTGGAGAACCTGGGGCACAACATTGGTATTGAGCCGGCGGTGACCAGAACTTTCGCCGACAAGCAGTTCCTGTCCACGGTGGCGCTGAACACTCAAACGGCCCTCGACCTGGGCTTGCGGGGCACGCCAACGGTTCTGCTGACTGGGCGCCATGAACCCACCCGTCAGTGGGATGGCTCCCAGCCCATAGCGGAGGCACTCGGTTCGTTGGCCGCCCGCTGAGCGCCGCGCCGGATGGCGCCGAAGCGGGTGGACAGTATGATTGCGCCTTGTGTCCAGCCTTGATGCCAAATCGATCCGCAACTTTTGCATCATCGCGCACATTGATCACGGCAAGTCCACCTTGGCGGACCGGATGCTGGTCAAGACGGGGGTGGTGGACCAACGTGTGATGCGGGACCAGTACCTGGACCGCATGGACATAGAGCGGGAACGCGGCATCACCATCAAGTCCCAGGCCGTCCGGATGCCCTGGACTGTTGACGGCCGTGAATACACCCTCAACATGATCGACACGCCCGGCCACGTTGACTTCTCATACGAAGTCTCGCGGTCGTTGGCGGCCTGCGAAGGCGCTGTGCTCTTGGTCGATTCGGCCCAAGGGATCGAGGCCCAGACGCTGGCTAATTTGTACATGGCGCTGGAGAATGACCTCGACATCATCCCGGTGTTGAACAAGATCGACCTGCCGGCCGCCCAGCCGGATAAGTACGCCGAGGAACTGGCTCGCCTAATTGGCGGCAGTCCAGATGACTGTTTGCGCGTGTCCGGCAAGACTGGTGAAGGTGTCGAAGAACTCCTGAACGGCATCGTGCGCCAAATTACGCCTCCGGCAGGTGACCCTGACGCCCCGGCCCGGGCATTGATTTTCGATTCGGTATACGACACGTATCGCGGTGTGGTGACCTATGTGCGGGTGATGGATGGCAATCTCAGCGCCCGCGAGCGGATCACCATGATGTCAACCAAAGCCAGCCATGAGCTACTGGAGATTGGGGTGATCGCCCCGGAACCGTCGCCGACGGCGGGGCTGGGTGTGGGTGAGGTGGGTTATCTCATTACCGGTGTTAAAGATGTCCGCCAGTCGCGGGTCGGGGATACGGTCACCGGGCTCGTCCGACCAGCGTCGCAAGCCCTGGAAGGCTACCGCGATCCCAAACCGATGGTGTTTTCTGGATTATATCCCATTGATGGTTCTGATTACCCAGGTTTGCGTGACGCACTTGACAAACTGAAATTGAACGATGCCGCGTTGACCTACGAGCCAGAAACTTCAGCCGCACTCGGATTCGGTTTCCGTTGTGGTTTCTTAGGATTGCTGCACTTGGAGATTATCCGTGAACGCCTGGAGCGGGAATTCGGGCTGGATCTTATCTCAACGGCTCCGAACGTTGTTTATGAGGTCACCATGGATGATGGGTCTGTTCATCAAGTGACCAACCCTTCGGAATTCCCCTCCGGGAAGGTCGCCGCCGTGCGTGAGCCGATTGTCCGCGCCACGATTCTGGCGCCGAGCCAATTTACTGGCGCCATCATGGAGCTTTGTCAGTCACGGCGGGGCACCATGCTGGGCATGGATTACCTGTCTGAGGACCGTCTTGAACTGCGATACACCTTACCGCTAGCGGAGATTGTTTATGACTTCTTTGACCAGCTCAAGTCTCGCACAAAGGGTTACGCCTCGCTGGACTACGAGCCGGATGGGACGACGGAGGCGGACCTAGTCAAGGTAGACATTCTGTTGCAGGGCGAGCAGGTCGATGCGTTCTCAGCGATTGTGCATAAGGACAAGGCTTACGCCTATGGCGTGCTGATGGCTAACCGTCTGCGCAAGCTCATTCCGCGCCAGCAGTTCGAGGTGCCCATTCAGGCGGCGATTGGCGCCCGGGTGATAGCTCGCGAAAATGTGCGCGCGCTGCGCAAAGACGTGCTCGCCAAGTGCTACGGTGGCGACATTAGCCGCAAGCGCAAGCTGCTTGAGAAGCAGAAGGAGGGCAAGAAGCGGATGAAGACGATTGGCCGTGTAGAGATCCCTCAAGAGGCATTTGTTGCCGCGCTGACTTCGGATGCCGCAGATTAGCGGACCGGTGCCTGGGGCGAGGGCGGTGTACTAAACCGGTGCTGGTTCCGTTCGAGGTGTACGTCCACGTGCCGTTCTGCGCGCGGCGCTGCGGCTATTGCGACTTCAATACTTATGTCGCTGGGCCGGAGCGGCATGCTGCTTTCGTGGCTCACGCCATCGCCGAAATGGAACTGGCCGCAGCGGAACTGGAAGGTACTCCAAGGGCGTCGGCTCAGTCGGTGTTCTTCGGTGGCGGCACGCCGACTATTCTGCCCGTGGAGGGGCTGGTCGAGTTGCTGGAGGCGGTGCGTCGGACTTTCGGGGTGGCGCCCGGCGGTGAGGTATCCGCGGAGGCAAACCCGGATTCCGTTGATGCGGCCTATTTGGAGGGACTGGCCGCGGCCGGGTTCACACGGGTGTCGTTCGGAATGCAATCGGCCGTGCCCTGGGTTCTGGCCGCCCTGGACCGGTCGCATGATCCGGCGCGGTTGCCGGACCTGGTGGCGGATGCCCGCGGGGCTGGACTCGACGTTTCGGTTGACCTGATTTACGGCACGCCGGGAGAGACCCTGACGGATTGGGAGGCTTCCGTACGCGCGGCGCTTGACCTGGGAGTGGACCACGTCAGCGCCTACGCTTTGAGCCTTGAAGAGCACACGCCAATGGCCCGCCGCATTCGCCAAGGCCTCCTGGCGCCGGTGGACGCGGACGAGCAGGCGGCCAAGTACGTTCTGGCTGATGAGTTGTTCAGCTCCGCCGGTCTGGGTTGGTATGAGATCTCTAACTGGGCTCGCCCGGGTCATGAATCGATGCACAATCTTGGGTATTGGACTGGTGCGGAGTGGTGGGGGATTGGGCCAGGCGCGCATTCGTCCTTGGGGGCCAGGCGCTTTTGGAACGTCAAGTCTCCGGTGGCCTACGCAGACCGGCTAACCGGTGGCGCGTCGCCCGTGGCTGGTGAGGAAACCCTGGACGATGCCGCCGTCTCCCTGGAGCGCATCATGTTGCGGTCGCGGACTTCCCAAGGTCTGGACCTTGACGATCTGTCCGTTGAGGGGCGGCGGACGGTGCCAGGCCTGATAGCCGACGGTCTGGCCCAACAACGGACCGGTACGGCTAATGCCAAGTTCGTTGACGGCATCGTCCTGACCCAACGGGGACGTCTGCTGGCGGACTTGGTGACGCGGACGCTCGCGGGTTGGTAACCGCATCTCGAGGTAATGAGTTCCGCGGGCTCGGGTAGACTAGGGCGCCGCACTGCGGGCGCCTTCGGGTCCGCCTGCCGGAGCACCAGGGCCCATAGCTCAGTTGGTTAGAGCACCACGTTTACACCGTGGGGGTCGTCCGTTCGAGTCGGACTGGGCCCACCCAACTGGACCGCCCCGCGACCCTTCTCTACGGTCGGATCTTTTGCGGGGACCCCGGAACCACCCCACAAAACCTCCTCCCCACAGTCGGATCTTTTGCGGGGACCCCGGGTAGAACGACGCCCGCCAACGGCCCTCGGTTAAGGAGGGCTCCGCCGCGGCTCGGGACCAGAGTCCATATTGGGCGGCAGGGTGGAGTCTGCGTGGACCGTCCTTGTCCTACCAGTGGACTGTGGCCTAAACGGGAGCGCTGTCCGGAGGTCCTAAAGGGAAAGACGGCGTATAAGCTAAGCGGAGCGATGGCGCGGTTAGCAGGGACAATATCCTGGACGCTAATACTGGGGCAGGGAATATGAATGGCTCGTGACGGCTCTCGTGCAATTGAGGGTGGAATTACCTAGATCATTCCGTGACATTTCTTGTGGCCCGTGACCTGCCGATTCGCCGCAGGGTGGGTAGTAGTACCTAGGGCGAGAGGAAGGCTCTCGGGACTCCACAATGTGCCTGGTGAGTACGGAAATGCGATGTGCGTGGGTCTGGATGGTTAGCGCGCCAGCCGGGCGGCGCATAAAGAATCGTTATGCGAGGTCCGTCCTGGAATTGGAATAAGTGGCGTGGTTAGGCTCGATATAGCCCGCATCCATGTAATTGGGTACCCAAGATGGAAGGTTTAGCGATGAGCCGGACACGGCGCGTAATCACCAGAGTTGCGTTGGCGGCGGGGGCCGTCGCGATGGCGTTGGGGGGCCAGGTGCTTGCTGCGGGCGACCGGATCGCACAAGCGGAAACGGAGCCTGCGCAGGCGGCAGGAGGAACACTGCTCGGTGTGCATTACTTCCCGCCGTGGTCCACGACCTGTTCATTCGAGTATTCGTATGGCGGCCACACGACCAATCAGTGGGCGCGCCTCCAGCGATACACTGGCGACTCCCGCAAGCCTGCCGAGCCGTTGGGCTGGTACTCCTCAAACGCTGAGGTTGCGGTGCTTGATCAGCAACTGGATTGGATGGCGGAGGCGGGGATCGACTTCGCCTCATTCGGTTGGATGCTGAGTGGTGGCAACGTGTCTTGCATGGACCAAGTGGTTCAAGCGTACCTGAGCGCGCCGCACAGGCAAGACGTGAGCTTCGCCATCAATTGGATCGTTGAGACGGAGTGGGACCGTGCCCGGTCGCTGGAAGTTTGGGACACGACGGTGGACTACTGGATCGCGAACTACTTTGGCGACTCCCACTACCAGACCATGGATGGCAAGCCAGTCTTGATGGTCTACAACCTCGCGCAGTTAGAGGCGGACGCGGATGAGATCTACTCCGGGGACGGGCTGAGTGTTGAGCAACGGGTCAAGAAGATGCTGGATCGAGCACGCTCTAAGGCCAGTGCGGCCGGGCTCGGTGGTCTGTACATTGTGGGAGAACAGGCGCCCTACTGGAGGGGCGAACCGTCCATTGAGTACGCCGACCGCGTTGGGTTGGACGCTCTGTCCGCCTACAACTACGGTCCGCCCGCAGCGGACAGCACCACAGGATATGCCGGCCTGGACGCGAACTATCGCTCACATTGGCGGGAATCGGTGCTGCGTCAGGCGGCTGTCAGCGGGCGGGTGAGCTACTGGCCTCCCATCACCTCCGGCTGGGATGACACCCCTGTGCGCCTCAGCGAAGGCAAGAGTCCGCAGACTGCCGTCGCGACGGCCGCCCAATTTGAAGAGCATTTGAAAGCGGCGCGGGACTTGCTCAACAATTACCGGGCCCAGACTGGGGGCGTCGCCATGCTGGCCGCCTGGAACGAATACGAAGAGGGCTCCGTGATCGAGCCGACTGCCAGCCAGGCTCCAGGGGAACGCTACACGGATGCCATACAGCGCGTGTTTGGTGATACCCCGGATGGCGCCAGGCCGAGTCTGTCCAGCACACAGTGGGAACCGGGAGCCGGTGCTGCCAGTACCACTCTGGCCGTCACGTCGGAGGGAGCTTGGACAGCGGTCAACCCGGCTGGGGCCAGATGGCTGAGTATCGCGCCAACTGCGGGGAATTCGGGGGAGAGTCTAACCCTAACGGTGAAGGAGAACCGGACAGTCCAGCGACGTCAAGCTCAGGTTGAGGTTCAGGTTGGGAACGGTGTGCCTGCCACAGTGACGGTGACGCAGGCCGGCAACCCGGCCGCCACTTTGCCGGGACGCTTGGAATTGGCCGGCTCGGAAGCGCCGGGGCAGGTGGCAGTGCACTTGTGGGCTTACGACTCGCAAGCCCAGGATGAGGCGCTAGAGGTTGACCTGTACGTTGGCGGCAGGAAGGGCGAGCCAGGCGCGCAGCGGTACTCGTTGGGCAAGACGGATACTCTGCGGTACGACCTGGTTGCGGCCTACGGGCTGGAAGTGGCTTCGCCACGATGGGGATTCAGCGGGAAAACTCTCGAAGTCGACCAATTTGGCACGGATGTGGACGTCTGTGCTTATGCCTGGCCAGTGGCGAAAGATGGGCCCGTCGAAGACAGCAAACTGCTGAACTGCATTACGGTGCCGTTCATTGCGGCGCGTGACCGGGTGGATCCAGAGGACCCTGAAGAGCCTGTGGATCCTGAAGAGCCGGTGGATCCGGTTGGGCGTGTGGTGGCGGTTGTTGGTGAGTCTTGGGCGCGGGTTGATGGTGGGTCTGTGGGGGTTGCGAATTTTG
>JAIRXP010000031.1 GCA_031268215.1 Bifidobacteriaceae bacterium | reverse complement strand
GCCAAGATTCCGCCTATGCCAGCGGATGAGGGCAGGATCGGATCCGCGGAGAAGGACGGTATCCGGGTTGACGCCTATGTGCCCAAGGACGGGGAGGCGCCGGCAGACGCCGTGTGGGTTGATGACCAAACCCAGAAGCCGCTGCTCAAGAAGGGCGCCAAGGTCGCATACGTAGTGTTCGCTGCCACCAATGTGGGCGAGGCGCCCGTCTATGTCGAATGGGCTGGTTGGAGCCCGTCGGTGTCCGCTGAAGGCTGGGACTATTTCACATCTTTGGGGAGTCTGGTCCTGCCAGAAGAGGACGGCAACTATTCCGCTCCATGACGGTTGATGGCGGCCGAAGCCGTGTTGGTCGGGACGCTCGGTGCGTTCGGCCTTTCCCGGTCACGTTTGGCGGCCAAGTACTTGACGTCCGGATCTATGGTAACCGGCTGGGGAACCAACGGACGGATACGTTCCGAGGCGGCGTTCGCGTGCCTGGCGGGCGTCGCTCCCATACCCGCGTCGTCGGGCAACACTGTCCGTTAGCGCCTCTCCCGCAGGGGCGAGAAGGAAACTGAACGCCGCCATCCACATGACCGCCCGCTCCAGACAAGCCCACGACCCTGAAACCCGCCGCACCCTCACCGAGCACTACCGCGCCCGGCCCAAAGCCAAGACCCAGATCACTTGACAACGCTAAGAGCATCAAAGCCCGTACAAGGGCCGGGCTAGAAGGTGGGGCCCGCGAGCGGACGGCAGCCGCAGGCGGTCCCATGGGCCGGCGTTGAGGCATCCCTAGAACGGGACGAAAGGTGCGCCGCCGCCGGGGCATGTGGGCTTTGGCCGGAGCGCAAGACACCACCGCTACGACCAGGGCAATCTCTTGCGCCAGTTGAGTCAAACTGGGCATGCCAGCCCGAATCTGGGCTCCCTGCGCAATTCCTTTTCAACATTACCAAATGTCCACATGCTGGACCTGAGTTGACGTAGCTCAAGTCCCGCTGCAATAGTCTAGGCCCGTAGCCAAACAAGCGGAACCGAGGTGTTCCATGAGAGCCCTGAGAGTTGAAACGATGCGCCATGAGTACTGGTGATGAGGTGTACGCGGCTATCCGCAGGCCCCAAAATGAAGGGGGGGGCATCCCTAATAGGAAGTGATTTGGGCACTTGGCCGCTCCGTTCCGCAGCGGGACTGGCGTCTCCTCCTACGCCCGAACGCGCCGTCGCCTGTTCGTCGCTTCGCTCTCGCGTTCCTTCCTCAGAGGAGCGGTGACGTGGGTTACGAGTTCTTTCCGGTAAACCGGCTGCAGCGCCGAATTCTAAATCACCTTGAGGCGCATCCGATGGACCCATCGTATAATATCGTCCAAGCTCTTCGGTTCGATGGCCCCCTTGACCCGATTCACCTCGCGGCGCTCATCGGCGAGACGGCAAGCACACGCGGCGTCCTCAAAGTCGACTTTATCGGCCAGGGTCGCGAAACCAGAATGCGATTGGCGGACGACCGGCGCATCCGTGTGCCTGTAGAGACTATTGACGCCGGCTCCGCATCAGACTTTGACGATCAGTTAAGGGCCCTTGCGCTGCCGCTTGTCCAGGCGCCGATTAATTTGAATAGCTGGCCATTGCTTAGAATGACGGTCGTGACAGACACGAACTGTTCCGAGCGCAATGCCGTCCTTTGCGCCGTCCCGCACATAATTGCGGACGTCTATAGCTTCTACGCGCTCATAGCGGAGGTGTGCAGTCTTTACAACGCGCCAGTCAGCAGAAGTGATGTCGGTGTCGGCACCGCCCCCCTCGGAGCGGCTTCATATTTCGACCTTGGAGATGACGTGCTTCGTTCTGCGGGCGCAGACTTTGACCAGCCAACCGTCAATGCCAGCATTGAATGCCTTGTCGACCGGCGCGAAGGCGGGATTATCAAAGGCACGCGGACACATGCTGTAATTGGCGACCGCAAGTACGTGGACGACCTGGCTCGTCGCTTTAGAGTGACCCCGTTTGTCTTATTGCTAGCGGTGCATATGGTCGTCATCAGCAAGGTCACGCGGCAACGGGTATTGACGGTGGGGATACCGTTGGCGAACCGGACGAAGCACACGCGTGGCGTGTTTGGGTTTTTCGTCAACACGGTTCCGTTGACGTTAAGCATAGAGCCGACCCGCCAATTCGCTGATCTGTGCCGGGAGGCAGACCGGCAGCTCCGATGGCTGCAGCGCCACCAGGGAGTGGACGTCTCGCGCGCCACGGGCCCCGTAAATAACAGCTTCACGATCTGGAAGAGCGCGGTCATCCCAACCATCGCCGGATGCACCGTGTCTGAGATCGAACTCGACATCTGCGGACTCCAGAACCAGCTATCGTGCGTCATTCGCGAAGACGGTGGCCTGTACAGAGCGATCTATGAACATGTGGCCTACTTCGACGGTCTTGACTTCGGGCAGTCGTACCGTGCGCTGATCCGACAAGCCGAGCAGAACGGCTCTGTCGTGGTGGGCGAGATGGGGTTGGTGGATCCCGCTAGCGCTAGGCAGCTGTACGCCGATGTTAACTGTTATCAGCGTGCCCTAGATCCGCCGGTGGAGGAATTGGCCGAACTCTTGGAGCGTGCTCTTGCGAGCAGGCCGCACAAGACCGCGGTGGTCGAAGGCGGTGACACCTTGACGTATGGAGAACTGGATGTAATCTCGCGTCGGTTTGCAGGTTGGCTCGCCGCCGAGGCCCCTGAGAGCCGTGAGGTAGCCGTTGAGTTGCCAAGGGGCATTCGGCTGGTGCTGTGGGCCATTGCATGCGTTAGGGCGGGAAAAGCCTACGTTCCGGTCCCGCCAGGCTTGCCGGACCGGCGCCGGGCCCAGATCCTCGGTTCCCTCGACAGTCCCGTCCTGGTCGGAGAGGTCACCACCGGTATGGCTGAGGACTGGGCGGAGACCACAAAGGGTGAACCACGTGAGGCTGCCTCTGACACACCGGCATACCTGATCTTCACGTCTGGATCTACCGGCGAACCGAAGGGCGTCGAAGTTTCGCGGTCGAATGTGGTGAGCTTGGTCCGCTCAGTTGAAGCCGCGTATGGCCGGGACCCGAGCCGATGCTGGTCGCAACTGCACTCGCAAGGGTTCGATGCTTCTGTCTTCGAGATGCTTTGTTGCATCCTTACAGGCGCGACGCTTGTGGTGGTAAGTGATGTAGAACGGTCGGATCCTGCCTTATTGCGAGGAGCGTTGATGAAAAGCTCGGTCTCCACCTTGACGATCACTCCGACGCTGTTCCGACTCCTGAGCGCCGAAGAGTTGCGCCACCATGACAAGCTTCCGCTGCGCGAACTCACCTTGGCGGCCGAATCGTTGGACTTCAGGATCCTGGACGCCTGGGCGGCCAAGTACCCCCTTGAGGTTGTGGCCACTTACAACGGCTACGGGCCGACCGAGGCCACGGTCTACTCGACCATTCATCGAATCACCAAGGAAGATGTCACTGCGGCGCGACGAGATGTAATCGGGCGCCCCTTGCCGGGCCTCGGAGTCGCTCTCCTCGACCCAGACGGCCAGCTAGTGCCGCCTGGCGTGGTTGCAGAACTTGCAGTGACGGGCCCATCGGTCGCGCTGGGTTACAAGGGGGACCCTGCGCTAACCTCGCAGCGATTCGTCACGGCGCCCACCGGAGAGCGCGCTTACAAGACGGGGGACCTGGCGCGCCTGCTTCCGTCCGGAGAACTTGAATTCCTAGGAAGGGTGGATCGACAGTTCAAAGTCCGCGGGCACCGCGTCGAGCCAGGGGAAATAGAACTGGCGTTGGCGAGTGTTCTTGGGGGATCGCAAGTAGTCGTGGATTGCAGACGGGATGGTGAAGGGCGAACGAAGCTCTTGGCCTACCACACGTCAAGCCAGGATTTTAGTAGGGCAGTGGTTCGGCACAGGTTAGGTGATTCGCTTCCCCACTACATGCTTCCGGATGTCCTGGTTCGAGTTGATGCTATCCCAGTGACGGCCAGCGGAAAGGCCGACCGCGAGGCGTTGTTCGAACTTCACCGGCAACACGGGGCAGCGGCCGTGAGCCTTGATCGAAAGGAAGACATGCCGAAGTCGGCGGCCGACTTGGTGGTTGGCGCGCTGGAGGACTTATTGGAAGTTCGGGGCCTAGCGGAGCCAGACGCGCTGGCAGACATCGGTGTCACATCTATCCTGGTTCCGGAGCTCCATGCGCGCATCAGGGATGAAGTTGGCGTCGGCATTCCGATAGCGGAGATGTTTCAGATCCGCACTGTTGGCGACTTGATTGAGACGGTGCAGAAGGCGAACGGTAGGCGCGAACTGTGAGCGTTGCGCTAATCGCGTATTGCGGGAGATTCGGCGGCGCAGGAGACTGCGAGGCTCTGTGGCGCCAGGTGCTGGCTGGCGAGTCACTACTCGTCCCTGCGACCGGAAACGAGCCATCCGGCAAAGGTGTCCCGCTGGTGTCGGTCGTTGACCGTGCGGAGTGGTTTGACCCAGAGTTCTACGGATTCAGCGTGGCCGAGGCAACCGGCATCGACCCGCAGCAGCGGGTATTCCTGGACCTATGCAGAGAGGCACTCGAAAGCGCCGGCTATGCGGATATCGCGCGGCCTCGGCGGATCGGCGTATTCGGTTCGGTGAGCTTCAGCACCTATTTGGCAAGTGCCCTGAGGCTGGGGGCGGAGACCGGCCGCGGCGGTGCCGATTACGCCACGCTTATCGGCAATGACAAGGACTTCTTTGCGACACGAGTAGCATTCAAGCTCAACCTTACGGGTCCGGCATTGACAGTTCAGTCGGCGTGCTCAAGCTCCCTCGTTGCCATGCATTATGCGATCAGGAGTATCAACGCCGGGGAATGCGAGGCGGCCCTTGTCGGTGCCGCCTCGATCACTTTTCCGCAGGACAAGGCCCATCATTCCAGGAGGGATGACAACTTCTCTCCCGATTGGACCTGTCGTCCTTTCGACGAGTCAGCGAACGGCTTGGTCAAGGGCAACGGGGCGTGCGTCGTCCTGTTGAAACCCCTTACGGCTGCTGTGCGGGATGGCGACCGCGTACTGGCCATAGTCAAGCGTAGCTGGATTGCCAATGACGGCGCTCGGAAGCTGTTCTTCAGTGCCCCGAGCCCTTCCGGACAGCAGGATGCAATCTCCGGTTGCGTCGCCGGTGAGGAAGCCGTCGATTACATCGAAACCCACGGGACTGGAACGCGCCTGGGCGATCCAATCGAGATCCATGCGTTGGCCTCGGCCTACGAAGATCGAGGGAAACCAGTTCCGGTGGGATCGGTCAAAGCCAACATCGGGCACTTAGATGCGGCAGCGGGCATCGCGGGCGTGATCAAGGCGACCATGATGCTCAATGAACAGGTTATCCCGCCAATCGCGAATCTACGCACTGTGAGCCCAGAAGTCAGCCCGTACTTGGACCGCTTCGCCTTTCCTCTGTCGCGCCAACCCGCGAGCCTCACCCGGATCGGAGTGAGCGGTTTCGGCATCGGGGGGACGAACGTGCATGCTCTGCTTGAGCGCTATGAACGCCGAGAGACGCGAAGCGCCGCCCTTAGCTCCTATTTGATTCCGATCTCTTACCGGGTGGAATCTGACCTGCCGGTCTTGCGTCAGAGGCTCGCGGCGGCAATCCATTCCGCAGCGTCACTGGAGGATCTCGTGTTTTCGCTGGGCACGAGAGGCAATGACTTTCTTGGGCGGGCCTTTGTGACGGGGAAGAGTCGCGACGACCTTTCTGAAGCTCTCGAGGCCCACGAAAGCTGGCGTTTCGGGGCCGCGCCTGAGAAGCTGTTGCCCGGGGAAGCGGCAGCGGCGCTGGTCGCCTTGGGGAGATTCCCCAACGGGATGATCCCGATGGATGCTGCAGACATTCAACGGGCCTGGAGGGAATTCGTTGTTGAGACGTTATCCTTGCCGAAAGGGGCTGCACCAGTCGTTTGGAGCGAGCCGGCCGAGGAGGCTCCCGCCTCCGAATCACTGCGAAAGCTCTACGAGCTACTGGCGGCCGAGCACTTGGCCAGGCGGCCGGTGTCGTGGAGAGCGCTGTACCGACCGCTTGGCTGGCAGCAGGTGCCTACCTTCATATACCCGAAGAACCCCCGACCGCTATTCATTAAAGCGCCCGAACCCTCCTCACGCCCGCTTCCGGCCGCCAACACCGCTGAGGCTCCGGCACGGGTGACCATCGTTGAATCCGTCCTGAATGCAGCGGCGGGAGTATTAGGTGTGGAGAAAGTCGCATCCAGTGACAGTCTATTCGACCTCGGAGGTGATTCGCTCGCAGCGATAGAGCTGATGGCGACCCTTGGTGAGTCGGGCATTGAGTGTGGCCTCCAGGATGTGCTGGACCATCCTGTTTTTGGCGACCTTGCAACGTTCCTTGAGCGGAGTATCAGACCTGCCAACGCCGAACCTGCGGAGCGCGGCTCCCGTCTGTTTCTTGACCCTGACGCCGAGATTAGGTCGATCTCAGAATTCACGGAAGTCTTGGAGGCCAACACCCTTCGAGGTGGCCGTGCTGGCGTTCGGGGAACTGAAACCAGATATAGCAACGTCCTACTTACTGGGAGCACGGGATACCTGGGCGCTCATCTGCTCCATGCACTCTTGACGTGCTGTGCGGGCCGGGTGACGTGCCTTGTCCGGGCCGAGAATGACTCTGCTGGCCGGGAGCGGGTTCGCCGTGCTGCGCAACACTATTTTGGGCTTTCGCAAGCCGCTGAGTTGATGGGTTCCATTCAGGTTATCGCCGCAGATCTGGAAGATCCAATTGCGACAGGCCAGCATGAAGGCCTGGCGGATTGCGACCTTGTAGTTCACGCGGCAGGTCTCGTCAAGCACTATGCCAGCGCCAATAGTCTTCGGCGGGCCAATGTCGACGCCGTTCGGTACATACTTAGATTCTGTGCAGAAATTGGGGTGCCTTTGCACCACATTTCCACCTTGGCTGTTGGCGGCAGTATGGCAAGCGGATCCGGGGGGGGAGAACCGACCACGCGGGGCCGCCTGGCGGAGAGCGACCTGTTCGTTGGACAGGCCTTTAGCAACCTCTACCAAAAGGCTAAGTATGATGCCGAAAAGCTGGTGCTTTCAGCCCGTGCGGCCGGTGCAGGCACATCGGTGTTCAGATTGGGTAACCTGAGCCATCGTCGCAGTGACGGAGTGTTCCAGCGGAATTTCCAGGACAACGCCTTTGCCACCAGGATTGCGACAATGATTGCTGCATCCGCTGTTCCGGAATCCTTCCTTGACCGTCGGTTCGATTTGACGCCGGTCGACGCAGCCGCCGACGCGATCTGCCGTTTGTTGTCGCAGCCTGTCGAAACGGCAAGCGTCTTCCACATTTCCGCGCACGCAATTACTGGCGCCGACTTGCTGCGCGACCTGGAAGGCGCGGGCACGGAGATCGCTGTCTTGGATGGCCCGGCGGTGGCCGGTGCCCTCAAAGTGATGGGTGTAGCAGACAATCCGTACGTCCGCGAGATCCTCGCGACCGA
>JAIRXP010000033.1 GCA_031268215.1 Bifidobacteriaceae bacterium | reverse complement strand
CAGACTAACACCAGAACTCCTGGTAGAAGGGTCTATTGTCATTCCCTGCCTACCAGGAGTTCCCCCTATCTAGCCCAAGACACGCCCCACCGCCACCAAGTTCTCAAACAGCCACTTAGACTCGGTGGGTGAAGAACGCGGGGCCTCCAGAAGCGGCCCTTTGGCGGTTCTTGGCGGCGGGCGCGGTCGGCGGAATGATGAGCGGGATGTTCGGGGTTGGCGGCGGGATTGTGATGGTGCCGTTGCTGATCTGGTTGGGCAGACTGGACCAGCGCCACGCCTCGGCCACGTCGTTGCTGGCGATCGTACCTACGGCGCTGGCCGGCGCGGCCGCTTATGGCCTCAGGGGCCACCTCGAGATTGGGCCTGCAGCGGCGGTGGCGGCGGGAGGAATGGCAGGCGCTTGGCTCGGCGCGAGGGCGCTGCGAAAGATCAAGCTATCCGTGCTGAACTGGGCGTTTGTAGGGCTAATTGCCGCCACGGCTATCTCAATGGTGTTCTATACGCCCCAGCGCGCCGCCGCTGTAGGGCTGAGCGTGGGGGCCTGGCTGGGACTAGTGGGGCTGGGATTGGTCATGGGTTTGGCGGCCGGGCTGTTCGGGATTGGCGGCGGGGTTATCGCGGTGCCGGCGCTGATGGCGTTATTCGGGTTCGGCGACTTGGCCGCCAGGGGTACGTCGCTGCTGGTCATGGCGCCTTCGGCGGTGGCTGGGTCAGTCACGAATTGGCGCGGTGGCCTGGTCCAGTGGCGCCTGGCGCTGGCGGCTGGTCTGACCGCCACGGCGGCCTCGTTCGGCGGCAGCGCCCTAGCCTTCTTAGTCCCTCCCCAAGCTGGTAACTGGATGTTTGCGGGGCTCTTGGCGGCGAGCGCGATGCAGCTGGCCCGCCGTGCGGCGCGGTCCAAAGGCCAGGCTGGCGGCCGGCCGCCTGGCGGTTGACCGCGGACACCTCGCCAATGAGGAACAATAGAAGCCGTGTCTGATTCCCTCTTCGATGCTCTGACCGGTCGCGGACTGATCGCGCAGTCAACTGACCCGCGGGCGCTCAACCAGCATTTCCAAGCCGGACCGGTGACCTACTACTGCGGGTTCGATCCTTCGGCTCCGTCGTTGCACATCGGCAATTTGGTGCAGATTCTCACGCTGAGGCGCCTCCAGCGGGCCGGGCACTACCCATTGGCGCTGGTGGGCGGCGCGACGGGGCTGATTGGCGACCCGAAGATGACCGGGGAGCGGACCCTCAACGACCCGGAGACGGTGGCGGCCTGGGTGGATCGCATTCGCCTGCAAATCGCCCCATTGCTTGATTTTGAGGGTAAGTATGCCGCCCGCATGGTCAACAATCTTGACTGGACGAGTGAACTCAGCGCGATTGATTTGCTGCGTGGAATTGGGAAGTATTTCCGCCTTTCAACCATGCTGGCGAAGGAGACTGTTGCTCGCCGGCTGGCCTCGGACCAGGGAATTTCTTTTACCGAGTTCTCTTATCAGGTGCTCCAAGCTATGGATTTCCGCGAGCTGTTCTTGCGTTATGGTTGCACTTTGCAAACTGGGGGCAATGACCAGTGGGGCAATCTGCTGAGCGGTGTCGAATTGATTCACAAGGCTAATGGTGTGTCCGCGCACGCCTTTACTACTCCGCTTATTACCAAAGCGGATGGTACCAAATTCGGTAAGACTGAGTCCGGCACGGTTTGGCTGGACCCGTCAATGACCACGCCCTACGCCTTTTACCAATTCTGGCTTAACCAGGATGACCGGGACGCGCCGGGATATCTGAAGGTTTTCACGTTCCGCCCAGCGGAGGAGATCGCCGAATTGGAGGCTGCCACCGCTGAGCGTCCCCAGGAGCGGGCGGCGCAGAAGGCCTTGGCTTGGGACGTGACGGCGTTGGTCCACGGGGATCAAGCCACCCGGGGAGCCGCCGATGCCGCCGGGGCGCTTTTCGGCACCGGCTCACTTCAGGCGTTGGACCTGCCTACGTTGATTAGCGCGGTCGCCGGTTTGCCGACGGCCCAGGTGACCCCGGCTGCCGGCGACATGACGGTGGTAGACGCCCTGGCGGCATCGGGCCTGGAAAAGTCGAAGGGCGCGGCCCGGCGGACGTTGGGGGCGGGCGGCGTTTACCTTAACAACTCGAAGGTGACTGATCCTGACGCGATCCTGTCCCCAGCCGATTTCTTGCACGGACGCTTCGCTCTGCTACGGCGAGGCCGGAAGACTCTGGGTGTCGTGGAGTCAGTGTCATAGGCGGTTGCTACCTTATATTCCGTGACTCGAACCGGTACTCCGCCGCAGCCGCACGCCTTGGCCTCACCGCTGGATCGGATCCACCGTGAGGCGGGCGCCAAGTTCACGGATTTTGGGGGCTGGCGCTTGCCCTTGAGGTTCGGTTCGGAGCTGGCGGAACATCATGCCGTACGCCGGGACGCGGGGCTGTTCGACCTGTCCCACATGGCTCAGATCGACATTTCGGGTCCAGGCGCGGGTGCCGGGCTGGACTACGCGTTAATGGGGGCTCACGCCCAAATGCCGACCGGCCGGGCGTCGTATTCAATGATGCTGGCGGAGGACGGCGGGGTGATTGATGACTTGATCGTTTACCGGTTAGGCGCGGAGCGCTTCTTTGTGATCGCCAATGCCGCGAACCGGGCGGAAGTCGTTGGCCAGCTAACCCGCCGTCTGGCTGGCTTTGACGCGACGGTGACGGATCTGACGCTGACACGGGCGTTGATTGCTTTGCAGGGGCCCAAGTCGCTTCAAATAGTGACTGCCGCTGGTCTTCCTCAGGCCGCTGAACTTGGATATTACCGGGCTGCTGAAACTGTGCTGGATGGCGTGGCGGTCATCTTGGCCCGGACTGGTTACACCGGTGAGAATGGTTTCGAGGTCTCCTGCCCCAGGGAAGCGGCAGGACGGATCTGGGAGGTGTTGGCCCAGGCCGGCCGGCCCTTCGGCGTGGCTCCTTGTGGCCTGGCGGCGCGCGATACGCTGCGCCTGGAAGCGGGAATGCCGCTGTACGGCCATGAGCTGAGCCTGGACATCACCCCGGCTGAGGGCGGTCAGGGAGCCTTCATACGGAACAAGGAAACGGACTATGTGGGCAAGGGCGGGCTGGCTGGCCGCGCCGTGACTAAGCATCTGATCGGGTTGACGGGGGAAGGCCGGCGGGCGGCCCGGGCCGGCTACCCGGTACTGATCAACGGTCAGGTTCGTGGCCAGGTCACATCCGGGGCTTTGTCCCCCACCTTGGGCCATCCCATCGCCCTCGCCCTGGTGGAGGGCCCAGTTCCGGCCAGCGGGACGCCTGTCCAAATCGACATCCGGGGCCAGCTAGCCCCGTACCAAGTGACTGAATTGCCTTTCTATACCAAGGAGAAATCATGACCACTGTCCCCGCCGATCTGCTCTTCACGGCTGATCACGAATGGGTCCGCCACGCCACCGGACCAACCGCTCGCGTTGGCGTGACCGAATTCGCCGCCGCCGCCCTTGGCGACGTGGTCTTCTTGAGCTTGCCAGTGGTGGGAGATACCGTCACGGCTGGCCAGGAATGCGGGGAAATCGAATCAACCAAGTCGGTCTCGCCGCTGTACGCGCCGGTCTCCGGCAAGGTCAGCGCGGTCAACGAAGTGGCGATTGATGCTCCCGAGTTGGTCAACGAGGACCCCTTTGGTACCGGCTGGCTGTTTGAGGTTGCCCCGACCGGTCCAGGGGATCTTCTGGACCCAGCTGCCTATGAGGCTTTGACCAAGGAAGACGAAGCGTAGTGGGGGAGCGGTTCACCAGCCGTCACCTGGGGTTGGCAGGAGACAGCGCCGCTCACGTGCGCCGCGTTCTTGGGCTCGGCGAAGGCCAGCGGATCATGGAAAAGGCGCTGCCCGCGCCGCTCAGGGCAGGCCCGCCAGAACTGCCGCCGCCGCTCAGTGAGGCTGCCGCGATTGAACGACTGGCGGAGCTGGCGGGGCTGAACACCCCTGGCCGGCCGATGATTGGCTTGGGCTATTACCGGACCATTACGCCATCGGTGTTGCGCCGCGGAATCATGGAGAATCCCTCCTGGTACACCGCCTATACGCCCTATCAGCCAGAGATTTCGCAGGGCCGTCTGGAGGCACTGTTCGTCTTCCAGACCATGATCTCTGAATTGACCGGCCTGCCAGTGGCGAACGCGTCACTTCTGGATGAGGCCACGGCGGCCGCGGAGGCGATGCTCCTGTGCCACCGGGTCGCGCGTGGGGGCCGGTCCCGGTTCGCGCTTGACGTGGACGTGTTTCCGCAGGTTCGGGCCGTCTTGGAAACCCGGGCCGAACCGCTCGGGATTGAGTTGGTGGACTTTGATCCGGAGGCGCCAGACGCTTCCGCGCTGGAAGGTGCGGCCGGATTGTATATCCAGTACCAGGGGGCTTCCGGGCGGCTAGCCGGGTTAGGCCCGGCGGCGGAGATGGCCCATGGCGCGGGGGCGCTGCTAGCGGTGGGTGCGGACCCATTGATGTTGGCGCTGGTTCAATCGCCGGGGGCGGCGGGCGCGGATGTGGCGGTCGGTTCAACCCAGCGCTTCGGTGTGCCAATGGGATTCGGCGGCCCGCATGCCGCTTATATGGCGGTGCGCCAACAACTGGTCCGGCAATTGCCCGGCCGGTTGGTGGGGCTGAGCCGGGATGCCCAAGGCGATCCGGCCTTGCGCTTGGCCTTGGTTACCCGTGAACAGCACATCAGGCGGGACAAGGCGACCTCGAATGTTTGCACCGCTCAAGTACTGCTGGCGGTGATGGCCGCTATGTACGGAGTGTGGCATGGGCCAGATGGACTCCGGCGGATCGCGACCGGGGTAAACGCGGCGGCGGAAGGGCTACGAAAGGCCTTGGACGGCATCGGCCACAAGACGGCGGCTGGGCCGAGTGTCGAGGTGCGGCCGGGGCCAATGTTTGACACCTTGGCTGTGCGGGTGCCTGGGCGCGCCGAGGCGGTGGTTGAAGCCGCCAACGGGTTGGGGCTGAAACTTTGGCTCCACGACGCGGACACCGTATACCTATCTACTGATGAGGCGACCACGACCCAGGACTTGGTGGATGTGGTGAACTCGTTCAGGGCTGGATGCGGTCTGGAAAGCGCTGGTGGTGGGGACGGTGAGCCGGACGCTGTTCTGGCGGTCCTGAAGGAGGACCGCCAGATTGGAGCTGGCCTGGACGCGGCCAACTTTGGTTCGCTAGGAGGGTGTTGTCCAACACCCTCCGCCTGTGTTGACGCGGGGGGAGCAGGGCTCTCGCCAGCGGAAACGCAGCAAACAAACACTGTTGGAGCGCCTGGGGGCCTGTTGCCTGACAGGCTCCCAGGAGGGTGTTGTCCAACACCCTCCGCCTGTGTTGACGCGGGGGGAGCAGGGCTCTCGCCAGCGGAAACGCAGCAAGCAGACACTGTTGGCGCGCCTGGGGGCCTGTTGTCTGACAGGCTCCCAGGCCAGGGGCCCGGTCTGCTGCACGTTGACGCCTATCGGCTGGAGACTCTGGCGCAGCTAGATGACCTTGATCTGGATACCGAGCTAGAGGAGGCCGTCACCGTGGTCGAATGGGGTATGGGCATGGCGGAACAGCTATCCCAGGACCGTTTGGAAATCCAGCTTGACCGCGCTCGCGGGGCTGGCGGCGGGGAGGTCCGCCGGGCCACTGTCCGTGGCGTGGGTGAACGCTGGCGGGGCGTGGCTCTGCCGTAGTTAGTGAGCGGCGGCGCTCCGCGCCGGACCCCGGAGCGGAATAGGCTTAGCGGCGTGCGCCCAAGCCCCGCAGTTGGCCCGGCCCGGCCAGTCTCGCTGAGACTGGCCTTGGCGCTGGCGGTGGTCGCTCAGCTATCGGTCAACGCCAGTGCCGGCTTTGCCGTCAAGGCCTTTGAACTGGTTGGCCCGGCGGGCATGGTGTTGCTCCGCAATGGGATCTCGGCGGTGATTTTGCTGGCCCTGGTCCGGCCACGGTGGAGGGGGCTTACGCCCCAGGCCTGGGGTGCGGCCTCGCTTTATGGATTCTCAATGGTGGTCATGAATTCCTTCTTTTACGAAGGGATAGACCGGGTGCCAGTTGGCCCGGCGGTGACCATTGAAATGCTGGGCCCGTTGGCGCTATCGGTCCTCTTGGTGCGCCGGTGGCGGGCGTGGATGTGGGCGGTGCTGGCTCTGGGCGGAGTCCTTATGCTGTCAGGATTCGACTTCGCCGGAATTAACATTCAAGGCACCGTTTACGTCTTGGTAGCTGGAACGGCCTGGGCTGGCTACATTGTCAACGCCCGCTTGGTAGGGCGGGTATTCGCCGGGGCGGACGGCCTGGCGATTGGTATGGCGGTGGCGGCGCTGGCGTCATTGCCGCGCGGCGTGCCGGACTTGGTAGCCCGGCCGGACGGCATCGGCGTCCTTGGCTGGGGCGCGCTGGTGGCCGCACTTGGGACCCTGATCCCGTACGGGCTGGAGATGATTTCGTTACGCGGTATGTCCGCCGCCACCTTCGGTGTGACTACGGCGTTGGCTCCCGGTTCGGCGGCGCTGTTCGGCTGGTGGATCGCTGGGCAGCCGCTGAACTGGTGGACCGGGGTTGGCATGGCTCTGGTGACCATCGCCGCGGCGGGAGCGGCTCTGGACGAATCTCCGGGCACGCTGGCCGCGGGCTGACTTCACGCCCAGTGGCTTGGCCTTCGGCCTTGAGTCTTGGGCCCGGCGCGCTGGGGTTCATGTTGACAGCCCGCCATGTCCGCGGGAACTCGATGCCGCGTGCCGGGCACGCTGCCCCTCACCATCGAGAGCCCCGCCACTCAGGCGCTTGGGATCAGGTCGAATGCGACCCCGAGGGCCTCATAGGTTCCCGCCGCTCGAGCGTCCCTGGTCAGCAGCGTCGCGCCGTTGGCGCTCGCCGCCAGCTCCACAAGCGCGTCATATGTGGCACGGCCCGACACGTCGGCGTCTGCGAGCCGCAGATGGATCGCGGTAGCCTCCGCGGCCGGCGATCCTCAAACACCGGTGGGTGGCGACCCTGAAAGTGGACGGATCTTCTGCCACGGTGCTCCGCGACTTGGATGGGGAACTGCGGGTCATGAGCTGCAACTGGGAAATCGGCCAGGGCGACAACACCTGCTGGAGCACGGTGAGCCGCGACATGGATTTGTTCGAATCGCTGAAGCTGGGTGAGGCCCTCCAATTCGAGATTGCGGGGCCTGGGATCCAGACCAACCATCTGCGCTTGCCGGACGTTCGCCCGTTTGTCTTCGCTGCCAACCTGGTTCAGGCGGACGGCGCCGTGCGGCGGGGCGTGCCGTTGCGTGAATGGCCTGATCAGGTCCGCCAGGGGGCGGTGCCGGTCTTGGCGGAGGGGATTGTTTGGCATGAGGAACAGGGCGTTGGCCTGCCTGAACTTGACGGTCGGAGTGTCTTCAAGGTGGTCAACAACAAGTACTTGGCCAAGAACGGCTGACCTGGCTGCCAGCGCCGCGAGTTTCTGGCGGGGAATGCTAGCGGTCCAACAGCCTGTCCAGTGTTGGAGCGGGCCACATTTCGGTCGGGTAGAAGGATTCGTCTTCGGCTGCTTTGGTGAACACGACGGTGGGCTGATCCGTGTTGTCGAAGACGTAGACCTCGTCGCACAAGCGGGCGAACTCCGGGAGGTTCGCCAAAGAACCGGCGTAGCGGGACCTGGTCTTGTCCGCCGGGACGCTGTGCCCGCCTGCCGCGGTCCGGCTCATGACGCGCGCCACATTCAGCTCCGCGGAAACCGTCATTACGAACACGCCGGTGATCTTGTACCCAACGTCTTGGGCGGTGCGTAGCAGCCGCAGGTTTCGGTCGGTCGACAAGACCGTCTCGAAGGTGAAATCCAGCCGGCCAGCCAAACAAGACTTGCGGATCTGCTCGGCTGTTTGTGCGGCTTCCAGGTCCGAGCAATCAGTGGCCAGCTTTATGTCATCGGCGTTGATGTAGATCCCCGCGGGCGCCCATGCGCGGGCGATGGTCGTCTTGCCGGAGCCGTTCGGGCCGGCAAAGACCAACAACCTGGGCGGCCCGGTCATAGGTCGAAGTTCGTGTGCCCGTCTGGATAGCGCAGGTAGGGCCGGTCGAGTTCTGTGTCGTACAACGCCACCGGGGCCCCGGCGGCCCAGTTCTCAGCGCGGGCGTCGAGGACCACCCGGCGGGCGTCGTCTTCCAATCGCGTGACCGCGGTGGGCTTGGCGGTGGCGCCGGCGAGTTCGAACGGGATGCGCTGGTCCTGGACCACTCGGCGGAGGTAGACGTTTATCCCACTGGACAGGCCGAGCCCGGCTCGCTTGAAGACGGCCTCCGCTTCTTGTTTGACTTCGGCGTCCACGCGAACGCTCAGCCGCGACTCTGACACGATGTCCTCCTGACGTTTGATCCGTGCTCCCATTGTACGCACCTTGTCACACAAGACAATCCCCCTAGCTGCCGCCGGCCGGCCCGGTACGGCGGCCAGGTGTTGAAGACGGCAATCGCCGTTACAGGCATCGAGGCCGCCTCGCCAGCGTCAATCCGCTCAGGCTGACACCTTTGCCTCCCGCCGAGCCGTCGCCCGGTTAGGCTAGCCGAGATGAGCGATTCAATTTTGCCGGGGCCTGTTCTCGGTATCAGTGCCGCTGGCCCCAGCGCCGTGGGTTTGGCTACCCCTGGGCAGCCGGACCGGAAGCTGGCCCACAGCTCGCCAAGAGCCCACGTCGAGTCAATGCTTCCGCTCATATCCCAGTTACTCGTCGAGGCAGGTCTGGCCCCTGGAGATCTGGCGGCGATTGCCGTTGGGCGCGGGCCGGCGCCGTACACCGGCCTGCGCATAGCCCTAGCGACCGCCCAAGCTCTGGGCTTCGCACTGGGACAGCCGGTTTGGGGGGTCAGCGATCTGGACGTCTTGGCCGCCGATGCCGCCGGGCGGTTCAGCCTGGAATCTGGCGTTTCGATGCTGGCGGCTTTGGACGCCAAGCGGCGTGAGGTCTATTGGGCCCGTTACAGGGTAGATGTTCCGGGGGACATCGATGGCTTGACCCGTCTGGAGGGGCCAGCGGTTAGCCGGCCGGGAGTCGCACCACCCGCGTCAATCGTGGTTGGCGGCGGCGCCGCGGAATACCCTGAGCAGCTTGGTCCGCTGACTGGCGAGCCGGCTGGTGTTGATCCGGCTGTGCTGGCTCGGCTGGCGGCGGTCCGAGCCGCCAAGGGAGGCGATGTCTCCTACCAGCCGCTCTACTTGCGCCGGCCGGACATAACTCCGCCGGCGCCGCAGAAGAGGGCCACTCCATGAGCCACCGCGAGGCGACGACGGCGGACATTGACCGCCTGATGGAGCTGGAGGGCTTGTGTTTCGGGCCGGAGGCGTGGACCCGCGAGATGCTGGAGGAGGAACTCGCGGGCGCCGGGCGCCGTTACTTGGTGTCCCAGGAGGCCGGCGTAGTGATGGGCTACGGCGGCGTGTACCTGGGCCTTGATTCGACCGAAGTGATGACCGTCGCGATTGACCCCGGCTACCAACGCCGGGGATTAGGCCGCCGGCTGATGGAGGCCTTGCTGGCAGAATCCCGCCGGGCCGGTTCGCGGTGGGTCACTTTGGAGGTCGCTGTTGGGGCGGAACCGGCGATTGGCCTGTACCGTTCACTGGGCTTTGAACCGATTGGTCGGAGGCAGGGTTACTACCAACCGTCGGGGCGGGACGCCATCATCATGCGACTGGAGACCTGATCCCAGGCGTGGCTCTAACTGGACCCGTAGTCAGCCAGAAGCGGTCCGCGGGTCCCCTTCCGGGCGTCCGTGACTGCGCCGCCCTCACCACATCCACGGTCTTGGCTTTTTCCAACCGCAGGCAGAGCACCAGTGTCGCGTTTGGTGTCTTTCTTCTTCGATGACTCCGCCGCGCACCCGGTGAAAGCCCAGGTCAGGGCTGTGGGCTCGGAAGGGCGTCGATCCGAAAAGACACCGACTGTGACAATGGCGGCCTGCCCTGCCGCAGAAAAGACACCAACCGTGACACCCGCGCCCAGTCTTGCCTGGGGTTGACCCCAGCCGCCAGCGCGGCAGGTACGGCTGCGAGCCATCTAGCTCCACTAAGTGAACAGAACCTTGACGAATGAGCCGGGTTCTTCATACTGCGGTCCCCGCAAAGGATTCGGCCGTAGGCCGAAGACTTTGCGGGGCTGCTAGCGGAAGAGTGCCGGTGCTTGAAGTGAAGGCATTAGGGTGACTGCGTGTCTAACGACCCTTTGGTGCTTGGGATTGAAACCTCCTGCGATGAGACTGGCGTGGCGTTAGCCCGTGGGTTTGGGCTGCTCCATGATGTTGTTGCGTCGTCAGTTGAGGAGCATGCGCGCTTTGGCGGGATAGTGCCGGAAGTAGCTTCGCGGGCCCACCTAGAGGCGTTGATGCCAACTATTGAGATGGCGCTCCAGACCAGTCGCGTCGGCCTGGAGGAGGTCGATGCGGTGGCCGTGACCGCCGGGCCAGGCCTGATCGGGTCCTTGGCGGTTGGCCTGGCGGCAGCGAAGGCCCTCGCCTTCGCACTGGGTAAGCCGCTTTATGGTGTGAACCATGTGATTGGGCACGCGTTGGTGGATCAGTTGGTTCACGGGGCCTTTGATGGGCCGGTGCTGGCGCTGGTGGTGAGCGGCGGACATTCGTCGTTGCTGGTGATTGACGGCCCGGTGGTGACGGAGTTGGGACAAACTCTGGACGATGCCGCCGGCGAGGCTTTCGACAAGGTTGGCCGGCTGCTGGGGTTGCCGTACCCAGCCGGGCCACACATTGACCGGCTGGCGCGGACCGGTAACCCGGGTTGGACTGTCTTCCCTCGTGCTTTGACCAGACGCCAGGATCTGGAAAAGCATCCTTATGATTTCTCGTTTTCCGGTTTGAAGACGGCGGCCGCCCGCTGGATTGAGGCGGCCCAGGATGAGGGACGGTCCGTACCCGTAGAGGACTTCGCGGCCTGCTTCGCTGAAGCGGTGGCGGATGTGCTGACGGCCAAGACCATCACCGCGGCGCGGGACCAGGGGCTTGGCACGCTGGTGATTGGCGGCGGGTTTTCCGCCAATTCCCAACTGCGAGACAAGGCGGCGGAACGGTTCGCGGCGGCGGGTCTGGACCTGCGGATTCCGCCGGTTGAGTTCTGTACCGACAATGGGGCGATGATCGCCGCTGCCGGAGTCCATGCCCTTCGGCACGGGCTGGAGCCCTCCGGCCTGGGGATTGGCGCCGATTCTTCCATGCCATTAACCCAACTCCTGGCCACTTAGACAGCCCCACAAAATCTTCGGCCTGCGGCCGAATCTCTTGTGGGGACCCCAGTATGAAAAGCTCGGTTCATTCGTCAAGGTTCTGTTCACCTGGTGGAGCTGGGGAGCTGGCGTGGTGGGTTTCGACTTCCACGTGAAGACCACTAGGCCGACTGACTAAGCGCCGGTCAGACGTTGTTCAAACGGTCCGTTTCCATTTCGCTGACCAGTGCTGCCACTACCGCGCCCAGGTCGCCGCCGTGCGCGGCGGCGACAGCGCGTTGGCGCTGGTAGGAAGCACCGGCTTGGATGATGCTGGGGATGTGACTGAGTTCTTCGAGGCAGCTCAGGCGGGCCGCCACGGGCTCTAGCCGGGCGATTACTTCCGGCAAATGGTCAGTCACTAACTGTTCGTTGCCGTGGCGGTCCAGGATGATTATGGCTTCCATGCCGTAGCGCGCTGAACGCCACTTGTTTTCCTGGACAAACCAGGTCGGCATCGTCGGTAGGTCTTCGCCCTGGTCTAGGAGGCTGGAGAACTCTTCCACTAGGCACTGCACCAAAGCTGAAACGGCGGCCACTTCACCCAAAGTGGGCAAAGCATCACAGACCCGCACTTCAACGGTGCCGAAGTGCGGGGCGGGGCGGATGTCCCAGCGGATCTCGTTGAACACGTCAATGACGCCAGTGTGGAGCATGTCGCCCACATAAGCTTCCAGCTCATCCCACTGGCTGAACTGGAATGGAAGCCCTGCGGTGGGCAGTTGTTGGAAGAGCAGCGCCCGGTTCGAGGCGTAGCCGGTGTCGTCGCCGCCCCAGTACGGTGACGAAGCAGATAGGGCCTGCAGATGCGGCAGATAGCAAAGCAGGGCGCGGATAATTGGCAGAACCTTGCGGCGGTCCTCCACGCCGACATGGGTGTGGACACCGTAAATCAGCATCTGCCGGCCCCACCATTGGGTGCGGTCGATCAGGCGCAGGTACCGCTCCTTATTGGTGACCTTCTGGAGTTCCCAGCGCGCGAAGGGGTGGGTACCGGCCGCCATCAGGTCCACGCGCAAGGGATCTGCCGCAGCTCTGATCAGGTCAATCCGCTGGGCTATGTCCCCAATCGCGGCGCTGATCGTGGTGGACGGGCGGGAGGCGGCCTCGACGGTATTGAGCAGGAATTCCTGCAGGATGCCTGGGTACGGCTGGCCGTCTGGCTGGCGGACCGCGTCGAGTATGGTTTGCGCGACCTGTCTCAAATCGCCGGAGTCGCGGTCTACTAACGCCACCTCCCACTCGATCCCGACGGTCGAGCGGGGTGATTGGGCGAACGGGAGCTTCATGGGGACTCCTTCGGTTTTGGCAGGGCCTGTGCGATCACCACCGATTGTTGCGCACCCAGCCGGGTCAGGATTACCACGGCCGGCTCGTTTCCCTTCAGATTGAGGCGTCTGCGCAGGTCATGTGGGTCAACTGCGGTTCCGCGTTTCTTTACGGTGACTTGCCCGATGCCGTGTTCACGCAAATATGACTTCAACCGTTTGAGGGAGAACGGGAAAGAGTCTTGGACTTGGTAGCCAGTCAAGAATGGGCTTTCGGTGACTCTCGCGGACGAGGTGACATAGGCGATTCTGGGGCTGACCAAGTTGGCGGACCCAAGACCGGCGGCGGCCTCGGCGATCAGTGAGGCCCGGATCACTGCGTCGTCCGGTTCGTAGATGTAATCATTCAGCGGGCCGGTGCTGAGACGGCCCGCTGGGGCGCTCGCGGCCAGGGCGGTTGGCTGGGAGGTTGGCACGGAGGTTGGGCAGGCCGGGTTAGCGGCGAGATGGTGGGCCCGGCCGTGGCGAAGCGCCAAGGCGGTCCGGTGCGGGCCGCTGCCTGTCGGATCAATTCCCGGCGAGCGCAGCGCCCCAAACCATAGTCCGGCTTCCACCAGCGAGCCGTCCACGGAAACCCACTGTGCCTCCGCCTGGGCGGGGATGTGACGGTGCGGCAGGCCGGGGGCGACCTTGATCCCCATTGGGTGATCACGTGCCAATTCGAGCAGCAAGGGTAGAGGTGGATCATAACCATTTGGGTCGAACTGCCGTTTGCCATCGGTATTGCGCCGCGACGGATCCGCGAACAGGGCTCCTCGCAAGTTCTGGGTGCTGGTGCGGAAATCTTCATTGATGACCTTCGCCTCAGGGAAGGCGGCCAGATTGAACTGGGCGACCGCTGCTCTGGCGGGATCGCGCTCGTAGACCGTCACCCTCAGCCCAAGCGCCGCCATGGCGAGGGCGTCTCCGCCAATGCCGCCGGTCAGATCGGTGAGACGATCCATCCCGGCCTCTTGATAGCGCTGGGCGTGATGGGCAGCTACTTCCAGCCGGGTGGCTTGCTGCAGTGCCTCATCGGTGAACAGCATTTGGTCCGCGAACTGGCCAAACTTGGCTCTGGCTCGTTGCCGCAGGCGGCTTTGGGTCAGAGCGGCGGCCGCCAGTTTGGGATCGATTCCCCGTTGACGCAGGCCATCTCCCAGTTTGATCGCCAGTTCAGGCGCGTACTCCGGCAGACTGTCCAGCAGGTATCGCCCCTGGGCGGAGGTTAGCTTGGCGATGTCCTCCAGGTCCATACGCACAAGCCTACGGGGACATCAAGCCAGGCGCGGGCCCGGTTTGGCGGGCGCCGGCCGCCAGGAGGGGGCGGCTCCGCGTGCTGGTTCGTGCCGGGGTCAGTTCACCGTCCGGACACGCTTAGCACTCGGCTTGACCGAGTGCTAATGGCGTCATAAAGTAGTTCCTGCTCAGCCACCTGGTTGGGCAGCCCGCATAGGGACCCAGGCCGTGGCACCGCGACGACACGTCCAGGATGCCTAACGGGCAGTCCATCTGTAAGAAACCTCTAGATCGCGAAAGGGAGGTCCGCAGTGTCGGTCTCCATCCAACCGCTCGAGGACCGGATCGTCGTAACGCCGATCGAAGCGGCCGCACAGACGGCTTCTGGTCTCTACCTACCTGACACGGCCAAAGAAAAGCCCCAGGAGGGCGAGGTCGTCGCCGTCGGCCCAGGCCGGATCGACGACAAAGGCAACCGCGTTCCGCTGGACGTTGTTGTGGGTGACAAAGTCATCTACTCAAAGTATGGCGGCACTGAAGTCACATTCGGTGAAGTGGATTACCTGATCCTGTCCGCTCGGGACATCTTGGCCAAGGTCGTCTGACCAGCCAAGTAACTCGCAGCATTCAAGCCCCCGTCTGGGCTGGTCCAACCAGTTCAGACGGGGGTCTTTCGCTGTCTAGCGGGAAGTGGGGCCGTCGAGGTCCTCGGCGCCCCAGCCTTTCAGTATGGTGCGACGACCACCCGGACGCGTTGGAACTCCTTCAGGTCGACATATCCGGTTGAGGCCATGGCTCGCTTCAAGGCACCCACAAAATTGGACGAACCATCAGCGGTGGCGGACGGGCCGTAGAGGATCTCCTCCATAGTCCCGACCTGCCCAACCTGGACCCGTTCACCTCGCGGCAGGCGAGCGTGGTGGGCCTCAGGCCCCCAGTGCCACCCCTGTCCGGGGGCCTCGGTAGCTCGCGCCAGTGCGGCACCCAGCATGACGGCATCGGCCCCACAAGCAATGGCCTTAACTACATCCCCGGAACGGCCAACGGCGCCATCGGCGATTACGTGAACGTACCGGCCGCCAGACTCGTCAAGGTAATCGCGGCGGGCGGCGGCGACATCGGCTATCGCGGTGGCCATGGGCGCGTGAATGCCCAGGGTGACGCGCGTGGTGTGGGCCGCCCCGCCGCCAAACCCAACCAGGATTCCGGCGGCTCCGGTGCGCATCAAATGGAGTGCGGCGGTGTAGGTAGCGGCTCCGCCAACGATCACCGGCACGTCGAGTTCGTAGATGAATCGCTTGAGGTTGAGGGGTTCGGAGTCGGATGAAACGTGCTCAGCGGAAACCGTGGTGCCGCGTATAACGAACAAGTCGACCCCCGCGTCCACGACGGTTGGCCAGAGCGATTGGGTCCGTTGCGGAGAGAGCGCTCCGGCCACGGTCACGCCGGCCCGGCGGATTTCCTCCAGGCGCGCTGTGATCAATTCCGGCTTGACTGGCTCCTGATAGATCTGCTGCAGCCGCGGTGTGGCCTCTTCTTCTGGCAACGTCGCGATCTCTTCCAGGAGGGAAGCGGGGTCTTCATAGCGGGTCCAGACGCCCTCCAAGTCGAGTACGCCCAGCCCACCCAAATGCCCTAAAGCGATGGCCGTGGATGGTGACATCACCGAGTCCATGGGGGCGGCCAGGATGGGCGTGTCGAAGTGGTAGGCGTCAATCTGCCAGCCGACGGAAATATCCTCCGCGCCGCGCGTTCGCCGGGATGGCACCACGGCAACGTCATCAAGGGAATAGGCCTCGCGCCCACGCTTGCCGCGGCCGATTTCGATCTCGTTACTCACGGGGGTCAAGCCTATCCGTCTCAGACCGTGCGGCTGCTCGGCGCCCCATTCCGGCGGGCCGCGTTAACCGTGTCGGAGGCGAGTGGGAGAGTTGTCCCATGAGGAATTTGGTTGGATTCGACACTGAGACGACAGGCGTCAAGCCTGGACAAGACCGGATTGTCACGGCGGCGTTGGTGAAACGAACGGCGGCGGGCGGGCAAGAGGCGATGACTTGGCTGATCAACCCTGGCGTGGAGATTCCGCCGCAGGCGGTGGCCGTCCACGGCATCACTACTGAGCGGGCTCGTGCGGATGGGCGCGAGCCCGCCGGTGCCCTGGAAGAGATCGCCTCTTCCTTGGCTGAGGCACTGACCCAGGGCGCGGCCATCTTGGCCTTCAACGCGGCCTATGACCTGCGCATTCTCAATGCTGAACTGGCGCGCTATCGGTTGGCGAGCTTGGAGGAGCGATTGGGCGGGGCTGTGGCGCCGGTGATTGATCCGTTGGTGATTGACCGAGGAGTGGACCGCTATCGCAAAGGAAAGCGCAAGCTCGGTGACCTGGTCCAGTTCTATGGAGTCGCTCCGAGTCTCAACCCGCATGACGCGCTTGAGGACGTGCGCCAGGCGATCGCTGTGTTCGATGTGATTGAACGCCAGTATGGACGGGTCGCGGCAATGGACACCGCCGCCCTGCACTCCTGGCAGCAGCGGATTCACCATGATTGGGCGGTCAGTTTCAACTCCTGGTTGTCCTCGGAGGGCCGTCCGGCGGACGTTGACGTTGACTGGCCGTGAAGCCGCGACCGCGCCAGAACCCGCGCCGCTGTCCGTGGGGTGACTCACCAGACCCTTTGATGCGTCTTTACCATGACGAGCAATGGGGCGTACCATGCCATGACCGGCGTGAACTGTTTGAGATGCTCATCTTGGAAGGCGCCCAAGCGGGCCTGTCCTGGCGGACCGTCTTGCACAAGCGGGCTGCCTACCGCGAGGCCTTTGACGGGTTTGACGCTACGGTGGTGGCTGGTTATGGTCCGGCCAAGATCGAGGAGCTATTGGCCAACCCCGGAATCATCCGCAACCGGTTGAAGGTGAATGCCGCCGTTGCCAACGCCCGGGCGGCCCTTGAACTGGGCGATTTCGGGCGATATCTGTGGGGCTTCGTGGATGGTGTGCCAATCGTCAATAGCTGGGAACGGCAGGAAGACTTGCCGGCCTCGACTGACCTGTCTGACTGCCTCGGCCGGGACTTGAAGCGGCGCGGGTTCAAGTTCGTCGGTTCGACCATTGTCTATAGCCTGATGCAGTCGGTCGGCATGGTCAACGACCACGTCACCTGGTGCGAGTTCCGCTTCCCTCGGGTGGGTTAGCGCTTCGGCGGCCAGTGCCGCCCGGTCACCTAACGCCTAAACACGGCGGACAGCACGGGACAGTTGGGCTCCAGCATTGCGCTGGGGCGCAAGCGGAAGGTTGCAACTTGGTAACGAATAGGGGCCAAGTGTGTGCCATGAGAAGGTCATGCTATGGCAAACCCCCCAGGCGGTGCCCGCGGGCCCCGGAAGGTCTGAGGTTCGCCATGGGCGGGGTGTTCCCGTCCACCGCGTGAGGAGGCCCCGAGGTCTTTGTCCGGACTGCACCGCCGGCGCTAGCGTTACTGCTCAACGACCGTTGATGCGGGGGCTCTCGGTACTCCGCAGAAGTCTGAAAGATGGAGGCAAAATGAAACGTCTAGCTGCGGTAGCCGCGGTAGCAATTGGGCTGACAGTCGGTTTGGCGGCCTGTGGTGGCGGCCAGAAAGATGACGGCAAGTCAAACGGGGACAGCGGCAAGTCATCGGTGACGCTGACGGTATGGGTCGACGAGACCCGTATCAACGCCCTCAAGCCAATTGTTGGCGAATACGAAAAGAGCGCTGGAGTCACAATCAAACTTGAGCAGAAGAATTTCGACGACATCCGGGCCGACTTCAATACCCAGGTCTCCGCTGGGGCCGGACCTGACATCGCCGTCGGGGCGAACGACTGGCTGGGCGAGTTGATCGCTAACAACTTGATCGCTCCGGTCGATCTGTCTACTGTCGCAGACCAGCTCGATGAGCGGGCGGTGGCGGCCTACACCTCGGCCGGCCAGACCTACGGGGTCCCCTACGCCCTGGAGAACATCGCCTTGGTCCGCAACAACGCTGTGCTGAGCGAAACCAAGGCCACCACGTTCGATGAGTTGATCGCTGAGGCCAAGGCGACGGGGACCGAAGGTTCCGTTCTGCTCCAGATTGGCGAAGAGGGTGATGGCTACACGTCTTATCCTTTGCAGTCTTCCTTTGGCGCTCCAGTCTTCAAGCAGGACGCGGATGGCGAGTGGACACCTGAACTCGGGATGACCGGCGATCCGGGCCACGCCTACGCCCAGTACTTGGGCAAGCTGGGGGCGGAGGGAGTCTTCAGCAAGTCGGTGACCTATGACATAGTCAAGGCTGATTTCCAGGCTGGCAAGGCGCCGTACGCAATCGTTGGTCCTTGGCTGGTGGCGGATTGGAAGGCCGCTGGAATGGATGTCACGGTGCTGCCGGTTCCCTCAGCGGGGGGCCAGCCGGCCCAGCCATTCCTGGGCGTGCCGGGGTTCTTCCTGTCGGCGCAGTCTAAGCAACAGGCCGCCGCCCAGCGCTTCATGATCAACTTCTTGACCGCCAAGGACACCCAGCTAGCCCTGTTCGATGTGGGCGGGCGCTTGCCGGCCAACACTGAGGCCGCAGCGGACCCCAAGGTGGTCGAGGATCCGATCGTGGGCGGGTTCCTGGAAGCCGGGAAGAGCGCGGTGCTGCAGCCCGCCATCCCAGCCATGAACCAGGTTTGGAAGCCGTGGGGCAAAGCCGAGGCGGACATCATTGGAGGGGCGGACCCGGTTGCCACCTGGGACAAGGCCATGGCGGACATCCAGCAGGCCATCACCGCGGCCGGCTAGTGATGCCGGGCCGCCCTTCGGCGTGAGCCCCTTGGGGACCCGCTCACGGCAGGCCCCCAAGGGATCCGCCACCGGCGGGCCCCTGAAGAAACCAGGGGAGTAAGTCCCAATCCTCACCCCGGCGGCGGGGCTGGTTTACGGAAAATGAACCGGCCAGTCCCGCATCCGGGGCTCTTCGCATACACAAGAATGGTTGGAGAGGACCAGGCCAATTCGGCATGATGAGAGGCATTCATGAGCAACGAAACTGGCATCGACCGGGCAGCGGCGAAGCGCCGGCGTCAAGCGACTGAGGCCCACGCCCAGTCCTGGGGAGCGGGGTTCTTCGTCAAACTGACGCTGATGGCGTTGATTGACGCCTTAGGCGTGTATGGAGTCTGGACGGCGTTCAAGGTTGGTTCAACCGTCATTGGTACCGTTCTGGTGGTGCTCTTGATAGTGGTGAACTATGTTTACTTCGCTAAACGGGCTCTACCCGCCAAGTACATAGTCCCTGGGATGGTTTTCCTGCTGATATTCCAGATCTATGTGATGATCAACACCGCCTACGTCGCGTTCACCAATTACGGTGACCGGCACATGGGGACAAAGCAGGACGCGATCGAAGCGATTGTGCGCAACTCCCAGGTCTTGGACCCTGATGCGCCGGTTCGCCCAGTGGCGCTGCTGCTCGAAGGCGACGAATACCATCTGGCCTATGTCGACGAGGACGGCCAGGCCCAAGTGGGCGGTCAAGACGAGCCGTTCGCGGCGGATCCGGAAGCGACAGTCGAAGGCGACCAAGTCACGGCCGTTCCTGGCTACACCACCGTCCAGGAGGCGGAATTTGAAGGCCTGGGCGGTACGCGACCAACCAAGCCAGTGACAGACCTGCTGGTACCACTGTCTTCAGACCCCAATGCGGGCTCCATGAAGGTGATGGCGACGGACTTCACGCGGGGCCAGACTTACCGACCCGGGGTGGAGTACAACGAAGCTGAGGACGCCCTGATAGACCGCACCAGCAAGGACGGCCAGGAGATTGTCTATAAGGCGAACAACACTACCGGCCAGTTTGAGGCCAACGGCCAGCGGTACCCAGGTGGTGGCGGCTGGAAAGTGATGGTCGGTTTTGACAATTTTGTCAAACTGTTCACAGATCCAGAGATCGCCACCACCTTTGCCAAAGTGTTCATTTGGACCGTCGTGTTCGCATTCTTGTCTGTGGCCACCACATTCTTCGCGGGCCTACTGCTGGCGTTGGTTTTCAACTCGGATCGGATCCGGGGCCTGAAGTTCTACCGGGTCATCATGATCCTGCCGTACGCCTTCCCCGGATTCATGTCAGCTTTGCTCTGGAAGAACTTGCTGAACAAGGACTACGGCGTGATCAACAACGTCATCTTGGGATGGATCCCGGGATTCGAGGGCGTTGACTGGCTGACTGGATCAGCCTTGACGGCTCAGGTCTCCGTCATCCTGGTCAACCTTTGGCTCGGATACCCGTACATGTTCCTGGTTTGCACGGGCGCCTTGCAATCGATTCCGGGTGACATCATGGAGTCCGCCAAGGTCGATGGCGCTGGGCCAGTCAAGCGCTTCTCCAAGATCACCCTGCCCCTGTTGTTCGTGTCCGTGGCGCCCTTGTTGATTAGCTCATTCGCGTTCAACTTCAACAACTTCAACCTGATCTACATGCTGACTGGCGGTGGCCCAATCCCACCGGGTGATTCAGTCAATGATCCAGGTGGGACGGACATCATGATTTCGATGGTCTACAAACTGGCCGGCGTTGGGCAGAACCCCGACTATGGCCTGGCCACGGCGTTGAGCATCATCATCTTCATCGTGGTGGGCCTGATCGCCGTGTTCTCGTTCCGCAAGACCCGTTCCCTTGAGGATGTGATGTGATGAGTTCCGAGAAGCAGTTTCGGGATTACACGGCCGGTACCGCTCGTGGGTTCACCACCCGGACCGATGCCGACCGCCGGGCCGCGCATCGCAAGGCCTGGTGGCGGGAAGTTGGCTGGCGTCACATTGTCGCTGTGGTGGTGTCGATCTACGCCGTCTTTCCGCTGGTGTTCGTTGTGAATATGGCGTTTGACCCGAACGCCGGGCTGGCCAACCAGTCGATCTTCAAGTCCTTCAGCTTGCAGAACTTCTCCGATCTGTTCAGTTCCCGGCCGTTTGGCCAGCAACTGGCCAACACCTTGATTGTCGGGGGAATCACGGCCATCGGCACGGTCCTGATGGGAGCGGCGGCGGCCTACGCCTTCAGCCGTTTCCGGTTCCAGGGTCGCCGGTTCACTTTGACCTTCCTGCTGGTGGTGCAGATGTTCCCGCAGTTGCTCGCCTTCGTCGCAATCTACTTGCTGGTTCTGGGCCTTCAGGAAGTCTTCCCAGTTCTGGGCATGAACTCCTTGGTCACCGTCATAGCCATCTACCTGGGTGGTGCTCTCGGTGTGAACACCTTCTTGATGTATGGCTTTTTCAACACCGTGCCGGTGTCCTTGGATGAAGCGGCCAAGCTTGATGGCGCCACCCACGCCCAGATCTACTGGACAATCATCCTGCGCATGGTGGCACCGGTGCTGGCCGTGGTCGGATTGCTCAGTTTCATCTCCAGCTTCTCCGAGTTCGTGATCGCCCGCTTGGTGCTGACTCAACCCGAGAAATGGACCCTGGCCGTGGCACTGTATGACATGGTCGGTTCGGAACGCCATCAGGTCTGGGGCCAATTCGCGGCGGGTGCGGTCATCTCCGCCATACCGGTGCTGGTCTTGTTCTTGTTCTTGCAACGGTACATTGTCTCCGGGCTGACTGCGGGCGCGGTCAAGGGCTAGACCCCGCAGGCGGCAGCCGCCGCCTGGCCTCGCTGGCGCCACTCGCCAGGAACTCGCGGCAATCGCGGCCGGGCCGCAGTGGGTTCATGGGGCCATCAAAATGGCCCTCCTCCTGTCGGTCCAGGCGCGCTCGCGCGCCCTGAGGCACAATTGAAAGCGAGGCAGGGGCGCCTGTGGGTGCCGTTTGGGCCGGCCAAGGTCAGCGAATCGGGGGGAGAAGGATCATGGCCAAGAAGGTGGATGGCGCCTGCGATTGGAAGGCCAGCCGGGTCCCGGTCTGGGTGGCCAGGATTCTGGGCTTCGCCGCCGTTTGGGCGTTGCTGGCTTGGCCCATGCGCCGGCTCTTTCCGGCTCTCTTCCGGGCGGTCTGGATGATGCTGGATGCTTTGAACTTGCCCGGCAACTCTTCATTGTTTAACTTCGCCGCCCTGGCGGTCTTGGCATCCGCGATCCGGCACCGCAAACGGGCGGCCATGTGGTCCATTGTCTGGCTGGTCCAGGCGCCTGCAATCGTTTACGCCTGCGTGCTGGCCGCCGCCTGGGCCAACGGCCTGGATTGGCACGGTTTGCTCTATCCGGCGCTGTCCCACCGCCTGACTTCTGGCGCCATTCCCGTCCGGATCGCGATCAGCGCGTTGGTCGCCATTGCCATTGTGTGGTGGCTGGTGGCGCACCGCAAGGCCTTCGGGGCGCCTGTCTCCCGGCGCTCGGTGTCGCTCTCCGCTGCGACGCTGGTAGCTGGGCTGGCGGCATCGGCCGCTTGGGCTTTTGGTTGGGCTGTGGCGATTGGTGCGGACGGAGTGGGCTTGGGCATAAAAGCCTGGTGGGCGGTCAACATCACGCTTGGCCAGGGCCCAGAGGAGATCATCACCGGCTCCGGAATAGCCGGGCGGCCAGAGTGGCACGCCACTGTCTCCAATGTGGTGGCTCCCTGGTGGGTGATCCGGTCAACCTCGGTGCTGGCGACCTTGGCGTTGCTGGTGGCGCTGCTTGTCTTTACCCGCTCTGACCGGCGGATTCACACTCTGACAGAGGATCAGGAGCTGTCATTGCGGGGCTTGCTGTGGCGGTTTGGTGACCAAGATTCGCTGGGATATTTCAACCTCCGGCCAGACAAGACGGCGGTGTTTTCTGACGACGGGCAGGCGGCCGTGGTGGGAAGGCTGGTGGGGGCCACATTGTTGGCCAGTTCGGATCCGGTCGGTGACCGGGCGTCCTGGGATGACGCGATTGGGCGCTGGATTGATCTGGCTCGGCGCCATGGCTGGACCCCGGCGGTAGCCTCGGCCACCAGACGCGGCGGCCATGCCTGGGAAGCGGCGGGGCTGCGTTCGCTGGAACTGGGGGATGAGGCGATCATCCGGCCGGATGATTTCTCGTTGCGGGACCGCCGGCTGCGGGATGTGGCGGAAACGGCCAGGAGGCTGCGCCGGGCCGGATACACCGTCCAGGTCCGCCGCCAAGAAGACGTGCCCGCGGCGGAAATGGCGACTTTGGCGCGGGACGCTGATTTCTGGCGCCGGGGGGAAGAACGCGGGTTTTCAATGACCTCCGGGCGGATTGGTGATCCGGCCGACCGCCGCGATCTGATAGTCACCGCTCTTGATTCGAGCGGGCGTGTCCGGGGGCTGTTGACATTCGCGCCTTGGGGCAGACGGGGAGTCTCGCTGGACATCATGCGGCACGATCCAAGAGCGCATTCCGGCACCACCGAATTGATGGTCACGGGCTTGGTGGAGGCCGCCCGGGAGACCGGCATAGAGCGGGTTTCTCTGAACTTCGCGGTGCTGAGACGCTTCCTGGTTGGCGGCGGAGAGATTGGCGCCTATCCAATGGCGCGGTTTGTTCGCCGGTCGCTGCTACTGGCGTCCAGATGGTGGCAGATTGATGGTCTGTACCGGTCGAATGAGAAATATGCGCCGGATTGGAAGCCGCGAGTGATCTGTTTTGACCGTGGCGCGTCGCTGTCTGAAGTGATCATCGCGGTAGGCCGGGCCGAGGGCTTCCTGCCAGACAAGTCTCCGGCGGAATTGCTGTCCCACACGGGGTGGCGCGGCACCGACCGGCATGGTCCGCAGTTCGTGGCGGCGGTTGAGGCGCTCGAAAGCGAGGCCCTGAAAGCGGTCGCGGTTGAGGCCGCGCCAGGTTCGGTGGTGGCGGCGCGGTTGGCCCACCGGGCGGCCCTAGAGCGGGGGGGCATGGATCCAAACCCAGTGGCCGTGCCGCGCACCCATTCGCTGCGCCAAGCGATCCGTTACGAATCTGGTCACACGGCCGGCGAGGAGGCTGACGGCGGGACTGGACAGGAGGCCAGTCCGCTTTCCGTGGTGGGGCGTGTCCTGCGCAAACGCGATCACGGCGGTGTCATTTTCGCGGACTTACGTGAGGGCGTGGCGGAACTTCAGGTCATGTTGCGCCGTCCCCGGGTGGCCAGCTTTGGCCTGTTCAAACGCCATGCCCAACTGGGTGATGTGGTGTCTGTGACCGGTACGTTGACGCACACCAAGACGGGGCACTTGAGCCTTGATGCTACTAGCTGGGCTATGGCCGCCAAATCCGTCGCGCCGTCCCCGTCCAAGCGGCGGACGGAAGAGGAAGTGCCAAAGCTGACACCGGCGCTGGCCCGGGCACCGCATTTGGTGTTGGCCACCAATAACCGCGCCATGGAGATGATCTACGCCCGTTCGGCCGCGGCCGCCGGGTTGCGGTCCGCACTCCAGGAGCGCGGCTTCATTGAGGTCGAGACACCCATTCTTCAGCCGATTCATGGCGGCGCTAACGCTCGGCCGTTCCGGACCCACATTAACGCCTATGACATGGACCTTTACTTGCGGATCGCGCCCGAGTTGTATCTCAAACGCCTGGCTGTTGGCGGGGTTGAACGGGTCTTTGAACTGGGCCGCAACTTCCGCAATGAAGGCGTTGACCGTAAGCACAACCCCGAATTCACGTCGCTTGAGGTTTACCAGGCCTTCTCTGACTACGACGGGATGCGCTACCTCACGCAGGACCTGATCCGGGCGGCGGCGTTGGCCGTTCACGGTGAGGCCGTAGCGTTCGCGCCGGACGGCCGCGAGGTTCCGCTGGCTGGGGACTGGCCGGTCGTTTCGGTGCACGATGCCGTCTCCAGGGCTTTGGGAGCTACGGTCACCACGGCGACGCCTTTGGCCGAGTTACGGGCCTTGGCCACGGGCGCCAAGGTCGTCTGGCGCGATGAATGGTCGGGTGGTGAACTGGTGGCTGAGTTATACGACGAGCTGGTTGAGGGGCAGACTCTTGAGCCTACTTTCTATACCGATTTTCCGGTGGAGACATCGCCACTGACGCGGCGGCATCGGGAAATATCTGGGCTGGCCGAACGCTGGGACCTGGTTGCTTTTGGTTCCGAGGTCGGCACCGCCTACTCCGAACTGACCGATCCGGTCGATGAGCGGGCCCGGCTGACCGCCCAGTCCGCCAAGGCCGCGGCGGGTGACCCAGAGGCCATGGAGATTGACGAGGACTTCTTGAACGCTCTGGATTTTGGTCTGGTGCCAACCGGCGGTCTGGGGTTGGGGGTTGACCGGCTCGTCATGACGTTGACCGGGGCGAACATTCGCGACACCCTGACCTTCCCGTTTGTGCGGCCGCCGGGCGCCTGATCCTGACGGCGGCCTGGCCGCCAGCGAGCGGTCGGGATCCCTGCCGAGCTGTGCCAGGCTGGGACCGTGCGCCTATACCAACTGTTCTATGATCCGGTTTCCCGGCCGCGTGAGTCCGATCTGCTGGGGCCGGATCAGCCGTTCAAGCCCTATCCGCCGGTTCATCGGGTGCGGTTCAACGCTGGTTTGCGCCTGGCGGTGTTCTTGGGGTCGGCGTTCGGCATCACCGTGATCGTGATGCTCGCCGGGGTGGCCTGGGCGACCATTTGGGGCGGCGTGACCGGGGATCCAGAACTCGCTGAGTCTGTGTTCGACTCACTGGGCCTGGGCGCGGCGGCGGAACTGATCGGCGCCATTGGCGCTTATCTGGTCTTGGTTGGTGTCCTGGAGGGGCGGGGCTCGCCGCTTGAATTGGGCTGGCGCCGGATCGGCGGTTTTCTGAAAGGTATTGCCCTCGGCTTCTTCTTGATCACAGTAACTGTAGGGCTCTTGGCACTGATGGGGTGCTACCACGTCAGGGGTTTCAACTCTGGGTATTCGCCTTGGTCTGATCTTCTGATGGCGGGGTTGACTGCCGGGGTGGCGGAGGAACTGATCTTCCGCGGTGCGCTCTTCCGGATTCTGGAGGACACCGTGGGCACGTTGTTCTCTGTGGCAGCCAGTGCGCTGATCTTTGGCGCGGTTCACTTGTCCAACCAGGACGGCACTTGGCTGGGGGCGGTGGGGATAGCCATCGGGGCCCTGGTCTTGCCGGCCGTATACATCGCGACTCGTTCGTTGTGGTGGCCCATGGGCGTTCACCTGGCCTGGAATGTTACACAGGGGCCAATCTGGAGTTCCCCTATCTCCGGCACTGGGACTGGCAGGGGGATGCTGCGGGTCGAATGGACCGGCCCCGAATGGCTCACGGGCGGTCTGTTTGGGATCGAGGCCTCGGTTGTCTTGATGGCCACAGTGGGGGCCTTCTCCGTTTGGTTGTTGGTGATGGCGCACCGTTCAGGCAACTTCATTCCGCCGTTCTGGAAGAGGCACCGTCTGTTGATCGCGCGGGCTGTCACGGCGGCGGGGCCCTCCACCACGGAGAATTCATAGAGTTATGCTTGCCCGCCCTTTGGGGGCTGGCTGAGTGTATAGATTTGCGCGCAGGCGCATAACCATCCGGTTGTGCGGTAGGGTGGCGGTCATGACTTTTAGCGTGGCCGTGGCTGGGGGATCAGGGTACGCCGGGGGAGAGGCCCTCCGCTTACTGGCAGCCCACCCCCAGGCGCTGATTGGCGCCGTCACGGCCAACTCCGCGGCGGGTCAGCCGCTGGGTCGGCACCACCCTCACCTGGCCGCCCTGGCCGGCCGGGAGTTCGGAGCCACCACGCCGGAAACGCTGGCCGGACACGATGTAATAGTCCTCGCTTTGCCCCACGGCAAGTCCGGGCGGATCGCTGATGCTCTGGAACAGATCAGCCCGGAATCAATCCTGGTTGACCTAGGTGCGGATCATCGTCTGGAGGACGCTGGCGACTGGCGGGAGTATTACGGCGGCGAGCACCCCGGCACTTGGATCTACGGGATGCCGGAACTCCCGCTTGGCTGGCCCAAGGATCTCACCGACCCCGACCGGCCCGGGAATCCGGCGTCAGTCACCCCGCCGAAACAGCGCCAGGCGCTGCGGGGGGCCAAGCGGATCGCTGTACCGGGGTGCAACGTCACGGCGGTCACCCTGGCCCTCGCGCCCGGCATCGCTGCTGGCGTCTTGAGCCCCGAGGACCTGGTAGCGGTGCTGGCGAACGGTGTTTCCGGGGCCGGCAGGGGCACCAAGCCGCACTTGCTGGCGGCGGAGATTCTCGGTGCGGCCAGTCCTTACGCGGTGGGCGGCAGCCACCGCCACATCCCAGAAATCATCCAGAACCTGCGCCGCGCCGCCGCCGGCGCCCCGCCCGCCGCGACCATCAGTTTCACGCCAACTTTGGTGCCCATGAGCCGGGGCATCCTGGCCACGGTCACCGCCCGGCCCGGCCCCGGATTCACCCCGGAAACGTTCCGTCAGCCCTGGGAATTGGCGTACGGGGATGAACGGTTCGTGACCCTGCTGCCGGAGAGCCAATGGCCCTCAACCGCGCACGTCCTGGGGGCCAACCAAGCACTGGTCCAGCTAGCCTTTGACGCCAAGGCCGGCCGGGTGGTGCTGGTGGCAGCGATCGACAACCTGGTCAAGGGAACCGCCGGAGCCGCCATCCAATCGATCAACCTGGCCTTGGGCCTGCCGGAAGAAACCGGCCTGGAACTGAATGGAGTCGCCCCATGACCGTAACCGCGCCCGCGGGTTTCAAAGCCGCTGGTTTAGCCGCTGGGATCAAGGCCAGTGGCGCCAAGGACATGGCCGTGGTGGTGAACGATGCCGCCGCCCAACTCGCCGCCGCCGCCGCGGTTTTCACCGCCAACCGTTTCGCCGCCGCCCCGGTGCTGTTCAGCCGGGAGGCCATGGCGCTGGCGGAAGGCGGGTATTTGGTGCCCAGAGCGGTGGTGCTCAACTCGGGCGGCGCCAACGCCTGTACCGGGGCGGCGGGCTACGAGGACGCCCAGCGGACCGCCGCCGTGGCGGCCAAGGAATTGGGTCTGCGACCGGAGGAGGTCCTGATCTGTTCGACAGGACTGATTGGGGAGCGGCTGCCCATGGACAAGATTCTGGCAGGCACCGAGGCTGGGGTGGCGGCATTGGCCAACACTGAGGCAGCCGGCCGGGCGGCCGCTGAAGCGATCATGACCACAGATACCGTGCCCAAGACCGCCGTCATCCAGGACCCGGATGGCCGGTACACGATTGGCGGTATGGCGAAAGGGGCCGGAATGCTGGCGCCAGAACTCGCCACCATGCTGGTGGTGATCACGACGGACGCTCTGATCGATCCGGGAACCGCTCAAGGCGCGCTGGCCGAGGCCTGCCGGCTGTCATTTGACCGGGCGGATTCGGACGGATGCATGTCCACTAATGACACGGTCATTTTGATGGCGTCTGGTGCGTCCGGGAATCAGCCTGGACCGGCCGAGTTCACCGCCCACCTAACCGCGCTGGCCACAGACCTGGCCAAGCAGCTGATCGCGGACGCGGAGGGGGCTCATCATGAGATCGAGGTAACAGTCAGAGGTGCCTTGACGCAGGGTGGGGCGTTGGCTGTGGCCCGGGCCATCGCTCGCTCGAACCTGTTCAAGACGGCGATCGCTGGGCAGGACCCAAACTGGGGCCGGATCCTCAGTGCGGCCGGTACTGTGCCGCCGGCCATCGCGCCGTTTGAGGCCGCTCGGGTCGGCGTCTCCATCAACGGGGTGACGGTTTGTCGAGGAGGGGAAGTTGGCGAACCGCGCGACCTGGTGGATCTCAGCGGCCGCCAAACTAATGTGATGGTTGACCTCAACGCCGGCGCTGCCGAAGCGACAATTTGGACTAACGATCTGACCCACGAATACGTATCAATCAACGCGGACTATTCATCATGACTGATTCAAATCCCACTGCGGGTTCCAACTCCGGCCCGGTCCCAAGCCCCAGTACCAGCGCCGTAGCGGCCCTGACGCCCGGGCAAAAGGCTGAGGTCTTGATCGAGGCTCTGCCTTGGCTGGAGGAATTCGGCGGCGCGGTTGTGGTTGTCAAGTACGGCGGCCACGCCATGGTCGATGACGCGCTGAAAGCCGCCTTCGCTGAGGACATGGTGTTCATGCGCCGGGTTGGCCTGCGGCCAGTGGTAGTCCACGGCGGCGGCCCACAGATCAATCAAATGCTGAGTCGGCTGGGGATCAGCTCCGAATTCCAGGGCGGCATGAGGGTGACCACGCCGGAAACCATGGATGTGGTCCGGATGGTGCTGACCGGCCAGGTCAGCCGTGAATTGGTGGGGCTGATCAACGCCCATGGTCCGTTCGCCGTTGGCATGTCCGGAGAGGACGCCGCTCTCTATCAGGCTCGCCGCCGGACCGCCCGCGTGGACGGTACCGACGTCGATGTGGGATTGGTTGGGGACGTGGTCCAAGTCAATCCCTCGGCCGTCCGTGACCTGCTGGAGGCTGGCCGCATCCCGGTGATTTCAGGGGTCGCTCCAGACCTGGACGCGCCCGGTCAGGTGCTCAATATCAATGCCGACACGGCGGCGTCAGCCCTAGCGGTGGCGCTGCACGCTCGCAAGTTGGTGATTCTGACGGACGTTGAGGGCCTGTACCGCGAATGGCCAGACCGGTCGTCGCTGATCCACAAGATCCGCGCCGGCGAACTGGCTGGGATGATGAATTCAATCGCCACCGGCATGCAGCCCAAGATGGAGGCTTGCCTCAGGGCGGTCCGCGCCGGGGTACCGCGGGCCCACGTGATTGACGGTCGCCTGGCTCATTCCCTGCTGACGGAGGTTTTCACCGATGAAGGCGTTGGCACCATGGTCGTTGGCCCGCCTGACAATGACGCGACCGAAGTGGTGGGGGCCGATGCAGTCCAATAGCACAGCGCTGGAACAGTACCGTCAGCGCCTGTTAGGGGTCTTCAGCCCCACATTGGTGCTGGACCATGGGCTGGGAGCCCAAGTCTGGGACGTTGATGGCCGGGAGTACCTTGACCTGCTGGGAGGGATCGCCGTCAACGCTCTGGGTCATGCCCACCCGGCCTGGGTGAAGGCCCTGGCCGTCCAAGCGTCCAGGCTGGGGCACGTGTCCAATCGTTACACGTCTGAGCCGCAGATAGCCCTGGCCGGCAAACTGCTTGAAATCACTGGCGCCGCGCCCGGTGGGCGTGTCTTCTTCAGCAACTCCGGTACCGAAGCGAACGAGGCGGCCCTCAAAGCCGCGCTGCGTCACCCCACCGGCGGGACGGGCGGCCGTCACCGCCTGCTGGCCCTGGAGGGATCCTTCCACGGCCGCACTCTGGGCGGTCTGTCGCTGACCGCCAAGGCGGCTTACCGGGAGCCCTTTGCTGAGTTCACTGGCCCAGTTCAGTTCTTGCCGCATGGCGATCTGGACGCTCTTGAGGACGCCCTCAAGGGCGGTGATGCGGCGGCCTTGGTCGTTGAAGTAATCCAGGGCGAGGCCGGAGTCATCCCCTTGCCGGCCGCTTACCTGGCCGAGGCCAGGCGATTGACCAGGCAATATGGTGCGCTGTTGTGGATTGATGAAATCCAGACTGGAATTGGCCGGACCGGCACCTGGATGGCTTATCAAAATCCCGCGCTGGGCGGCCCGCTGGATGGCCCGGAGGGTGGCCCGGATCTGGTGACCCTGGCCAAAGGGCTGGGCGGCGGTTTCCCAGTTGGCGCCATGGTGGCCATGAACGGCCCAACGGCGGCGCTGCTGCGCCCTGGTGACCACGGTTCCACCTTTGGCGGCGGGCCCTTGGCGACGGCCGTGGCCCTGGCCACGGTCCAAACAGTCGAAGACCAGGAGCTGATGGACTGGGCGCGGGTCCTGGGCGGGCGTTGGCGGGAAGAACTGGCCAACGTTCCAGGAGTCAAGGCGACCCGGGGGGAGGGATTGCTGATTGGCGTGGTCTTAGAAGGAGCCAAGGCCACGGCTGTCGGCGAGGCCGCCCAGGCAGCTGGATTCTTGACCGCTGCTCACGACCCGCACGCGCTGCGCTTAGCGCCGCCGCTAATCTTGACCGAATCCCAGGCCCAACGGTTCACTGCGGCCCTGCCCGCGATTATCAAGGAGGCGGCATGACCGTCCGACATTTCCTCAAAGACAGTTCCGTCAGCCCAGGCGAACAGGCCCAGATCCTGAATCTGGCCCTGAAGGTCAAGGCTCATCGATGGAACCGCCGGCCGCTGACTGGTCCCCGAGCGGTGGCTGTCCTGACTGACAAACCCACGCTCAGGACCCAGCTATCGTTCTGCGTGGGAGTGGCTGAACTGGGCGGTTACCCCATGTTCGTGGACGGAAAGCTAGCCGGTGTGGGGCAACGCGAATCGGTGGCCGATGTCGCCCGCGTCCTTGGCCGCCAGGTTTCCGCTATCGTTTGGCGGACTTACGGACAGGACCGGATCGAAGAGATGGCCGCCCATGTGAACGTGCCTGTCATCAACGCCCTGACAGATGATTTTCACCCCTGCCAAGTGTTGGCTGATCTGCTGACGGTGGCCGAACACCGTGGCGGCGTCAAGCGTCTGCGCGGCGCAAAATTGGCCTACTTCGGCGACGGCGCCAACAACATGGCCCATTCGTATCTTCTGGGTGGGGCGACCGCCGGGATGAACGTGGTGATCGCCACACCGGACGGATACCGGCCGAAGGCGGAAATCCTGACTGAGGCGCAAGCGATCGCCGAGGTGACCGGTGCCCAAGTGAGCGTGACAGCGGATGTGGCGGCGGCGGCATCGGCGGCGGACGTAGTGGCGACCGACACTTGGGTGTCCATGGGCCAAGAAGGCGACGCGGCGGCCCGGCGAGCGCCGTTCGTGCCTTTCCGCGTCGATGACGCCTTGATGGCGGCGGCCGCGCCGGAAGCGATCTTCCTCCACTGTCTGCCCGCTTACCGGGGCAACGAAGTAACGGAATCGGTGATCGACGGCCCTCAATCGCGCGTCTGGGATGAGGCCGAGAACCGCCTTCACGCTCAGAAGGCCCTGCTGATCTGGCTGTTGCGCCAGGCGGGTCTGAAGCGAGTAGCGCCGGCCGGTTCCTATGACGCCGCCATGATGCCGAGCGCGGGCGCAGCGATGGGTGTCGGGAGCTGAAATGGTCCGTGTCATACCGGCCACCAAGACCGCGCGGCAGGCGCTGATCCGGCAGATCATCCGGACCCAGGCGATCCGTTCACAAAGCCAATTGGCCACCTGCCTGGGGAATTCCGGTCTCGAAGTGACCCAGGCGACGCTCAGCCGCGACTTGGTTGAAATGCGGGCGGACAAAGTGAGATTGGGGGATGGCTCGCGCGTCTATGCCCTACCGGTGGAGGGCGGCGAAGCGGCCCTTGAAGGCGCCCAAGGCCAAGAGATGCTGGCCGCGCGCCTACGCCGGCTGGCGGCAGACCTGCTGGTCAGCGCGGAGGGCAGCGCCAATATGGCGGTGGCCCGGACCCCTCCGGGGGCGGCGCATTTCCTGGCCTCGGCCATAGACCATTCAGTTTTCCCCGGCGTGATGGGGACAATCGCGGGTGATGACACCATTGTTCTGGTGACCCGCGAATCAGACGGCGGTCCAGCGATAGCGGCCCGCCTGACTCAATTGGCGAATGAAGGAGAAGGCTCATGACAGAGCGAGTAGTGCTGGCCTATTCAGGCGGGCTCGACACATCGGTGGCGATTGGCTGGATTGGCGAGGCCACCGGTGCGGAGGTAGTGGCCGTGGCGGTGGATGTGGGCCAGGGCGGCGAGAACCTTCAGACCATCCGCGAACGGGCGCTGGCCTGCGGCGCGGTGGAAGCTTACGTGGCGGACGCGCGCGAGGAATTCGCGACCGAATACTGCATGCCGGCCTTGGCTGCCAACGCCATGTATATGGACCGCTACCCGCTGGTCTCGGCGTTGTCGCGGCCGGTGATTGTCAAGCACCTGGTGCGGGCGGCGCGCCAGTTTGGGGCCGGCATAGTGTCCCATGGCTGCACCGGCAAAGGAAACGACCAAGTCCGGTTCGAGGTTTCCATTACCTCATTGGCGCCGGACCTGAAATGCATAGCGCCAGTCCGCGATCTGGCCCTGACCAGGGCGGCCGCCATTGGCTACGCTGAACGCCATTCCTTGCCAATCGAGACCACCAAGTCCTCGCCGTTCTCAATTGATCAGAACGTCTGGGGCCGGGCGGTAGAGACCGGATTCCTGGAAGACATCTGGAATGGTCCCACCAAAGATGTTTACACCTACACCGATGACCCGTCCTTCCCGCCGGTGGAAGATGAAGTTGTAATCGCCTTCGCCAACGGCGTGCCGGTGGCGATTGACGGCATTCCGGTCACGCCTTTAGGGGCCATTCAGGAACTCAACCGGCGGGCCGGCGCCCAAGGCATTGGCCGCATCGACATGGTGGAAGACCGGCTGGTAGGCATCAAATCCCGCGAGGTCTATGAGGCGCCAGGCGCCATGGCCCTGATTGAGGCTCACCGCGATCTTGAGGGCGTCACCGTTGAACGCGAGTTGGCCCGCTTCAAGCGGCTAGTGGGGACCCGTTGGAGCGAATTGGTCTATGACGGGCAGTGGTTCTCGCCATTGAAGAACGCCCTTGACGTGTTCATCGCCGAGACTCAGCGGGAAGTCAATGGAGAGATCCGAATGACCTTGCATGCGGGACGAGCCACAGTCACTGGGCGGCGGTCTGATTCGTCCCTTTACGATTTCAATCTGGCAACCTATGACGAGGGCGATTCATTTGACCAGTCGCAGGCCCGGGGATTCATCGAAATCTTTGGCATGCAGTCCAAACTGGCGGCCGCTCGGGCCGCTCGTGAGGGGCACGATCCGCTGGCTTGAGGCTTGAGGCTTGAGGCTTGGTCGGGCGGCGGGCCCGGGTCGGGTCGGTTCGGCGTTTGGTTCCTGGCGACGTAGCATCAATAGATGAAATTTGCGACACCTGATCATGAGCGGTTGGCCGCCGGGTTGATGGGCATTTCGCTGGGCGAATTGCGGGCCCAGGCTCTGGGCGGATCGCTGCGTTTACAGGCGAATTACGACCGGGCCGCAGCCCGCCTGGACGGAGGCGAGCCGTTGCAGTACATCCTGGGGAAGGCCCCCTTTCGTCACCTTGAACTGAAGATTGGCCCTGGTGCGTTCATTCCTCGCCCGGAAACGGAGGCCGTAGCCGCTGTCGCCATCACCGCCCTGTTGTCCTTCCCGGCCGTGGATCGCTTGGCCATTGACTTGGGGACCGGAGCTGGCCCCATCGCGGCCGCCCTGGCCACTGAGGTTCCCGCGGCCCGGGTGGTCGCGGTTGAACGGGCTTGGGCGGCAACCGGCCAGGCCCGGGACAATCTTGAGCCGTTGGGCGTTGAAGTGGTGGCGGCCGATGCCGCGTTGGTCGCTCTGCCTGACGGTCCCTTGGAAGACCTGGCTGGCCGGGTGGCCGTGGTGGCCGCTAACCCGCCGTACTTGCTGGATGATGCCGAATTGGGGCCCAGCGTGGCTCAATACGAACCGCCGGCGGCGCTGTTCGGAGGCGGTCCGGCAGGCCTGGACATGCCGTTGGTCTTTCTGGCGGCGGCCGCCCGTTTGCTGCGCTCTGGCGGAATCCTGGTGATGGAGCACGACCCGTCGCAGAGTCAAGCCCTGCGCCAGGCCGCGACCGCTGAGGGGTTTTTCGATGACGCTCAAACGGGCCATGACCTGACCGGCCGGGAACGTTACCTGCGGGCAGTCCGTACCAGCGCCACGCCAAGGTGACCACATGGATAGAGCCTTTCGATTTGGATTCATCGACGATTGTTACCGCTGACTCGTCAGCGTTCGGGTCAGAGCGTTGCTGGCCGGATTCCTGATGCTTGGCGGGCGCCCTCGCGGACGGCGGCCAGCACGTCATCGTCCATATTCAGGGCAGTGCGCACGCGCCTGACGTTAACGTGTCACCGCGCGGCGAGGTCGTGGCCCGGGCGGCGAGGGGCTCTGGGGCCGTACAATCGCCTGGATGCTAGCTTCCGTGACGCCGCCGCCGCCCCATGTTCTGGCGGACGCGGCGCGCGCCATCGGCCAAGGCCTCCTGGTGGTCCTGCCGACCGATACGGTCTACGGACTGGCCGCAGACCCGTTCCAGAAGGCAGCTACTAGCCGCCTCTTCGCGGCCAAGGGACGGCCAAAGGACTTGGCGTTACCGGTCCTGGTGGCGGACCGTGCCGCTGCCAGGGAGCTGGTGGCGGACTGGCCAGAGCAAGCAGAAACGCTGGCCAGGGCTTTTTGGCCGGGGCCGTTGACCATTATTCTGCCAGCCCGTCCAACTCCCCGGCTCCACCTTGGTAGCACCAGCGGAACTGTTGGGCTGCGCCAGCCTGACCACCCTGCCACCCTGGCATTGTTGCGGCGAACTGGCCCGTTGGCGGTCAGTTCGGCTAACCAGTCCGGGCAGCCCCCAGTTCTGACCGCCGCCGATGCCGTCCAAGTCTTTGGCCCCGCCGTCGCCGTTTACGTAGATGGTGGCCAGGCGCCAGGACCAGTCGCGTCCACGGTGGTTGATCTGACCGGGCGAGAAGTGCGCCTGGTGCGGGCCGGGCCGGTCAGCCAAGACGACCTGATGGCAGCCTTGCCGGGGCGGGCAGGGGTGGCCGGTTGAGAATCTACTTAATGCTGTGCGCCATCGCGGCCTTGGTAACCGCCCTGATGGTGCCACTGGTGCGGCGTATGGCGGTGGCGACCCACGGTGTCACGCCAGTTCGTCAGCGCGACATTCACACTGTCCCAACGCCGCGCCTGGGTGGGCTGGCCATGTTCGTTGGGATCGCGGTAGGACTGGCAGCGGCCTCACGGGTGCCATTCCTAAGACCGGTCTTCACGGACTCGGACGCCCCGTGGGGTGTGCTGGCGGCGGCCGGATTCATCTGCCTGCTGGGTGCCCTTGACGATTGGTTTGACCTCAGTTGGATGACCAAGCTGGCTGGTCAGGTGCTGGCCGCTGGGTTCTTGGCCTGGCAAGGGGTGCAGTTGATCACTTTGCCAGTGGGCGGCGTGACAATCGTGTCTTCGCGGTTGAGCCTGATCGTCACCATCCTGGTGGTGGTCGCGACCATCAACGCGATCAACTTTGTTGACGGCCTAGACGGCTTGGCAGCGGGCGTGGTGGCGATAGGCTGCGGCGCCTTCTTCCTCTACTCCTACTTGCTGTCACGCGGATCCGGCGCGCCGAATTATGCCACCCTGGCGGCTCTGATCCTGGCTCTGACCGTTGGGGCGTGCCTCGGCTTCTTGCCTCACAACCTCAACCCGGCTCGCATCTTCATGGGCGATTCGGGTTCCATGCTCTTGGGCTTGCTCTTCGCGGCCGCCACGATCTCCGTGACCGGGCAAATCGATCCCGGCGCCGCCACTGTTACCCAGCGCCAGGCCTTCGGTGCGTTCCTCCCCATCATGCTGCCGTTCGCGGTGTTGGCGTTACCGCTGTTAGACATGCTGCTGGCGGTGGCGCGGCGAATGCGTGCTGGGCAGTCTCCCTTCCAAGCGGATCGGATGCACCTGCATCATCGGCTGCTGCAGCTAGGGCACACTCAACGCCGGGCGGTGGCCATCATGTACGTTTGGACCGCTGTGCTGGCTTTTGGCACCGCTGGGCTGGCGGTCTTCCGGGCTCGCCAGGTGGCCGCCTTCTTGGTAGTGGGCGTGGTGGTGGCCTTAGCCTTGACATTGGCGCCTGGTCGTTGGCCGCGCCGTCGGCGGCGTCCGGCGGTCGATCCGGCGAACGCCGGAGACGCTGTGGACGCTGTGGACGCCGGGGCGGAGGACGGTGTGCCCAGCGGACCCAGTCCGGGTCTCGCACGGGCGGGACCGGTCACGTCCGCGCCAACCGATAGTCCCCTGGAGGAGGAACCGAATGAACCAGCCGACGGCTGATGACAATTCCAGCCCAGATGAGGCGGGCGCCAAGCCCCCGGCTGACCCGATTGCTTACGGAAGGATCGGCATTCAGCTCGCCATCTTGGCCGTCGTACTGGCGGTTGGTGGCGGCGTGGTCGGCTATTTAGCGGCGGGCTTCGAGGGGCTTTGGGGCGCGTTGCTGGGGGCGGCGACTGTGGGGCTGTTCTTTGGCGCCTCCGCCCTGGTGATGCATCTGTCCAAGACCCCTGAATCCAAGGCCCGCAACTTACTGCTGTCTTGGTTCGGCAAGTTGGTGGTGTTGTTCGGGCTGATGTTGGTGCTCAATCAGGCCAGCTTCATCAACCGCCCGGCCTTTGGGCTGACGGTGGTGGTCGGCGTGATGGGCTCCCTGGCCGTTGAAGGACGGGTAGTTTGGGCTGCCCGGGTCACACCTGAGCCGGGACCGGACCGCCGGTAGGGCTCCTGGCCCAAGCGGCCGGAACGGCGGGCGTACCAGAGCGTGAACGCAGCGCCGGCCGGCGGAATCGCCGTCCTTGGGTGGCCCGGCCGGGGCTTTAGTCCTAGAGAGACGGATACTTCACGGTGCACGCATAAGAGCAGAACCTGGGCCGGCGCGCCGCCAGCGCCCACGCTCAGACGGCCATAGGTCCCCGCTGTGGTAGGTTTGTTCCGGCCCACTGACCAACACTCTGCTTAGGCAGGCATAACCGCTCGGCGTATGCGCGGTTATGTGGACCCCTTACTAGGAGTCATGGACTTGTCCTCCATCGGAAGTATGCTCGCCGCGGCGAAGACCGGCGGCGAAGGCGACGGAATGCACATGCCTACCCTCGACGAACTCTACCCAGAGCCGTTCTGGCGGATCGGCGAATGGTTCGAGTTCAACCGGATCGACTTGATCCGGGTCATAGCTACCGTCGCGCTGGTGGTCCTGGTCTACCTGGGAGCCAGGCGGACCCGCCTAGTGCCGGGCCGCGGCCAGTCGACCTTTGAGTTGGCCATGGGCTTTGTCCACAAGCAGATCTGCGAGGCGGCCATGCCGCCGGCCATGGCGCGCAGGTACCTGCCGTTCATCGCCACGATCTTCTTTGGGGTGCTGGCCCTGAACATCACCGGCGTCCTACCCTTCTTGAACGTGTCCTCGAACGGCCTGGTGGCCGTCCCCATGATCCTGGCGGTTTGCGCCTGGATCGCCTTCGTGGCCCAAGGCATTCGGTCACACGGACTGGGCCACTTCCTGACGGACAATCTCTTCCCCAAGGGTGCGCCCAAGGTGATGTACATCCTGCTGACCCCCATCGAGTTCTTGTCCACCTTCGTCTTGCGGCCGGTCACCCTGACTGTCCGTCTAATGGCCAATATGATCGCCGGGCACTTTCTTTTGACCGCCTTCTTCGTGATGACCAGCTATCTGCTGATTGAGGGAGCCGGTCTGATGAAGGGGCTGAGCCTGCTGACGGCGGCGGCATCGTTCGCGTTCGTGATCTTCGAGATCTTCATCGCTGGCCTGCAAGCTTTCATCTTCGCCATCCTCACCTCCGTCTACATTGGGCTCGCCTCCGAAGAGCACTGATGTGAACTCCGGTCTGGACCAGCGTCAGGCCGGTTAGCACCAACGAAAGGAACAAACTGTGAACCTACTAGCCGAAACCATAATCAACGGCAATCTGAACGCCATCGGCTACGGCTTGGCCGCGATTGGCCCCGGCATTGGCGTGGGCATCCTGGTAGGCAAGACCCAGGAGTCAATCGCTCGCCAGCCTGAACTGAGGGGCTCGTTGATGGGCACCATGTTCATCGGCGCCGGCCTGGCCGAGGCCCTGGCCCTGCTCGGTCTGGTGGCCGGCTTCCTGTTCTCCTGATCATGTGGCTAGCCGAAGGCACCCCTGAGGGAATAGGTCTGTTCATCCCGCCCTGGGATGAAGTCATCATCTCCAGCCTCTGCTTGATTGTGATCGCTATCGCGGTTGGCAAGTATGGCGTACCGCGCTATCTCAAGGTCCTTGATGAACGGGCCGAGGTAATCGAGGGCGGCATCAAGCGGGCCGAGCGCGCCGAAGAGGAAATCGCTCAGATCCGGTCTGGCCTTGACGCGGAGAAGGAAGCCGCGAGGCTTGAGGCGGCCAAGGTCAGGGAAGAAGCTAAGTCTGACGCGAGTGCCATAGTGGCGGAGGCCAAGGCCAAGGCTGGTGATGAGGCTCGGCGGATTTCAGAAGCCGCTCAGCGCCAAATCGATTCTGAGCGCCGCGCCGCCGAGGTGTCATTGCGCAAGGATGTCGGCACTTTGGCGACCGAACTGGCTGAACGGATCGTTGGCGAATCGCTCAAGGATTCGGCTTTGGCCGGGCGCGTGATTGACCGCTTCTTAGATGATCTTGAAAGCCAGACGGCCGCCGGAAAGGGCGTCTGATGGCTGGAGGTAGCGCTGGGTCGGCAGCCAAGGCTCAACTCGAGCTGAACCGAGTCTTGGCCAAACAGCTCGGGCACGCCTCCCAGATTGGCGAGGAGTTGTTCGCCCTGACTGATGCGCTGGACGCGGATCCTGCCTTGGCCAGAGCGTTGACCAATCCCAACCGCGAGGCAGGCGCCAAGGAGCGGCTGATCCGTCAGGCCATGGCCGGGCATTTCCCGTCCGCGGTGGGACTCGCGGCTTCCGTGGCCGCGTTGCGCTGGTCTAAGGACGGGGATCTGGCGGACACCTTGGAGTTATTGGCTTTTGACTCCAAACTCGCCAACGCGCAATCGAAGAAGGTCCTGCGCCACGTCGAAGCCGAACTCTTTGAGGTGGATGTGGTGTTGCGCAACAATCGTGATCTGCGCACGGCCTTGGGCGACGTGGTGGCTGAACCTCAGGCCAGGGTCAAACTGGTCGAAGGCGTGTTCGTGCCAGCGGTCCGCCCGGAGACCATGGACCTGCTGCATCGGGTGGTGAGCCATCCGCGCGGGCGTGGCATCCGTTATTCGCTGAAGTATGTTGGGGACCTCGTGGCGGCCCGGCGTCAGCGCTTGGCCGTAGTCGTCACTAGCGCGGCGGCGCTGTCAGAGCGGCAAACTGCCACGCTAGCGAAGCTCCTGTCCGCTGAATACGGCCGCGAAGTCCAACTGAACGTGTCGATTGACCACTCCGTGATAGGCGGCCTACGCATCCGCGTTGGCGATGAAGTGGTTGACGGCTCATTGCTGACCAGATTCACCGAACTCAGGCGAGATTTGGCCGCGTGAGTCCAGAAGATTTCTAAAGGAAAGAGAACATGACTGATCTGAGCATTCGTCCCGAGGCCATTCGCCAGGCTCTGGACGAGTTCGTCGAGTCCTACCAGGCCGCTCCGGCCGCGGCCGAAGAAATCGGCCGCGTCACCATGGCCGGGGACGGGATCGCGCAGGTCGAGGGCCTGCCAGGGGTAATGGGCAATGAACTGCTGCGCTTCGCGGACGGCACCCTGGGCATCGCTCAGAACCTGGACGTCCGCGAAATCGGCGTGATTGTGCTGGGCGAATTCGCAGGCATTGAAGAGGGTCAAGAGGTCCGCCGTACGGGCGAGGTGCTGTCCGTGCCGGTGGGGGACGCCTACTTGGGCCGGGTCGTTGACCCCTTGGGAGTGCCGATGGATGGCCTGGGTGAGATCGAAACCACTCAACGCCGGGCGTTGGAGTTGCAGGCGCCAACGGTCATGCAACGCCGGTCCGTACACGAGCCGTTGCAGACCGGTCTGAAGGCGATTGACTCACTGATCCCGGTTGGTCGCGGCCAACGCCAGTTGATTATTGGAGACCGTGGCACCGGCAAGACGGCCATCGCCACGGACACCATCATCAACCAGAAAGCGAACTGGGATTCGGGTGACCCGAACCTGCAAGTGCGGTGCATCTACGTGGCGGTGGGCCAGAAAGGTTCAACGATCGCTTCGGTGCGGGCGGCCCTGGAGGACGCCGGCGCCCTGCAGTACACCACCATTGTGGCCGCGCCGGCTTCAGATCCGGCCGGCTTTAAGTACCTGGCTCCCTACACGGGTTCCGCCATTGGCCAGCACTGGATGTATGAGGGCAAGCATGTCCTGATTGTGTTTGACGATCTGTCCAAGCAAGCCGAGGCTTACCGCGCCGTGTCCTTGCTGTTGCGCCGCCCGCCGGGCCGCGAAGCTTATCCCGGTGATGTGTTCTATCTCCACTCACGGCTGCTGGAGCGCTGTGCCAAACTGTCCAAGGAAATGGGCGGCGGCTCAATGACCGGCCTGCCAATCATTGAGACCAAGGCCAACGACGTCTCGGCTTACATCCCGACCAACGTCATCTCCATCACCGACGGGCAGATCTTCTTGCAGTCCGACCTGTTCAACGCGGACCAGCGTCCCGCCGTGGACGTTGGCATCTCGGTGTCCCGCGTTGGCGGATCCGCCCAGGTCAAGGCCATGAAGAAGGTCGCTGGCACGTTGAAGATCGACTTGGCCCAATACCGAGATTTGGAAGCCTTCGCTATGTTCGCTTCTGACCTGGACGCCGCTTCGCGCCAGCAACTAACGCGCGGCGCGCGGCTGATGGAGCTGCTCAAACAGCCGCAGTACACGCCCTATCCGGTGGAACGCCAAGTGGCCGCCATCTACGCCGCCACCAAGGGTTACCTGGACCGCGTGCCGCTGGACAAAGTTCATGATTACGAACGCGACTTGCTGGACTACCTGGACCGGCGGACTGAGGTCTTGGCGACCATCGCCCAGACCAGGGACTTGACGGCGGAGACCGAACAAGACCTGAAAGAAGCGGTCGAGGCTTTCACCCAGGAGTTCTTGCTGACAATCGGTGTGCTGACGGTCCCCGATGAGGTGGAACCGGGCGAGGCGGACCTGGAGCAGGAGCAGATCAAGCTGAAGAAGCGGGGCTGAATAGATGGCCGGCTCGCAAAAGGTATACCGGGCGCGGATCAAGTCCACCCAGTCCCTGAAGAAGATCTTCCGGGCGATGGAATTGATCGCGGCCAGTCGGATTGGACGGGCGCGTGACGCGGCCGCCAGCCAGCGCCCGTACGCCAATGCGCTCACCCGGGCGGTTTCCTTGGCCGCCAGCCACGTAGGCGAGGAGATTCGCCATCCGTTGCTGACCGAACGCGAGGGCGTCCAGCGGGTGGCTCTGCTGATCATGGCAGCGGACCGGGGCATGGCGGGCGCCTACACGGCGAACGTCCTGCGTGAGGCGGAAGCCCATGCGGCGGAGCTGGAGGCCGACGGCTTCCAGGTTGACCGTTATGTGGTTGGCCGCCGCGCGCTGAGCTATTACGAGTTCCGGGGCGTGCCAATCAAACGGTCTTGGCTGGGTTCGTCAGACTCCCCGTCTTTTGCCGTGGCTAAGGAGATCGCCGCGGCCCTGCTGGATGCCTTTGAGGCGCCAGAAGAGGATCCCGATGCCGTAGGGCAGCTTCACGTGGTCTACACGCACTTCCGGAACATGGTTTCGCAAACACCTAGGATGGTGCGGATGCTGCCGCTTGAGTTCGTCGAGGACGCGGAGGACGCCGAAGAGGTCACCGTGGTCCAAGAGAGGATCAGCGGCGAGACCGCCAAAGCGGAAATCTTCCCACTCTACAGCTTCGAGCCTAGCCCGGCGGGCGTCCTGGACGCTTTGCTTCCGCGCTACGTACGTTCCCGGATCCTCGACTGCTTACTGCAGGCGGCGGCATCGGAACTGGCCAACCGACAGCGGGCCATGCACACCGCCACCGACAACGCCGAAGACCTGGTACGCAAATACACCCGGCTGGCCAACCAGGCCCGCCAGGCCGACATTACCCAAGAGATCAGCGAAATTGTCTCCGGGGCTGACGCCTTGGCAGCCGGTAGATGATCACCCGCAACGGACCGACCAAACCGAAGGAAGACGCAGAAATCATGACCAGCACCACCGTAGAAGCCGAGGTAACGCGCAACCCGGCGCCCGCCCAAGGGCGGGTAGCGCGAGTGATTGGGCCCGTTGTAGACGTTGAGTTCCCGGGTGATGCCCTCCCCGAGATCTACAACGCGCTCACCACTGAGATCGAACTGGAGGAAGCGGGCGCGGGCAAGCGCCAGATCACCGTCACCTTGGAGGTGGAACAGCACCTAGGAGACAACCTGGTCCGGGCCATCGCCATGAAACCGACCGACGGTCTGGTCCGCGGCGCTGTGGTCCAGGACACCGGCGGCCCCATCTCGGTGCCTGTGGGTGATGTCACCAAGGGCCACGTTTTCAATGTGATCGGTGACGTGCTCAACCTGGAGCCGGACGAGAAGCTGGAAGTGACGGAGCGTTGGGGTATCCACCGCAACCCGCCGCCGTTCGATGAGCTTGAGGGCCGGACCCAGATGTTTGAGACCGGCATCAAGGTGATTGACCTGCTGACGCCGTATGTCCAGGGCGGAAAGATCGGCCTGTTTGGCGGTGCCGGTGTGGGCAAGACGGTGCTGATCCAGGAGATGATTTACCGGGTCGCCAACAACCACGATGGCGTTTCGGTGTTCGCGGGCGTGGGGGAGCGGACCCGCGAGGGCAACGACCTGATCGAGGAGATGACGGAATCCGGCGTCATCAAGCAAACTGCGCTGGTGTTTGGCCAGATGGACGAGCCGCCGGGCGTGCGTTTGCGGGTGGCCCTGTCCGCGCTGACCATGGCGGAGTACTTCCGGGATATCCAGCATCAGGACGTGCTGCTGTTCATTGACAACATCTTCCGCTTCACCCAGGCCGGTTCGGAGGTGTCAACCCTGTTGGGCCGGATGCCTTCGGCGGTGGGTTACCAGCCCAACTTGGCTGATGAGATGGGCGAATTGCAGGAGCGCATCACGTCAACCCGTGGTCACTCGATCACCTCGATGCAGGCCATTTACGTGCCGGCGGATGATTACACCGATCCGGCTCCGGCCACGACCTTCGCCCACCTGGACGCGACCACGGAGTTGTCCCGTGACATCGCCTCACGCGGCCTGTACCCGGCGGTTGACCCGCTGGCCTCCACTTCACGGATTCTGGACCCCAGGTACGTTGGCGAGGACCACTACAACACGGCCATCCGCGTCAAGCAGATCTTGCAGCGGAACAAGGAACTCCAGGACATCATCGCCATCCTGGGCGTGGATGAACTGTCTGAGGAAGACAAGATTGTGGTCAACCGGGCTCGTCGCATTCAGCAGTTCTTGTCCCAGAACACCTATATGGCGACCCAGTTCACAGGTGTCGAAGGGTCAACTGTGCCGTTGACGGAGACGATTGAGGCCTTCTCGCGGATCGCTGATGGCGAATTTGATCATGTGGCCGAGCAAGCTTTCTTCAACATTGGCGGCCTGGAAGACCTAGAACGCAACTGGGAGCGCCTGCAGAAGGAACTGGGCTGAGGCCATGGCTGGCGAACTGAAAGTCGAGATCGCCGACTGGGAGGGCTCGGTCTGGAAGGGCGATGCGACCTTCTTCACCGCACCCAGCGTGGAGGGATCGATTGGCGTCTATCCCAGGCATGAGCCGCTGCTGGCTATCCTGGGCGAAGGCGAGATCAAGGTCCTACCATCCGACACGCCCGAGGTGCGCGTACGCATCACTGGCGGCTTCCTGTCGGTTGACTCGGATATTGTGACCATAGTCGCGGAGGATGCTGAGTTGGTGCCGGCCGCCAAATGACGGGCCAGCTAGCTGAGCCAGATGTAGTTTCGGGGTAGTCAACGGAGGGGCCTATGCCACAGGCGCTGCTCGCGGTCTTGGCCGTCGCCGCCGTTACGGCGGTCGGTTTGGCAGGTCTGTTCTGCTTGCGCTGGCGTTACCTGGGGACTCGTCCCGGGAGCTTTCCTTGTGTGGTGATTGAGGGTGATGGTGCCGAACGCCGCGAACGGTTTGGTTTGGCGACCTTCGCGCCTGGGTCGCTCGATTGGTTCGCCCGCAATTCACTTTCTTTCTCACCCGTTCACCGCTGGCCCCGCCGGGGCTTAGCGATTGAGCCGGGACCGCCAGATGAGGAGGCGCCGGCCGAGGGCCAGGTAGTGCGGCTGGTTTCGGACGGTTCGGTTTACCCGCTGGTTATTTCGCGTGGTGCTTCTAGCGGTTTGCGGTCCTGGATTGAGGCCGGTCCAACGCGCTCGGATTCAGCTACTTGACGGGCGCCACAGCCCAGGTTCGCCGCCCGCTGCCCGTGCCATTTGGAAGAGCAGATCTGACAAACGGTTGAGGTACACCAGGGCATGGCGGTTAAGGCCGCCGGCTTGCCCGATGCCGTGCGCTTCGCCGGCCGCCCAAGCGGCCCGTTCCGCTCGCCGCACCACCGTAACGGCCAGGTGCAACTGTGCGGCGGCCGGTGGGCCGCCGGGCAAGATGAAGGCGCGCACGGGTCCGAGCCGGTCCGCTAGCTGGCCTATGGTCTGGTCCCAGGCCTCAATGGCGGCCGGGACGATTCTTGGTGTGGGGGGATTGGGGGTCTTGGCCCCTGGTTTGGGCCCAGATTCGGGGACGGCTGGGCTGGAACCAGTTCCAGGATCTGGGCCGGCGGGCAGTGGTGTCGCCAGGTCCGCTCCTAGGTCGAAGAGTTCTTGCTGGAGGCGGCCGGTCCAGCCGCTGAGTTCTGGATCCAGGCCAAAGGCGACCGCGACCCCCAGGATCGCGTTGGCCTCCGCGACTGACCCGACCGCTTCAATGCGGGGGTCGGTCTTGGACGCGCGGCTGAAGTCGCCCAGGTGAGTCAGGCCGTCATCGCCGGTCTTGGTGGTGATTCGTGACAGCACAACCATGGTGCCCAGCCTAACCGGCTGTCTAACCAACCCGCTGTCTGCCTGAACCGGACTCGGGCCTAAGAACGCGGCCGGGCCGGTGGGGGCGGGCCCACGCCGGGTGACAAGGGGCCAAACTGACGCGAACTCGCCGCCGATTCAACCTGGCGTCAATTGGGCACCTCAGCCCGGCATAATGAACGGATGCGAATGGTGCCTGCGACGGCGAAGGGCTTGGCCGGATGCGGCTGGTGATCGCGCGGTGCGCGGTTGACTACTCCGGGCGGCTCGGCGCCCACCTGGACCCGGCGCGGCGGTTGGTGCTGGTCAAAGCGGACGGTTCGGTGCTGATTCATGCCGATGGCGGCTCTTACAAGCCGCTCAATTGGATGACCCCACCCTGCGAATTGGTCGAGCTAGAACCTGAACCGGCGGAAACTGAGGCTGGCGTCGTCATGATCTGGCAGGTCAGTCAGCTGAAAACGGATGACCGCTTGCGAATCCAGATCTTTGAGGTGTTTCATGACTTGGAAACTGAGCTGGGGACCGAGCCAGGCCTGGTCAAAGACGGGGTTGAATCGCATTTGCAGGCGTTGTTGGCTGAACAGGTTGAACTGGTTGGTCCCGGGTTGCGGCTGATCCGCCGCGAGTACGCGACCGCCATAGGGCCAATCGATCTGTTGCTCCGCGATCCGTCTGGCGGGACGGTGGCGGTGGAAGTCAAGCGTCGCGGTGAGATCGACGGCGTTGAGCAATTGACTCGCTATGTTGACTTGCTGAAACGTGACCCGACGCTGGCGCCTGTTCGCGGTGTCTTGGCGGCGCAGGCGATCAAACCTCAGGCCCAGGTCTTGGCACAAGATCGGGGCCTGGACTGCGTGATTCTGGACTACGACGCCATGCGCGGGATGGACGATCCGTCGCTTCGCCTGTTCTGAAGGCCGCCCAGAGAATTGCGGGCGGCGTTCCGCGAGAGGGCGGCGGGGCAGTGGGGGCAGTGAGCCCTCAACCAGTGCCCTATCATGACTGGGTGCCAAGAGGATCACGGCGTGCCAGGCGGGCCGTCGGCCCGCGCCGGCCCTTGGACTTGGCCCAGGCGCGAGGCGGTCAGCCCTCAAGGGTGGTGGTCAAAGACGGACGCGAGTTCTTTGTTTCCGTGCCTTCCGCTGCTGCCAAGGACTATGTTTGTCCTGGCTGCGGTGCATCGGTGGCGCGGGGTCAAAGCCAGGTCACGGCCTGGGAGGCCGAATCGTTGCTGGGGGCTGCTTCCGCTCTGGAGCTGCGGCGTCACTGGCACTTGGCCTGCTGGCGCGCATTCACGGGCCGTTGAATCTGACGGCCCTGGTGCCGGGCGGTGGGTCTCAGCGGTTCCGGCAGCCAAATGTGGGCCCGGGCGGACCAAGGGCGCCCAACCAAGGGGCGGAGCCGCGCCGGCAGTCGAGTGGCGCAGGCGGTCCAAGACTCAACTGTTCAAGGATCTTGACTCAGGCTGGTGGCAGAAGATCCTTGAGGCCGGCGATGGCCGGCCCGAGCTGGCGCTCACGCGTTAGGCGCCCGCCGAAGGCCAAGGCCTCGGCGGTCTGGGCTGGTGTGATGTGCTGGAGCAGGTCCGCGGCTCGTCCAAAGGCGGCGGCGGTCTCACTGGTGGTCATGGCTGTTACCGGCACCCAGAGGGGATATCCCTCAAGCACTTTGGAGGCGCCCGCCTCTGGCGGATGAATTGACACGACGGGCTTGCCGGTGGCGACGTATTCGTAGACCTTGCCAGATGTGACGTAGCGGCCGGCCTTGATGGGCAATACGAGAGCGTCTAGTGAGCCATAGAAAGGGCCAACAGCGGTCTTGTCGACTCGGCCCACATATTCGACTCCTGATTCGGCATTGCCGAGTACTGCCGCCGCGACAGGGTCTTTGGCGGGATCCGGCGGGCCGCCAAAATAGCCCAGGTAACCGCCCAGCTTGAGGATCGAATCTGGGGGCAGCAGGCCCCGTTCTTTGGCTCGCTTCCAACCCTCCACGACCTGAGGCATGGGCGCGTTAGCGGACATGGTGCCCAGGTAGCCAAAGGTCAGGGGCCGGCCGGCGCCCTTCCGAGCCATGGCCTCCCCTGGGCGGCCGTTGGCGCCCTGGCGAGCCGCAGCCTGGCTGCCCAGGCCATCCCCGCCACCCAGGTCCAGCAAAGATGGGTCCCAGCCATTGGGCACTAGCCGGAAGCGGCTGGCCGCCGCCGGATAGCGAGTGGCGTGCCAGTCCAGGATGTCCTGGTTGATGAACCAGACTTGGGACGCGGCAGCTATGAGACGCCTTTCCAGGCGCGCCAAGCGCGAATGGTCGGAAGCGGTTCGCTGGCCCGTAAAGACGTCCAGCAGCCAGGCGTCGCGGTAATCCATCACGTAGGGCACGCCGTGCGACTGATGGAGGCGGTGGGCGGCCGCGAAGGAGACATGGGGATTTCCGGTTGCCAGCACTAGGTCGATTGGCCGGCGCTGATGCAATTCATCCAGCGCGGACCGGAGGGTGGCCAGCCATTCGGCGTAGCCGACTTCCGGGAAGATCGCTTTTTCATACAGGACCCGGGCCCTTAGCCAGACCGGCGGCGCGATCCGCCGTAAGGCGGGCCAAGTTGAACGGTCCTGATTGCGTAACGGCCAATCGAACCGTGTTCGCAGGACTGTGACGCGCGGGTCAACTAGGGCCTCAAGAGATTCGTCGGCACCGGTTATGGTGGTGAAGGCAGTCCGGTCAACGGTCACCACGGTCACATCCCAGCCGGCCGCCGCTAAGGCGTTAGCGGTCGCCAACTGGCGGTAGGTGCCCCCAGACCGGGATGGGGGGAACCCCCAGGCGATGTAGGCGGCGTGCGGCCGTGACATGGAGCAGTCCTTTACGCTAAAGATCAGGTTCATCGTAACTGAAGGGATTTCGAATGGCACCGTCACGTCGCGCTATTTGGTCAATGGTGGCGCGCCGGCGCCACCTCTTACCCGCCGGCCTGGACCGGACGCTGGAAAGGTGGAAATGGTCAGCCCAGCGTCCCCCAGAGGACCTTCACCAGGCGCCCGTGCCGCAGGGGCCGGAGCCGCGGCTGTTGATCGCGCCAACGAATTTTGCCGGCCAGGGGCGGGCCTGGGCTCAAGCCTGGGACCAGGAAACCGGCGGTAGTGCGGTGAACTGGGTGTTTAGTGCCAATCCGGCCTTTGGCTACGGCGCCGATTATGCTTTGCCGATCACCGTCAACGCGGCCCCGGGAGACTTTCAATCGGCCCAGTTTTCTTTGGCCGTAGACCATTTCCAAGGCGTTGTGATGGAGTCTGGGCGGGCCTTGTTTGGGCGGCTGTTTGGCTATAGCCCGGGCCGCGAGGCGCTGGCTTTGCGCTCGGCTGGCCTGGCCGTGGCGGCGCTGTGGCATGGATCGGATATCCGCTTGCCGTCGCGCCATGCCGCCTCGCACCGGCTCAGCCCTTACACCGAACCGTCCATGCGGGCACGGACGGCGGAACTGGAATCCACCGCCCGGCGCAATTGGCGTGCCATGGGCCATCTGGGCTTGGCCCAACTGGTGTCCACTCCGGACCTGTTGGACCAGGTGGAGGGCGCTATTTGGTGCCCAGTGGTGGTTGACGAATCCATTCGCCGCCGCGAGGGCTTGGCGCCGGTCCTGCCTACCGGCCACCCACCGCGGGTGGTCCATGTACCGTCCAATCCGGTGCTCAAGGGGACAGATTTGGTGGATCCGGTACTGCGCCGCCTGGCGGACTTGGGTCGGATCGAGTACATCCGCGCTGAGGGCCTGACCGCCGCTGAGGTGCTGGGTCTGTACGAATCAGCGGACATAGTGGCGGATCAGTTCCGCATGGGCATATACGGCGTGGCGGCCGCGGAAGCCATGGCGCTGGGACGTCTGGTGTTGTCCGATGTCGACCAGTCAGTCCGCCAGTGCGTCGAGGACCGCACGGGGCTGGCCCTGCCGGTTTGCCAGGTCACGGCTTGGCAACTGGAGGAGCGTTTGGAGGAGATCATCGCTGGGCCGGAACCATTCCGCCAGGCGGCCGCGCGGGGCCCGGCCTTTGTGGAGGCCGTCCATTGCGGGAAGCGCTCGGCTGAAGCGCTAGGACAGGCCATGCGAAACGGGGCTGACAGCGGTTAGGAGCCCCAGCGCGACAGGCGTCTGGGCCTTAGATGACCCGAACGCGGGGTCGCCTGGGATAGTGTTGTGCGCGGCCCAACGAGCGACCCTAGGGAGAGACCGGAAATGGGATTTTTCGCCGCGCCGAGCGCGGATGTGGATGAGCGAGCCAGTATTGGCGACGGATCGAAGATCTGGCACCTGGCGCAAGTGCGTGAGGAAGCCAGGCTGGGCCGTGACTGCATTGTTGGCCGGGGCGCCTATATAGGCACCGGGGTCCGGCTGGGAGACAACTGCAAGGTTCAGAATTATGCTCTGGTTTACGAACCGGCCGCCTTGGCGGACGGCGTGTTCATTGGGCCGGCGGCGGTGCTGACCAACGACACTTATCCCAGGGCGATCAACCCGGACGGTTCGCTGAAGGGCGGCGAGGATTGGGACCTGGTTGGCGTGACCATTGGCCAGGGCGCCGCGATTGGTGCCCGGGCAGTTTGTGTGGCGCCGGTCAAGATTGGCGCTTGGGCCACTGTGGCCGCGGGGGCCGTGGTCATCAAAGACGTGCCCAATCATGCCCTGGTGGTGGGAGTGCCCGCCCGCCAGGTTGGTTGGGTTGGCAAGTCTGGTCATCCCTTGCGGCGGGAGGGTGAGGCCTGGGTTTGCCCAGTCACGGGCCGCCGTTATGAAGAAACCGGAGAAACGATCCAGGAAATGGAGGAGTCATGACCGAAGAGTTCATCCCCGCGGCGAAGCCGATTGTTGGTGATGAGGAGCGTGCGGCGGTTGACCGCGTGTTGCGCAGCGGAATGATTGCCCAAGGGCCGGAAGTAGCGGCCTTTGAGCAGGAATTCGCTACCAGTCTGGTGCGGGGGCGTGAATGCGTGGCGGTTTCTTCCGGCACTGCGGGACTGCACCTGGGACTGCTGGCGGCCGGGATTGGCCCTGGGGACGAGGTGGTAGTGCCATCCTTCACCTTCGCCGCGACGGCGAACTCGGTGGCCCTGACGGGGGCGGCCCCTGTCTTCGCGGACATTGATCTGGACTATTTCTGCCTTGACCCGGCCAGCGTGGAAGCCGCGATCACTCCTCGGACTAAGGCCATCATGCCGGTCCATCTCTATGGCCAGCCGGCGGACATGGCCGCCCTGGGGGAGATCGCACGGCGCCATGGTTTGAGCTTGTTCGAGGACGGGGCGCAGGCCCACGGCGCGCTACTGGATGGTCAGCCGGTTGGCACCTTCGGCAAGTTCGCCATGTTCTCGCTCTATCCAACCAAGAACATGACTTCCGGTGAGGGCGGAATGGTTAGTTGCGCCGATGCCGCCCAGGCCCGTGGCGTCCGTCTGTTGCGTAACCAGGGGATGGACAAGCAGTACGCCAACGAAGTGGTTGGCCTGAACGAGCGTATGACGGATATCCACGCCGCCATTGGGCGGGTCCAGCTAGGTAAGTTGCCAGCCTGGACGGCCCAGCGCCAAGCCAACGCCGCCTTCCTGGACGCCAACCTGGAAGGCGTGGTGGTTCCGCCGGTCCGTCCGGGTGCCACGCATGTCTATCACCAGTACACCATCCGGGTGGCCGATGACCGCGACGGCATGGTCAGGGCGCTGCGTGAGGAACACCAGATTGGCTGTGGCGTGTATTACCCAATTCCCAATCATCTGCTGGCCTCGTTAGCCAAGTATGCGCCCGGCCTGGAATTGCCGCAGACCGCCCAGGCGGCTGCGGAGGTCATCTCCTTGCCGGTGCATCCTTCGCTGAGCCAGGGGGACCTGGACCGGATCGCTGGTGCGGTGAGCGCGGTAGCCAAGGCAGGTGGCTGATATGGCGAATCTGCGGGCCGGAGTAATAGGGATCGGCTCAATGGGCCGCCACCACGTCCGGATCATGCGGGAGCTAGATGGCGTTGAGCTGGTGGCCGTGGCGGACCCGGGCGGAGACAAGTTCGGTGTGGCACGAGATCTGGCCGTTGGCGAATCGGCCGCGGACTTGATCGCGGCGGGGTTGGACCTGGCGGTGGTGGCCGTGCCAACGGTTTACCACGAAGAAGTTGGTCTGGCGCTGGCCGAAGCGGGAGTGGCCACGATGTTCGAAAAGCCGGTGGCGGCATCGGCGGAGGCGGCTTCGCGGCTGGCGGAGGCGTTTGAGGCGGCCGGGGTGTTCGCTTGTGTCGGCCACGTGGAACGCTTCAATCCGGCGATCGCGGAAATGCGAGCACGGATTGGGCAAGGCGAACTGGGGGATGTCTACCAGGTAGCGACCCGGCGTCAGGGGCCGTTCCCAGCCCGCATCTCCGACGTGGGCGTGGTCAAGGACTTGGCCACGCATGACATCAATTCCACTCAATGGCTGGCTGGCTCGGACTACGACATGGTGTCCGCCCAGGTTAGCCACCGGGCGTTGCGGGAACATGAAGACATGGTTCTGATCACCGGGCGGATGAGGAATGGCGTCTTGGTCAACCACATAGTCAACTGGCTCTCGCCTATGAAGGAACGGGAGACCATAGTGACGGGGCAGCGCGGCGCCCTGGTGGCGGATACAGCGTCCGTGACCTTGACCTTCTGGGCTAATGGATCAGTGCCAACTGAATGGGAACAGCTACGGCAATTCCGGGGGGTGACAGAAGGCGACACCACCCGCTATGCGATCCAGACGCGCGAGCCGCTGAAGGCGGAAGATGAGGCCTTCCGGGACGCGGTTCTGGGGGTTCGCTTCGACGCGGTGACCTTGGCGGATGGCTACCAGACCCTTCTGGCGGCGGAGGCCGCCCTTGAATCGGCGGCCACTGGTCAGACCGTGCGTCTATGAGACGCCGGCCGCGACCCTGCGGGCCGCAGCCGAAACGGAGATCCAATGAAGAGCCGGGCCTGGTTGCGCGAATGGGCGCCGGCCGGCCTGCCGGCGGCCGCCGCCGCTGTTTTCTCAACCATCACCTACTTCTTCCCGGGCGTTCACGCCAGTTACGGTATGCAAGCCGGGCTGGCCGCCGGGATCGGATGGCGGATTACTGCCGGTGACACGCTCTACACCGAGATTTGGGAAAACAAGGGACCGCTCTACTACCTGATCAACGCCCTGGGCGTGAGCATCAACTATTGGCACGGGATTTGGGTCCTGGAGTTCGCCGCGCTGGTTGGTTCGGCCCTGGTTATGTACCGTCTGGCCCGGATGGCGCTGACACCGTGGCTGGCGGGCGTGGCCGCGACCGCGGCATTGGCCTCGTTGGCTGGGACCTTGATGGTTGGCAACCTGGTTGAGGAATGGGCCATGCCGTTCCTGGCGGTGTCCGTTTGGGCGACCTTCAAGACAACTCTGGACCAAGGCGGTCACCCCGTTAGGCGAGGTGTCGCGCTGGGCCTAGCCATAGGTGCGCTCCTCGCCATGCGGCCCAACCTGGCCGCCTTCGCCTGTGTGGCGGCTCTGGGAGTGGCCTGGTACCTGGTCAAGCGTGGCACTTGGCGACCGCTGTGGTTGCTGTCCGGGTCCGCAATCGTCTCCTGTTGTGCCTTGCTTGGCGCTCTGGCTATCTGGCTGGCCAGCCAGGGGGCGCTGGCCGCCTGCTTGGAGAGCGCCTACTTTGACGTGGTGCATTGGGATTACTCGCTGGCGGAGCGCCTGGCTAATGCGGGCGTCATGCTTAGCGGACTGCGTCCCGGCGGCGGATTGGTGATTCTGGCTCTGTTCTTGGCTGGTGCGGCCGCCTTGGTGATCCGCCGGGTCAACTATGCCTGGGCGGGGCGCGACCCGCGGCCGGTGCGGCTGATGGCGCCTCAACGGTACTTGGTCATGGTGACGGCGGTGGGTTTGGTCGCCAACCTGGCGGCCAACCTGATCTCCGGCAATCCTGACCCCAATTACATGATGACATTCGTGCCGTTGCTGGCCTGGCCAGCAGCCTGGCTGATGACCAAATGCATCCGGGCTCTAGAGGCGCGTTTGAAGCCGCGGCCGGTGGCGGCCCGGCTGGTGACGGCGGCGATGGCGGTGGTGTTGGCGGCCACTGCCGCCACTCCAGCGCTTGGGAAAGGCTCGCCTAGTTTGTGGGGCGCCACTGACCACAACAGCCGGGTGCGTGATCTGGCAGCCTTCATGCGGCGGGAGACTTCGCCTGAGGCGCGCGTGGCGTTGGTGGAGTTGCCAGAGACGGCCCACTATGTGGCTCAGCGCCGTCCAGCCACTGTCCGGTTCTACCGGCCCATGCCGCCTTTCGAGGAGAGTTTCAAACGCGAATGGAACGATGGAATAGCCCAGGACCTCCTTGATGGTGGAGCGACGCTGATCATCTTTGACAGCCCTGACTTGGCGGAGTCCTGGTTAGACAACGCCATCAGCCCTGAGATCGGCGAACGGCTGCGGGCCATGCTGGCGGGCGACTATTTCTTGGTTCCGAATGAGCGCGGGTGGGCGGCTTACAAGAGGCGTTAGCCTCCGGAACCGTCCTTACGCCGGTGGGTGATGGCGGACCAACGGCGGGTCACGCCCCATTTGGTTACCAGCCACATGGCTTCGCGGACAATTGAGCCATTCATCTTCGAGGTGCCGGCCTGGCGTTCCGGAAAACTGATTGGGACTTCGGTGATGCGGGCGCCGGCATCGCGGGCCGCCATCGACATGTTGACCTGGAACCCGTAGCCGTGGGCTTGGACGCTGGTGAGGTCCAAGGAACGCAGGAGGCTGGCCCGATAGGCGCGGAACCCGGCGGTCGAATCTTTGATTTTGAGTCCCAGCATCACTGAGACATAGATATTGCCGCCGCGCGATAGCCATTCACGGCGTTTGGGCCAATTGAGAATCTCGCCACCCGGGACCCAGCGCGAACCGATCACCAGGCTGGCACCGGCTTCGACGGCATCGAGCAATGACGGCAACTGTTCTGGGCGGTGGGAACCGTCCGCGTCCATCTCCACCAACGGATCGAAGTTCCGCTCCAGTCCCCACCTAAATCCATCCAAGTAGGCGCGGCCCAGTCCCTCTTTGTCAGGACGGTGCAGGACGTGGATCTGCTGGTCTGCCTGGGCGGCCGCTTGGGCCCAGGCGCCGGTGCCGTCCGGGCTGGAATCATCTACCACTAGGACATGGGCGGCCGGGACGGCCCGGCGCAGACGTTCTAGCACCCCCGGCAGCGATTCGCGCTCATTAAAGGTAGGAATGATGACTAAAGGCGCTGCGGTGGCTCCCGGGCCGCTGGACTGGCCCGCCTGACCGGCTTGGTCGGTTTGGTCGGGGTCAGGGCGCACAAAGGCACGCTATCAAACCGCGGTTGGGGAGTGGGTCGTCCCGGCGGCGCGGCCAGGATTGATAGGGTTTGCGGCGTGTACAAGAGCCTCAAGATTGGCGTGGTGGTCCCCGCGTACAAAGAGGAAGCCCACATCGAATCGGTCATCCGGACCATGCCGGAGTTGGTCGACAAGGTGGTAGTGGTCGATGATCACAGTCCAGACCGGACTGGCGAACTGGCGCGGGCGGCTGCGGATCAGCGAACTGAGGTCATCAGTCATGACGTCAACCAGGGTGTTGGCGGGGCTATCGTCACGGGCCACCGGCGGGTGCTGGAGCTGGGGATGGACGTGTCGGTAGTGATGGCCGGGGACGGTCAGATGGACCCGGACTATCTGCCGGCGCTGCTGGATCCAATTGCAGATCACGGCTATGGCTTCACTAAAGCCAATCGGTTCTACTCCTCGACTTCTTTTGAGGGCATGCCTAAGCACCGCATCTTTGGCAACATGATCTTGACCATCTTGACCAAGGCGGCTTCGGGTTATTGGAATCTGGTCGATCCGCAAAATGGTTACACCGCTTGCACCGCCGATTCGCTGAACCGGCTGCCGCTGGCCAAGGTACACCGCCGCTATGACTTCGAGAATGATCTGCTGATCTGGCTGAACATCGCCGACGTGCGGGCTAAGGATGTCAACGTGCCGGCCGTTTACGGGGCCGAGACTTCCGGCATGAACCTGATCAAAGTAGCCCCCAGGATCTTGTGGACCTTGATCACGGGTGGGTGGCGGCGGATGTGGCGCAAACACATCTTGTGGAGTTTCTCGCCTATCGCGTTGCTCATGCTGGCCGGTTTCGCCTTGACGGTTTTTGGACTGGCCGTCGGTACGTGGGCCACCATTTGGTCGCTCACGAACGGCGTTTCCGCTTCGACTGGGACCTGGTTGTTGGGGGTGGCGCCAACGATAGTTGGCGTCCAGTTCCTGGTGGAGGGCTTGGTCTTGGACATCCAGGCCACGCCAAAGTAGACCGATGCCGCCTTCCTGGTTGCCCCCTAGGTCCGGTTCCGCTTCCGGCGGCTCGGGCGGTGCTGGTGGGCCCGGTGATGCGGGTAGGACCGGCGGCGCGGCTGGTTTTGGGAGCGTGCGGCGGCTGGGGCTGTTTGTCCTGGTTGGCGGTGCCAGTGCGGCCGTTGACTTTGGGGTCTTCCTGGTGTTGGTGCATCTTGGGTTGGTCGAATGGGTAGCGACCGCGCTCAGCTTCCTGACGGCGTTCGTTGTGAATTACCGAGGCAACCGGGACCTGGTGTTCCGGGCGGGCTCTGTGCCAGGCGCGTTGCGCCGGTACGTGCTCTTGGTGGCCTTCAACTGGGTGGCGTCAACCGGCCTCGTGGCGCTGGCAGTCTGGCTCGGCCTGCCCGGCTGGGCGGCAAAATTGATCTCCCTGGTGCTGGTGGCGGCGCTCAACTTCGTGGTGCTGCGGGCTTGGGTGTTCAGGCCGCCGGCGCCCAGCGCTGCCGGTTAGCATCGACCGAAAGCCGCCCTGGGGATAGGCGCGACGGCGGTCGGAACGGCGCGCGCGGCATCGGGCAACGAGAGGGTCATTGACACGGGGCGTCTGGGAGCGTAAGACTGGAAACGATCCCAGACGCGGCGAAGAGGAGGCCATGGTGCTCACGGGACTGCCACAGCGCCCAGGTTCGCGCTCGCCTGTCGGTTGGGATGCGCCGGCGCCCGTGAAGCCGCGCCTGATCACCCCCTACGTTCGGACTAAGGAGTAGACCCATGAAACGCTCTGAATTGGACGATGCCGTTGAGGCGGCCCTGGAACTCGCCGCCGGCTTGAGCTTCGCACTGCCTGACTTCGCGAGATGGCGCCGCCAGCACTGGGCTGACCATCTGGCTGAATTGCGGCCCACCTTGGAAAGGGGGCTGGGCTGGGATGTGACTGACTTTGGGCGCGGGGAGTTTGGCCGGTTCGGGCTGACGCTTTGCACCCTGCGCAATGGGTCGTTGGCGGAGCGGGACGCTGGGACCGGTCAGACCTATGCCGAAAAAGTGATGGCCGTGCGCGTGGGGCAGGAGACGCCCTTTCATTCGCATGCCATAAAGACGGAGGACATCATCAATCGCGGCGGGGGTTACTTGGATGTCGAGTTGTATCCGATGGCCCGGACAGCTGAGCAGCTGGGCCTGGGCAAAGGGGTTGTCGCCACCTTCGTGGATGGGGTGTATAGGCAGGTGGCCGCCGGCCAGCGGGTGACCTTGGCACCGGGGCAGTCAATTCAGGTGCCGCGCGGTGTGATGCACCGTTTCTGGGCGGTGGAGGCGCCGGTGCTGGCGGCGGAGGTCTCTTGCGTCAATGACGATGCAGGGGACAACACATTCTTGGAGCCGGCCGGGCGGTTTCCGCTGATCGTGGAGGATGTCCCGGCGCGCTATCTGCTGGCCGGTGAGTATCCAGCCTTGCTGGGAAGTGTCCCGGGGGGACTGAGCTGAGGAACGCAGAGCCATTGACAGGCGCCGGGCAAGTGCCCTACACTCAAGTGGAAACGTTACCACCACGAGCTAGGTCCGTTCCCCACACAGTGGTGCGGGAAGGAACCGACGGAGAACGGTTAGCCCGTGGCGGTCCGCTACATAACTCCAAGAAGAGATGCCCCCAAGGGAGGAGAGCTTCAACATGAAACGCTATCGGAGAGCAGTGGTCCCGGCCTTGCTGGCGGCGGCGGCCCTTGTGGCCGTCAGCGGCTGTGTCAATGAGATCGACGGATCGTCGCCGGGTGGAAAGGATGGGTCGGGAGGCGGCCCACTGACCATTTCAAGGTTCGCTGGCCCGTGGGCCGACGCGCTGACGGAGGTCGTCAAGGACTTCACCGCTGAAACAGGTATCGAAGTCCGAGTGGATGCGATCGATTACGCCCAGCTCCAGCAAAAGCAGGTGCTCAACATGTCCGGCAAGACCGGGGAATACGACGTGGTGTACGTGCCGGAAAACTGGTACACCCAGTACCTGGCGGAAGGCTACCTGGAGCCGCTCGGCGGACACCTGTCCTCGCCGGAGGTCGCGGACCAGTTCGTGCCCACGGCCGTGGAAATCACCACCGGGGAGGATGGCGAACTCTATGGGCTGCCGGACTCGGTTCAGACCGATCTGATGTGCTTCAACAAGACCGACATGGCGGACGCGGGATTGGCGATCCCCGCGACCTGGGAAGAGATCCTGCCCGTGGCCCAGCACTTCAAGACTGAAGGCAGCGGCATAGCGTTGGCCGGCCGGCAGGGAACCGCCAACGCCGACATGCTGATCACTCTGACTCAGGGCAACGGCGGGTCGGTCTTGAAAGCGGACGGAACGCTCAACTTGACCTCGCCGGAAGTGGTTGAGGCGGCCACGTTCATGGCGGACCTAATGAAGTACTCGGTCGACGGATCCACGTCTTGGCACTGGGATGAGGCGCTCAAGGCGATCCAATTTGGCGAGGCCCCCTTGGGTACCTGCTTGTCTGGCCTGGCCAGCGCGCTGGAAGATCCTGGCCAGTCGAAGGTGGCGGGGGACGTCGCCTATTCGGCCATGCCCTACAACAAAGAGATTGGCGGGTACCTGCTGACCTGGAACTATTCCGTGGCGGCGGATTCCAAGAACAAGGCCGATGCCGTCAAGCTGGTCGAATGGCTGACTAGCGAGGAGGCGCAGCGAGGAATGCTTGAAGCGTATCCGGGCCCGGTCTCTCTGCGAGCGGACCTCTTTGACGACGCGTCATTGGCAGAGCAATACCCCTGGATCCCGGCCATCAAGTCCACGCTTGACAACGCCACGCCGCCTCCGCTGTCAACTGGCTCGGCCAAGTTCATGGATACCGTTGGCGCCGCATTGAGCAGGGTATTCGTGGATGGTGTAGCGCCAGCGACGGCCCTGGCGGATGCTGAAAAGCAACTCGCGCCGGACTTCCCGGCTCAGTAGGGGAGGACCGGTGCCCCATCCGGGCCGGGGTCCCCTCAGGTGGGAAACACCTGAGCAGATGGCCCGGTCCAAGGGGGACGATTCAGGTGGCACGGGCGGCCCAAGCGACCCGGGTGGCCCGTGCCACCGGCGGCATCTCCAACGGGTGGCCGCCGCGACGAGCGGCCCCTACCATTTAGCTGTGACCGGCCAAGCGGATCAGGACCATCTATGACTGCGTTTACAAGAACTCCAATAGTGCGGCGGAAAGAGCTGCTGCTGGGATTCTGCGTAATCGCCCCAGCGGCGGTGGTCATCGCGGCGGTTATGTTCGTTCCGCTGATTTACGCGGTGTACGCGTCAATGTATGAGATAAGGCCCGGCCAGCCGGCCGCTTTCGTCTTCTTGGGCAACTATGCACGGTTCTTCTCCGATCCGGTCGCTTTGCGGTCCCTCGGTAACACACTGCTCTATACGGTGGTGAATCTGTGCGTGTGCCTGGCAGTGGGGGTCGCTATGGCGGTAATACTGTCGAACCTGCGGCCCCGGGTTGGCAACGCCTTGCGGGCGATCTTTTCGATGCCGCTGTTCATCTCGCCGATCATCGTCGCCTTGATATGGCGGTATATGTATGACCCACAATACGGATTCATATACTGGGCGCTCGGCGAGGCGGGGCTCCAAGAGCACTTTGGCGGGCTCAACTCTTCGGCCTGGGCGCTGTTCTGTGTGGCGCTGGCGGATGCCTGGAACACGACTCCGTTCATATTGCTGGTTGTCTCCGCTGGGTTGACCGTTGTGCCGCCAGATCTGTATGAGGCGGCCAAGATTGATGGCGCTGGTCCGGTCAGGATCATGTTCCAGATCACGCTGCCGCTGCTGGCCAAGGTGCTGGCTGTCGTGACCTTGATACGGGGTACCGACGCCTTCCGTGTGTTCGACCTGGTCTATGGCATGACGAACGGTGGTCCCGCGAACTCGACTTCAACCCTCAGCCTTTATGCGTACAAGGCGGCCTACCAGAACAATGAACTGGGCTACGGCATGGCCATCTCAGTCATCACGTTGGTCGCCCTGGTGGTGCTGTTCGGGCCGTTGATGCGTGGGTCAGCCAGAGGGAAGGAGGACTGATGGTGGCTTCCAGCCGGGCCATGGGGGTGGTCGCCGGCACTCGTGCCGCGAAGGTGAAGAACCGGGCTGGGCAGACGGCGAAATGGGCTCTGATCACGCTGTTCTTGGCCTGGACCGTCATCCCGGTCCTGATTGTTGTTACCAATGCCTTTAAATGGCCGTTGGACATCTTTACCAAGACTCCCAAGTTGATCTTTGAGCCAACCTTGGAGAACTTCGTGACCGCGTTCGGGAAGTCTGACTTTCTGCGCTACTTCATGAACTCCACGATTGTGGCCCTGACTTCCACGGTGTTTGTGCTGGTTCTGAGCGTATTCGCGGCTTGGGGCCTGACCAGTTTGCGCCTGCGCCGGGCCAACTGGATCTCCAACGCTTTCCTGGTGGGGAAACTGGTGCCAGTGATTTCCATGCTGCTGCCGCTGTTCGCCATTATGCGGATGGCGGGCTTGCGGGGCTCACTGCTCGCTCCGGCCATAGCGCACGTGGCGCTACAATTGCCGTTCATGGTTTGGATGCTGATGGGCTTCATGCGGGACGTGCCGCGCGAACTTGAACAAGCGGCGCTGATTGATGGCTGCACCAGACTACAGACCCTATTCCGGATCGTGATTCCGGTGATTCTGCCGGGAATCGCGGCCGCATTCATACTCGCCATGCAGTATTCCTGGAATGAGCTGTTGTTCTCTTTGCAGCTAACGACGTTTGAGACCTACACTTTGCCGGTGGGGATCGCATCGTTCGTGGGGGCGGTGTCGGTGAACGCTGGAGTGGCCTGCGCGGCCGCCACCGTGACGATGGCGCCGATGGTTGTGCTGGGCTTCTTCATCCAAAAGTACCTCGCCGCGGGAACCACCGGCGGGGCGGTGAAAGGATAACCAGATGGGCCAGTCGAGGAAAGTGAAGGCCGGCGCGGGACCGGCCGGCCGCGGTCCAGGAGCCCGTACGGTCACTATGAAGGATGTGGCGGCGGCGGCGGGCGTGGGACTTGGAACGGTTTCCCGGGTGTTCTCCGGCGGCGGCCCAGTGGCGAACGCGACCAGGGAACGGATCGAGGCGACCGCTGCCCGGCTGAATTACCGGCCGAGTGCCCTGGGGCGGGACCTGCGCTCCATGAGGACCCGGAACGTTGGGTTGATGGTGGCGGATATCGCCAATACGTTCTACGGGGAGTTTACTGAAGGCGTGCTGGCTGCTGCGGCATCGGCCGACAGGCACGTCATAATTGGCGCCACGGGAGAGGATCCGGGCGTTGAGCGGGACTACATCGAATTGATGCTGGGCCAGCGGCCGGAAGGGATTATCGCGTTCCCGACTGGCCAAAACGCGGATCTGTGGCGCGAAGCGCAGGACGCTGGGATCCGGGTTGTGTTCGCGGACCGCCCGGTGGAGTCCATTCCGGCCCCAGTGGTGTTGTCTGATAACGCCGGTTCGGCCTACGCGCTGACTGAGTACTTGCTGGCGTTGGGCCATAGCCGGATTGGCTACCTGGGCGGACCCGCCAACGTCTATACGGCAATCGAACGGGAGAGTGGCTTTCGCCGGGCCCATGCGGACGCTGGAATCCAGGTGGCGGAGCACCTGGTGTTACGGTCCCGCTTTACTCGCGGACTGGCGCACGCTGGGGCCGCCCGGTTGCTCAGCGCTGACCCGCCGCCAACCGCCGTGTTCGCATCGAACAATGTGTTGGGCGAGGAGGTGTTAGGGGCCTTATCCGTGGCCGGTTTGCGAGTCCCTCGGGACGTGTCATTCGTGATGTTCGATGACGTCCCTTGGGCCAAGTTGACCAGGCCGGACGTGACGGTGATCGCGCAACCAACCTGGGCCATGGGCCGTGAGGCGCTGCGTCTCGTCATTGAACAGGGCACCGCCGGGCCCGCGCCGCGAGTAGTCCTGAATTCCAAACTGATTGTCCGGGGCTCGGCCGCGCCACCGGCGGCGCCGGCGGGACAGTTCACACCACAGCGAAAGGACGAGTGACCACATGGAGCGTGCCGTCTACTTCGATGCTTGGTTTCCCCGGGACCATTGTTCGCACCCGTCACTTCCGCCCAGGCGTCTGGCCATGGTGGATGATCTGGCCCAAATGCGGGGAACCGTGCTGGTGTGGGCGGCGTTGGGCGGCGGCTCGGTGGCGCTGCCCTACCTGGAGGAAGAAGCGTTTGGTGCGGTTCCGGCGCGTTTTAGGCAATACGGGTTCGTGAATGATTCGGAATTCATCGCCGCAGCGCGAGAGCGGGGAATAGACACCGCCGGGATAGTCTTCGAGGCCCAGGCGTGGGAATTCGCGGCGGAGCTGAGCGAGGAGGGCGATGTCCTAGCGATCAACCAGACGCGTGGGGTGGGCAGGCCGGTTTACTTGGGTCTGAGGGAATTCGGCCGGGACCAGGGTCCGGCTAACTGGCGGCCGTTCCGGCACTATTTTCCTTCCGGGTTGGTGAACTCTCGCGGCCAGGTGGTTGAAGACCTGTGGGAAGAGGTTGCCTCGCGCGATCTGGCGGGCCAGCCCCTGCACGCCCATTGGGTAGAGCTGTCCGGCCGGGATCAGGCTTGCTACTTCGCGGATCGGAATAACCCAGTTTGGCGTGAGTACTTGAAAGCCATCATCAGGATCCAAGTCGACGCCGGTGCGGGAATTATCCAGCTAGATGAGACTGATTCGCCCATGACCGCTTTCCGGTACGGAGGTTGCTTCTGTTATGACTGCATGAATGAATTCCGCATCTACGCCAAGACTCTGCTGTCGCTACCACCTGAGCTGGAGGGAATGGACCTGGACAGCTTCAACTACGCGGCCTACCTGCGGGATCAGGGCTACGGTCCGGGCGACAACCCGCAGTCTTTCCCGCTGTACGAGCTTTATGCCCGTTCGCAGCAGGCTGCCATAGCCAAGTATTTCAAGGAAATGACGCACTATATCCGGGAGTACGCGGCTGGCCAAGGACGCCAGGTACGTGTGGCTGGGAATTTCTATGATTGCGCCCCCTATTATGACCCGATGGTGGATCAAGTTGACCTGGCCGTCACGGAGATGAGGGAGACTGGCTATCAGCAGCCCTGGTATTTTCGGCACGGGGTTGGCTTGGCACGGGGTAAACCGCTGATCGCAGTAGAGAATCCGTATGGCGGACTAACAGGTACACTGCATGAACGGTTGGCGTGCGGCAAGGATTGGGACCGGTTCCGGCTGACGGTCTTTGAGGCCGCCGCGATGGGAGCGAACATGGCCTTGCCATATGGTTCTTGGCTGGGTACGGAAGTAGCCGATTCATACTGGGTTCACCCGGCTTTGGTGAATGAATGCGGGCGATTCTTGGAGGAAATCGACCGGCTGATAACTGGCGTGGGTTGTCACCGCACAGCGGTGGTGTATTCGGTCGCGTCAATGATGCGCCAGACTCTCGATTCAGACCAATTCTCCGACCGGGGCCGGTTCTTTGCGCCCTTGGAGCGGCCGGAGCTTCCGCCCGCCAGCTATTGGCCGTTGTTGATGGAGCTGTCTCGGAAGTCAAAGTCGTTTGACGTGGTGGTGTTCCCGGATGAGGAGTTGCGCCCCGGTCCGCCACCGGACTTGGCCAGGTACCAGACGTTGGTGTTGCCGGATGTCTGGGCCGTTTCACCGGCCCAGGACCGGGCGGTGAGCACCTTCGCGGCCAACGGCGGGCAGTTGGTCGTGGTGGGGAATTACGGTGGGGATTGGCGGCCGCTGGACAACGTTTGGCAGGTCCAGACGGTCGCCGATGCCGCCGCGCTGGTGAGCGGAGAGGTGCAGACCGAACTGGGTCCGTTGGCAGCCGTCAACCTGCAGGAGACGGACCAAGGCGTGGCGCTGCACGTATTGAATTACGACGTCTGTCCGGCGGACGGGCGGGTGCGGCCGCGTGAAGAGGTAGAACTGAGCGTGGCTCTGCCGTTCATGGCGAAGGCCGCCAGGCTGTACCGGCCGGGCCACTCACCGCGCGGTCTGGATGTGTCAGTCAGCCGTGGGACCTGGGGTGGGGTCCACCGGAATGTGCGCGGTGGGGTGGCCACTGTGACGGTGCCTCATCTGGAGACCTACGCCGTGATCGAATTCCTTGAAACCGGGGAGTTCTCGCCGGCCGGGAACGCCCGGGCCGGCCACCAGAAGAGTAATCGAGAGGGAGACTCGCTATGAAGACACGCAGGATAGGCCCGTTCACGGTCAGCGCCATTGGCCTAGGCGCCATGCCCATGTCCATCGAGGGCCGGCCCTCGCGCGACCAGGCTATCGCCACGGTCCGGGCCGCCCTGGAAGCAGGGGTGAATCTGATCGACACCGCTGACGCATATCACCAACCCGGCGAACCGCCGGGCCACAACGAACTCCTGGTGGCTGAGGCGCTAGCGTTGGCTGGAACCAAGGGCGTCCTGGTGGCCACCAAAGGAGGTCATTACCGGCCGGATTCTGGCCAATGGCTGGTTGATGGCCGCCCGGAGCACTTGGCCCAAGCGGCCCGCGATTCGGCCAAGCGGCTCGGCGTCGAGGCGATTGACCTGTACCAGTTCCACCGGCCAGATCCGCGGGTGACGTTCGCTGATTCTGTAGGCGCGTTCCAGCGGTTACTGGAGGACGGAGTGATCAGATACGCGGGTTTGTCGAATGTGGATAACGATCAGATCGCGGTGGCCAAGGGGATCCTTGGGGACAAACTGGTTTCGGTCCAGAATCAGTACTCGCCGTCCGCCGCGCGGGACGCGGCCGCCATCCCTTATTGCGGAGAGCTGGGCCTGGCGTACATCCCCTACCGGCCGCTGGGCGGACTGTCAGCCGCCTACCGGGACGGAGGCGACTATTCACGCTTCGCCCAGGTGGGCGCCCGGCACGGGGTTTCGCCGCAAGCGGCCTGCCTGGCCTGGCTGCTGGCCCACGGTCCGAATGTGGTGCCAATTCCCGGCAGTTCGCGCCCAGCCACCATCATTGATTCGGCGACGGCCGGCGATGTTGCCCTGACGGCGGAAGACCTCGACATCTTGGCGGGTGATGGCGACGAATGAGCGGCCCGGGTCTGCGAGCTTGAGCCGCGCGAGAGTCCCGAAGATCCCCAGTGTCACGTTGAACGACGGAATGGTTGTGCCGGCCATTGGCTACGGCACCTGGGCCATGGGCGAAGAGCAGTTCTTGGATGCTCTTGAGGCCGGATACCGGCTGTTTGATTCGGCCCGGGGATACGGCAACGAGGCGGAACTTGGCCGGGCCATGGCCCGTTCGGGCTTGCTGCGGGAAGAGATCTTGGTCACCACCAAGGTCGCGCCCGGGGCGAACGGTTATGAATCGACGCTGGAGGATTTCAACGACTCGTTGGCCGCTTTGAGACTGGATTATGTGGATATCTATCTGATTCACTGGCCAAACCCCGCCACCGGGCGGTTCGTTGACACTTGGCGAGCCATGATCGAACTGCGTGCTCAGGGCTTGGTCAAGTCGATTGGGGTGTGCAACTTTACGGCCACCTACCTGCGGGTTTTGATTGATCAGACCGGGGTGGTTCCAGCTATCAACCAGATTGAACGCCATCCGCGGTTCGCCAACCTGGCCCAAACCGCGGACAATGCTTCGTTGGGAATAGTGACCCAGTCCTGGAGCCCGTTGGGCGCCGGTGGGGACGTGCTGAAGGATCCAGTGAGCGTGGTGATCGCCGCCCGCCACGGGGTTACCCCGGCACAGGTTGTTCTGCGCTGGCATCTGCTCCGCGGTTCATTGCCGCTGCCCCGCAGTGCCAATCCGGCGCGCTTGCGCGCCAACCTGGACGTCTTCGGCCTTGAACTGAGCGAAGAGGAACTGGTGGCGATTGAGTCCCTGGACACAGGTCGGCGTCTTCAGGGGCAGGATCCGGAGACCACCAACTATTCGTAATCAGCTGGACGGCCCCACAAGACCTTCTCCCTACAGTCGGATCTCGGCTCATCAGTACGGGTTTCAGTCGCCGGTGACTACAAAGAGCGGATGTTGTCCGCTGCCTCGTGAACCAGCTCCGGCAGTTCGCCGGCGAAGACCCGCTTGATGGTAGACAAGGTGAATCCCTTCATGGTGGCGCGTGGTAGGTGTGAGGGGATGGATAGCGCGGTCGGGTCCACTACCACGTCCAGGACCACTGGGCCGCCGGTGTGGGCTAGTGCCTCAGCGACGGCTCCGCGGACGTCGCCGGGCTCGGTCACTCTGATGCCATGCGCGCCGAGCGCGGTGGCGACTTTAGCCAGATCGGGGTTCGGCATGTCGGTGCCGAAGGGAATGTAGCCGGCCTCTTGCTGCTCGATGTTGACGAAGTCAAGCTGACCGTTGTTGAAGATCACGTTGACCACTCGGGCGTTGTACCGGACCTGGGTGATCAGATCGCCCAGGGCCAGCATGGTGAATCCGCCGTCCCCGCACAGTGAGATGGCTTGTCGGCCAGGCACCGCCAGGGCGGCGCCAAAGCCGTAAGGTGAGGCCGAGGCCATTGATGCCCAAGTCAAGGAGCCCATGAAGCGCCGGTCCCGGCTGGCCCGGATGTGCCTAGCTGCCCACATACAAGGGGTGCCGGTGTCGGAGAAGAACAGAGCGTCATCGTCCGCCAGATCAGAGATAGTGGCGGCCAGGAATTCTGGCCGGATGGGACTCATCTGGGGACCGCGCTCAACGTAACGGTCCAGCTTGTTCAGCCAGTGAGTCGTTTGCTGAACGTGTTTGTCCAGATGAGCGGTGTCGGTGCGGCGCTCCAAGCGGGGGAGTAAGGCGCGGATCGTTTGGCCTACGTCGCCCACCACGCCCAAGGAGATTGGCACGCGCCGTCCCAGATGAGCTGGGTTCTTGTCGACCTGGATGGTGGCCGTGCCGGACGGCAAGAAGCCCGTAAACGGGAAGTCACAGCCCATCATTATCACCAGATCAGCCGAATGCAGGGCGTTGTATGCACCGCCCCAGCCGAGCAGGCCGGTCATTCCGACCGCATTGGGCGTGGCCCCTTCAATCCACTGTTTTCCGCGGAAGGAGAAGGCCACCGGGGCGGCCAATAGCTGGGACATCGCGGCCAGGTCAGCGGCGCCGTCGCGGACCCCGTAGCCGCCCATGATGGTGATCTCGCCGGCGGCGTTGATCATGGCCGCCATCGCGGCCAGGTCCGCTTCGGTGGCCGGTGGTGGCTGGGTGTCCAGCCGGGGAAGTGAGTAACGGGACTTGGTGGAGGCCTCGCGCGCGACGTCCCCAGGCACCGAAATGACCGTGGGTCCGGATTCAAGCAGGGCTGTTGTAATGGCTTGAGAGATCACGGCGCGGGCCTGGGTGGGGTCCACAATCCGGCCAGTGTAAAGGGAAGCGGTCTGGAAGAAATGGTACGGATTGAGTTCTTCGAGCCCCTCGGTATCCATGATCTGGCGTTCCACGTCACCAGCCACCGCGATCACCGGCGCGCCTTCGTGTCTGGCGTCCAGCAGGCCGTTGATGAGGTGTGCCACGCCGGGACCGGCCGTGCCGCAGACCGCTACCGGACGCCCGGTTAGTTGCGCCTCGGAGGCGGCCGCGAAGGTGCCGTATTCCTCGTGGCGGACGTGGATGAATTCGATCCGTCCGCCCCGGCGCAGAGCGTCGATCACCGGATTGAGCGCGTCGCCCACAATCCCGTAACAGCGCCGCACTCCCGCGTCGGCCAGCATCTGCCAAAGTTGATCGGCCACCGTGTGCGTCATTGTTGGTCTCCTTTCCAGCGGGCCGCTCGGGTTCCCTTGGCAGGTTAGGCCGCCGATGCCGTTTGGCTCGCCTGGGCGTCCAAGCGTCCCGTTGGGCGGACGGTACGCCGCTATAGTCCTTGATGTGCCAGATAGCATCCAGGAATCCAAGCCCCTGCCATTAACCACCGATCGGCGCCTGATACTGCGGCGACGGATCCGCCTCGTGGTGGCGATCACAATTACCTGGAACGTCGTTGAGGCGGTCGTGGCCCTGATAGCTGGGGGAGAGGCGTCATCGGCGGCTTTACTGGGGTTTGGGCTTGATTCAATCGTTGAAGTGTTGTCAGCGGCGGCGGTGGCGTGGCAGTTCTCAGCGCCGGATCCGGCCGCGCGTGAACGTGTGACTCTGCGGATAATCGCTGTGTCTTTCTTCTTGCTGGCGGCCTATGTGACCGCCGAGGCGGTCTTGGCTCTACTGGGCCTGCGCCGTCCGGAGCATTCTGGGCTGGGCTTGGCCCTGGCGGCCTTGTCTTTGGCGGTGATGCCGTTCCTGAGCTGGTTTGAACGGCGTACTGGGCGAGAACTCGGTTCGGCCTCGGCGGTGGCGGATTCCAAGCAGACATTGATTTGCTCTTATCTTTCGGCGGCTTTGCTGATTGGCCTGGCGGCTAACGCCTTGTGGGGCTGGGGCTGGGCGGATTCAGTGGCGGCACTGGTGATCGCCGGTTTCGCGGTGCGTGAGGGGCTGGAAGCCTGGGAGGGTGAGGCTTGCACCCGGCCGCTGGCGGTCTTGACTGGCGAAGTGCCGGCCGCGGAAGGCGCCTGCGACTGCGGGCCTGGCGAGGGACACTAGGAGGGTGTTGGACAACACCCTCCGCCTGTGTTGACGCGGGGAAAGCGGAGCTTTCACCAGCGGAAACGCAGCAAACAAACACTGTTGGAGCGCCTAGGAGCCTGTTGCCCGGCAGGCTCCTAGCGCTGCGGCCAGGGTGGCGCCCGCAGCTAGGATCCTGCCATCAGCCCGGTTCCCGGGCTCCGGACGCCTTGGACAATGCAGAACGTAGGAAATTGGCGCCAGGCTGCTCGATCACATAATGCATTGCCGTCGCTGCTGCGGTCGA
>JAIRXP010000018.1 GCA_031268215.1 Bifidobacteriaceae bacterium | reverse complement strand
AGGGCGGCACCAATAGCGGTGGTCAGCGGGATGGCCAGGACCAGGCCGATCGACGCGACCAGTGTGCGGACCAGTTCCTCGGCGACTTCCTCGAAGGTCAGAACATCGGTCACGGAATGGTCATACAGATTTACCAGTATCAAGAGCGCCAAGGCCGTACCGACGTAGGCGAAGGCTATGGTGTAGACCGTTGAAGCGATGTGATCGCGGCCAATTCTCATGCCCCTGGTGAACAATTGCCGCCGGCTGGCCATTGGCTCGGCGGCGCGGAGTTCCCAAACCGCCGAGGCCTGGGTGATGGTGACATCGTTGAGGACACCAACCCCGGCCAGAACCATGCCGCAGAGCAGCACGCCGCGTAGGTCAACGGCCGGAGCGATGTACGCCATTTGGCTCATGCCCTCATGAGTGCGCGGGGTCAGGTGAGCGGCCGGGATGGCCCACCAAGCGGTCATGGTGACGACTGCGATCCCGGCGAATGTGCCAAGCAGGGCGGTGGTTGTCTTGACCGAGATGCCGTGGGCCAAGTAGACCACTATGAACATCACGGCGCTGGAAGTAACCAGGCCCGCCAGCAGCGGATTCTTGCCGGTGAGCAAGGCTGGCAACAAGAACTGCCAGATCACCAGCAGGGACAGAACCAGCCCCACAATGGCTACCAAGCCCTTCCAACGGGCCACCGCGAAGACGATTACCCCGAAGGTCAAGGCGAGGATGATTAAGGGCCAGTGACGGACGAAGTCCGCGAACACGTACGGTGAACCGTTTTGGGCGGCAGCGGGCAGGTTCATGAGCTTGACTCGGTCGCCAGGGGAGAAGTCCGTCGCGGGCACCTCAGGATTAATGTGGATGGGGTATTCGTCGTCTTCGCCGTCTACCTTGACCATGACTATGCCGGGGGTTCCGCCGGTCGTGATTGGTTCGGCCTCCAGGTCGACCTCGGTCACTGTGCCGTAAGCCCAACTGGCGCTGGAGTCCAAGTAAGGGATCCGGTCCGGCAAGGTGTCGCGGTCTGGCCACAGCCACGCCAGGCCCGCCGCCGTCGCGGCGACCAGCACTCCCATGATGACCCCCAATGCTATCCGGACCGGTTTAGGGGTGCGGGTCGGGGTCTCGGATTGGCGGATCATATGCATGGACCGAATGCTAAGGCCCGGGGGAGCTGGGACTGCTGAGGCTGGCCGCTGAGGCAGCTGGCCTGGACAGTTGGCTTGGGTTAGTCGGTTTAGGCTGGCGGGCCGGGTGGTTGGTGAGGCAGGTCCGAGAAGAATGTGTGAGAAGAAGGTGGCGGCCCCGCCTGCCCGGGCGGGGCCGCCCTTTAGGCCGCTCGCGATGCGCTATCACTAGGAACGGCAACGCTTTTCTGAGAGGGCCTAAGCGGTAGGCCCCGCCCGCCCCGGCGGGGCCTACCTTGCCAGCCAGGTTAGCCCGCCACCGGGCTGGCGTCATTGTCAACACGGCTCGGAATCTCGGTATTCCCGCGTCGATTCCCCAGTTTTCTGACGTTTTGCGGCCGAATCAGGGCTGCGCTGGCGGCGGCTGGACGGCCAAACGCGCCGGGTCAGGCCGCCTCGCGAAGCTGGGCAGGTGTAGGGAGCCTGACAAAGACGCAGGTCAAAGGCAGAAAGGAGCCTTTGGAAAAGATTCGGATTGAGGGCTCTTGGCGGTCGGGTAACTGGCCCCGCCTGTCCCCCCGCCGGGAATCTTGGAACTTTCGGATTATGCTGTCAGCGGAAAGCGGGTGGGCATTTGTACTGGCACTTGGAGGGGTCCGGAGGGGCTCTAAGGGACTGGCCGGAGGGAGAACTCTTGAACGGTGCCGGGCCGGATAGGACCAGCCCCGGTCGCCCCCCAGACCGGTCACCAGACCTGCCGCCGGAGCTTCAGCGCTTGGGCGGCCAGGCGGTGCGGTTTGAGGCTACAAGTCCTCGATCCGGACGGCATCAAGGGTTGTGCCGGTAACCACAGCGGCCCAACTTTGGAGTTCTTCGGTGATCACGAACCGGGGAAACACCCAGCCGTTATCCATGCGGTCTTCCCAGGGCACCTGGACCTGCGATGGCCCGTACTTGAAGATGATCTGCTCGCCGACTTCGCGGGCGTCGGCGCCTTCATACGCTTCGCGCCTGCCAGGCGCTTCAATCGTCAACCGAATCATGCGCTATTCCTTTCCGCGGGTAATCAGATGTTAAGCCTACCGTTGCTAAGGCGGGGCTATCAGCATTCTGGTTTGCGGGTTCTTGTTCGCGGGGGCAACTGCCCGGGGATCGGGACCGGGAGAGCCGGTGAGCCGGATCGCCAAGGTGACTGCGACTCAGGGGAGGCGGGCCGTCAGGGTGAGGGCTGCGGCCACGGCCATGTCCATGTCGAGGTACTGGTAGCGGCCCAGGCGGCCGCCGAACCAGACCGCCGGCTCGGCGCTGGCGAATTCGCGGTAGCGTTCAAGGCATTCGCGATCGCTCGGGGTATTGATGGGGTAATAGGGCTCGTCGGCGTCACTGGCTGGGCGGGAGAATTCCCGAGCGATCACGGTCTGGTCCGCTGGGTAATCGCGTTCGGGATGGAAATGGCGGAACTCGATAATGCGAGTCCACGGGTCCGCCAGGTCGGCGTAGTTCATGACCGGGCAGCCCTGGAAGTCCGTGGTGGCGGGGTGTTCCCATTCGAAGTCCAGAGTGCGCCAACCGAGCCTGCCGGCGGCGTAATCGAAGTAGCGGTCAATCGGCCCGGTGAAGACCACCGGTACTTGTCCAACGCAGTCTGCCTTGGTCAGTCCGCCTGGGCTACCCGGTTCGCCTGGCCCGATGGAATCGCTTCCGCCCGGCGCGTCTGGCGCGTCGGGTCCAGACGACCCGCCTGGTCCGAGGAAATCAATGTCCGTGGTGACGGCGATGCGGGGATGGTCAGCCAGGCGCTCCCACAAGGCCGTGTAGCCATCCACAGGCAGGCCCTGGTAGCGATCCGAGAAGTACCGGGAGTCGTAGTTGTAGCGCACCGGCAGGCGGCTGATCACCGAAGCAGGCAACTGGTCCACGGGCGTTTGCCACTGTTTGGCGGTGTAATCGCGGATGAAGGCCTCGTAAAGCGGCTGGCCAATCAGCGAGATGGCCTTGGTTTCCAGGTTGGTCTCCGCTCCATCTCCTTCGCGGCCTGCGGCTCCATCAGCGCCAACGACTCCAGCGGCACCAGCCGCCGCTTGGCTGGCGATCAGGTCGCGGGCGGCGTCTGGGCCAAGAGCAGCGCGGAAGAACTGGTTGATGGTGCCCAGATTGATGGGCAGTGGGAAGACCTCGCCACTGTGGCGCGTGAACACCCGGTGGGTGTAGTTGGTCCAGCCGGTGAAGCGGCTGAGGAATTCCCAGACCGGCTGGTTGGAGGTGTGAAACAGGTGGGCGCCGTAGTTGTGGATTTCAATCCCGCTGGCCGGGTCAATCGACGAATAGGCGTTGCCGCCAATGTGAGACCGGCGTTCCACCACCGCGACCTGGCGGCCGCTTTCGGCCGCCACTCGGGCCACGGTCAATCCGAACGGTCCAGCGCCCACCACTACTAGGTCAGCCATTGGTTTCTCCCTCGCCTCGGGGGTCAGCTGAATCCGGGCGGCCGGTCAGGTCCGTGTCGCCGGCCAAGCCGGCGCCACCCGCCGTGCCAGGGCAGCCCGCCGGCGGCTGACCAGCCCGGTAGGCCGCCAGCACATCGCTGGCCGGTCCGTCCATCACCAGTTCACCCTTGTCGAGCCACAGGGCACGCTCGCACATCGCCTCAATCGCCTTAGCCGAATGTGACACCAGGAAAACCGTGCCGGCCTGCTCCTGGACCTCAAGGATCTTGTCCCGCGAGCGGCGCTGGAATTCGGCGTCACCGGTGGACAGGGCTTCGTCAATCATCAGGATGTCCGGCACCTTGGAAGTGGAGATGGCGAAGCGCAGGCGCGAAGCCATGCCGGACGAGTAGGCGTTCATCGGCAGGCGGGCGAATTCGCCAATACCAGCGAATTCGACAATCGAATCGAACCGTTGGCGCACTTCGGTGCGAGTCAGGCCAAGGGCCAGCCCCCCAAGCATGATGTTGCGTTCACCTGTTAGGGGCATCAGCAAAGCGGCGTTGACGCCCAGCAGGGCGCATTGGCCCGCAGCGTAGACGGCTCCTTCGGAATACGGCATCAGCCCAGCGATCGCCCGTAGCAGGGTCGATTTGCCGGCCCCGTTGCGGCCCACTATCCCGATCGATTCGCCCTCATGGGCGACAAAGGAGACGCCGCGGACGGCATGGACTTCGCTGACAGAACCAACTGATCTGGAGGCCCGGTCAAAGATTCGCCGGTACAGGGAGGGTTTGGTTCCGGCCGGGGCGCCAAGCTTGCGGCCGCCAAAGACGCGGTAGCGGACATGAACCTGGTCCACCACCATGGTCGGCACGCCCAAACCACCGCCCAAGCCGGCACCTTGTTGATCGGCTCCCGGCTCGCCGCGGGCTCCCTGGCCGTCACCACCGCCACGCTCGCCACGCTCGGCGCGCTCGCCCTGCCCGCTCCGGCGCCCGGGGCGATCAACGCCGCTGAAGGCCTCCTCATCCAGGGAGAAATCGATTTCCTCAATCCCGGCCATAGCGCGCCTCCGCCAGCCAGAAGAACACGTACCCACCGGCCAACGCCACCAGCGAATAGGCCAGGCCTAGCCCCCATTCGGCCCAGCCCGCCGGGACTTCAGTCAAGATGGCTGACCGGGCCAGGCGCAAGTACAGGGCGAACGGTTCCAGAATGGCGATCTGACCCAGGACGCCGAATCCCGCGGCCAGGACCTCCAAAGAGAAGAAGACTCCCGCCACGTAGCGGGCCAGCTGGGTGAAGATCGGCACCAGGTTGCCTAAGTCTGGCGTGGCTGAAACGACCCGGGCTAAGAAGAATCCGCAGCCCAGGACAAACATGTAAATGAGCATCACCGCCGGCACCAGCAGCAACCAGGACCAAGTCGGCGTGTGCCCTCTGACCATGACTATCACCAGCATGATGGCCAGGGCCGGCCACATCATGATCATTTCCGTCAAGGTCACCGAAATGGGCAGCACTGCGCGGGGGAACTCCAGCGCCCGGACCAGTTTGACCTTCGAAGCGATGGCCCGCCCGCCGTTGTTGAGCCCGGAGGCCATGAACTCGAACAGGAAGGTGCCGATCACCAAATACGACACGAAGTCGGCCACCCCACGCGAGGCCTCCTTGATGAGGATCCCAAAGACCACGTAGAAGATGCCCACTTGAAGAAGCGGTTTGAGCACGCCCCAGAGCTGCCCCAGATAGGAACCCTGGTTCTTGCCGTAGGCGTCTGACCGGGCCAACTCCCAGGTGAAGTCGCGGCGCCGCCAAATCGACACCGTGTACGGGACGAGCCTAGGGCGAGCCCCTAGCTTGCGTAGGCCGTAACGCGAAGCCAACGCTGCGGCATCGGCCGTGGACAAAACCGAAGGCTGCGAAGGTGAATTCACCGCTCCAGGTTATCGCCCTTGGCGCGGAAGTCCTCGCCGGCGGCGGATCGCCTACTCTTGACTACCGTGTTGCGGTTGGAGCACGTTGTGCGCGATTATCCCTGGGGTTCGGTGGATCAAGTCCCGCGCCTCTTCGGATGGGCGCCTAGCGGCACCCCGGTGGCGGAAGTCTGGTGGGGGGCGCACCCGACGGGATCCGCCCTGGTAGCGCGGGGTGAGGACGATGCCGGTGCCTCACTTCGCGATGTCATCTCACGTAACCCTGTGGCCTCGTGTGGCCCCGGGCTGACGGAGTTGCCGTTTCTGCTGAAAGTCCTGGGGGTGGCGGATCCGCTGTCTTTACAAGTCCATCCTGGAGCGGAGCAATCGCGGACCGGATTCGCTCGTGAGGAGGCGGCCGGCATCCCGTTGAACGCACCACGCAGGAGCTACCGCGACCCGCACGCCAAACCGGAGATGGTCTACGCGCTGGCTTCCTTCGAGGTGCTGGCCGGGTTCAGGCGGCCGGAAGAAATCCGAGCCTCACTGCGACCGCTGGCCAGCCATTCGGCCCTGGCCCAAGAACTGGTCCAGGCGCTGGCGCCAGCAGACAGCGACGGGCTGCGTGGAGCCCTGGAAATCGCCCTGACCGGGCCTCAGGCCAGTAGTGAAGGCGTGATCGAGTTCACGGCCGCCTGCCGGCGGCAACTGGCGGCTCCGGGCGATGACCCTGGTCCTTACGCCCTGCCGGTCGCCTTGGCTCGGCGATACCCGGGTGACCGCGCCTTGCCCGTGGTCATGATGATGGTCCACGTTTCGCTGGCGCCGGGGGAGGCCCTGTACATCGCCCCTGGCACTCTGCACTCCTACCTGCGGGGCTTGGCGGTGGAACTGCTGGGGCCCTCGGATAACGTCTTGCGGGCCGGGTTGACCGCCAAGTACGTTGATCCGGCGCGAGTGTTGACCACGATTGACTGGTCGGCTCGTGCTCCGGTCCGCCCCGCAGTGTCCCGCCAAGGAGCCATTCGGCTGTTGCGTCCGCCGGTGCCGTTCTTTCAGTTGGCCGATGTCCGGGTGGCCGGGTCAGTAGATTTGCCGCTGACCGGACCACGGATAGCGCTCGCGCTAGAGGGCCAGGTCACGGCCTTCACCCAGTTGGGCTCTCTGCACCTGTCAAGTGGGCAATCGCTGTTCGCGATGGCCAGCGAGGGTCCAATCACACTGCGCGGCAAGGGTAGAGTAGTCGTTGCCGCGCTGGGCCAAAGATGAAGCTGTTGTGAATCTGTGACCATAGGACTTGCCAAGACGACAAAGCTGTAATTTCATTGGTGCAACTTGTTTTTCGAATGTTCCGCTGCCAACGAGGAGACGACACGTGTGGAATGTACTGGGCGAAGGAGCCCTCACCCTTGAATCCGGCGTGATTGACCCACGGTCAAGCGTGCCAGATCTGTTCGGGGGCCGGGAGGATTCGGGCCCCCTGAGCTGGCAGCAGCGCGCCCTGTGCCCGCAGACCGACCCAGAGGCGTTCTTCCCGGAGAAAGGCGGTTCGACCCGTGAAGCCAAACGGATCTGCGAGGCCTGTGAGGTGCGGACCGAATGCCTCGACTACGCCCTGGCCAACGACGAGCGATTCGGCATCTGGGGCGGCTACTCGGAGCGCGAGCGGCGGCGCCTGAAACAGCGCAGGTCTTCGTAACAGTGCCCTACCAGTTCAGGGACAGTTTCTCAGCATCTTCACGGGCGGCCTCACTAGCCGCGTATAGCCTGCCAAGCGTTGTCGCCGTTGTGGTGACGCACGGCCGTTCCCAGTATCTGCCCCAGGCGTTGGTCGCCCTGGCGGGGCAGACCATCCAACCCAGTTCGGTGATCATTTGTGACGCCGGCGCCCGGGCGGACCCAGCGATCAGGGAGATGGCCGTGAGCTGCGGTGTTCCCATCGAAATCTTGACCGTGGTCCACGCCGCCCGGGCCAAGAACTTTGGTCAGGCCGTGACAGCGGCACTGGTGGGCCGCGACCCGGGGGCGCTGACCTGGTTGCTGCATGACGATTGTTACCCGGAGCCGGATTGCCTGGCCAACCAGATGGCGTGCATTGAGGTCGCGCCATCGGTGGCGGTGGTTGGTCCCAAACAAGTCCAGGCGAGGGATCCGTCCCGCTTGGGGGAGGTTGGCGTCACCACCACGCCGTTTGGCCGGCGAGTGCCCAACGGCCAGGACGGAGAGCTTGACCAGGGCCAATACGACGCGTTGGAGGATGTGCTGGCGGTTGGCAGCGCCGGGATGCTGGTGCGCAGTGAGGTCTGGCAGTCCTTGAGTGGCTTCGCCGCCGCTCTGGGGCCATTCCGCGACGGGCTCGAATTCTGCCGCCGGGCCCGTCTGGCCGGGCACCGAGTAGTGGTTGAGCCGAGCGCCGTCATTGAACACGAACAGGCCACCTTCAAGGGACTGCGCGGTAACGACCGGTCTTGGCAAGGCGAACGCCATGAGGCCGCGCACCGCCGCGAGGAGATAGTCATAGACTCCCGACGGGGACGGCGGGATGACGAGGCGCGCCGGGGGCGGCGTCAACCCGCCTGGCTGGGTCAGCGCTTGTCTGGGCTAGCGGATCTGGCCAGCTTGGAGTACCGGGGTGGCGGGCAGGCTGGGCCGGCGGAACCGTCCACCGACCGGTCTTTTGGCGCTCGCCGCCGGGCCCTAATCTTCGCCGAATTGGCTGACGCGTCGCTGTGGGCATTGATCCCGATTGTGCTGGCGGCAATGATTTCCGGGGTTGGCCGCTTCTTCTGGCGGATCGCCGCCAAGGATTTCCGCCTAGCGGTGGATGAGATCTGGGCACCAGTGGCGGTCATCACCAGGTTCGACACTGTGGCCCGAGCCCGGTACATAGCTCATCGCACCCGGCGTTTGCCCCGCCGCCGGCTGGCCTCTTTGCGGGTCAGTGCCGGTGAGGCTCGCCAGGCCCGGCGCGACCGTCGCATCACCCAATCCGAATTGAGGCGCCGGGCTTTGGCGCCCACCGAAATCGAAATGGCGGAGCACCGCGAACTGGCGTCGCACCGGCGGTCGATGGTAGCGGCGGTGGCGCTGATGGCCGTGGCCCTGACTGCCATAGCCCTCTACCGCCTGATTGGTCCCGGATTCATCACCGGTGGGGCGTTGGGGGCGCAAGACGCTTCGATCACCGATTTGCTGCGTTCGGCCAGCGGTGGATGGTTGACTCAGGGTTTGGGCGAGGCCGGGCCGGGTGATCCGTTTAACGCCGTCTTGGCCCTGATGACGTTGCTTTGTTTTGGCGATGGCGCCACAGCCGTGAAGCTCGCTTTGCTGTTGGCGCCGTTGCTGGCCGCTTTGGGTGCCTGGTTCGCGGCCGGTGCTGCCACCCGATCAGTTTGGCTGCGGGCCTGGGCTGGGTTGTTCTACCTGGCCACGCCCGCGTTGTGGCTGGCGGTCAGCGACGGGCGGCTGGGGGCGGTGGTGTCTTACGCCGCCTTGCCTTGGGCGATGCTTGGGGTAGCCCGCGCCATTGGCGTGAACCGTCTTGACGTTCGCCCGGCGGTGGCCGATGCCGAGGGTACCGTTCGCGCCTCCGCGACCGTTGAGCACAATGGTTCGTTAGCGGCCGCGTCCTTCGCCGGCTTGGCTTTCGCCGCCACGGCGGCGGGCAGCCCGGCTTTACTGGTGCCGGGGCTGGTGGCTGCTGCGGCCGCCTGGTTTGTGGCCGGGCCGGGCCGCCGGGCCAGACTGATCTGGTTGGTGCTGCCGGCCTTGGCGCTGTTCCTGCCCCTGGCCTGGGACGCCCTGTTCGGGGGTCACTGGCGGGCTTTGCTGGCGGATCCGGGGCCATTGATGGATTATCAGCCGGCGCCGCTATGGCTGCAATTGTTGGGCTGGCCCGCGCAGCCTGTCATGCCTGGACTGGTGCCGGTGGGACTGGTCCCGGTAGTGGCGGCAGCCCTCACCGGGGCGCTGGCCGTGGCGGCGTTGGTGGCATTGTTCCGGACCGGCCCGGTCGCCCAGGCGGTCCGTTTCGGCTGGTTCTTAGCCCTGACCGGAGCGGTGACCTTGCTGGGCCTGGACCGGTTGGCTGTCGCGGTCGATGGTTTGCAGCCGGTGCCGGCCTGGACGGGCGGGGCGTGCGCTTTGGTAGTCAGCGGATTGCTGATGGCGGCGGTGACCGGATTGACAGGCCTGACCGGATTGACCGGGGTGGCCGGTGAGCCCGGTATGTCCGGCGTGTCCGGCGAACCTCCCGTGCGGCGCCAAAGACTGCGGCTCGCCGGAGCGGTCGCGGCCGTGGTGTTGCTGGCGATTGGGCCATTGGCGGGCGCCGGCCTTGACGTCTGGCACCGGTTGACTCTTTCCGATGTGCGGCGGGCCGCCAGCGACCCAATGCCGCCAATCGTGGCGGCGGAAGCGGACGGGCCGCGTGCTACCTATGCCTTGGTGGTGTCCAACACTGGCAGCGGCCCAGACCTGGCGTTGCGCTGGGACCTGGTGCGGGGAACCGGGCACCAGATTTCAGAATCTCAGGGCGTTGCCGGGTCGCGGCGGTTGGCGGGACTGCCTGCGCGGATCGTAGCCCCCGGCCAGGCGGACCAGGCCATTGGCCACGCGCTGGCGGTGATCGCTGGGCGTAATCCTGGCGATGCCTCAGCGAAGTTGGCGACCTACGGCATTGGCTTTATTTTGGCCAGCGGCAAGGATCAAGCGCTGGCAGCGGCCCTGGATGCCACCGGCGGTCTGAGCCGGGTGCGTGAGGATGATCAAGGATCGGTGGTGTGGCAGGTGGCCCCACTGGACCGGGACATGGGTGGGCTGACCGTGGACGCCGCCGCCCGGCTACACATCGCGACCACGGATGGGAAAGTCACCGCGCTTGACTCCGGGCCAGGCACTAATTTGCGTCTCAATCTGGCGGCCGGATCCGACGGCCGCAGACTGGTGCTGGCGGAACAGTCAAGTGGCAGGTGGCGTGCCACTTTGGACGGTGAACGGCTCAAACCTGTGCCGCCCAGCGAATCCGGCGACTGGTGCCAGGTCTTTGAACTGCCCGCTTGGTCAGGCAAACTGCACGTTTGGTATACGCCGTCTTGGGGGTTCGCCTTAGTCCAGGTGGCGGTCCTGGGCCTGGCCGTGCTCCTGGCCTTGCCGATCCGCCGGGCGCCGGCCGCCAGGGAGGAGAGCTGATGTACGCGCTTAGGCGAATGGCCGCCACGGCGGCGGGTCTGGCGATGGCTTTAGTAATCGGAGGCTTGATCTGGGTAGACCACCAGTGGCCGTCGGGGCCATCAACGCCGGGCGCTGCCGGCCGGCCGGAGGTCATCCTGGTGGCCCCAGGCGATTCGGAAGTGGTTTGCGCCGGCAGCCTGAAACTGCCCGGCGACGGCGAGGATGCGGTGGTCTATGACCCTCGTTACGATCCTCGGCCTAGTTCAGCCGAATCGATCACGCGAGGGGTGGTGGCGGGTCCGGATGGCGGCCGCTCCCAAGAGCTGGATGGCGGTTCTGAGGCCACCGATTTGCCCCGCCGGGGTCAAAATCTGACGGTGGTTTCGCAGGAGGTCGGTGAGGCCCCGGTCCATTTGAGCGCGCTGGCTGATCCGTCCGGTGAGGAAGCGCCGCCGGCCGCTGCCGGCGCCACCTACCAGAACTTGGCCGATGGCGACCTACGTGGAGTCGCCGCTGCCGCCTGTATCCCGGAGGGTTCGGGCGCCTGGATAGTGGCGGGCTCGACCGAAACTGGGTCGTCGTCCCGTTTGCTGCTGACTAACGCGGGGCTGACTAGCGTGCGGGCGGATCTGAAGCTCTGGGATGGCAGTGGACCGGTCGATGCCGTTGGGCTGGCGGGGCTGACCGTGCCGCCAGAGTCCCAACGGGCGGTCTTGTTGGAAGGGTTCATTGGCGGCGCGTCGCGGCTGGCCGTGCAGGTCACCGCTTCGGGCGGTGACCTGGCTGTCTTTCTGCAGCATTCCCGCCTGGAGGGACTCATTCAAGGCGGGGTTGAATTGGCGGTGCCCGGTCTGGCGCCGGCCAAGGAACTGATAGTGCCGGGACTGAATGTGACCGCTTCGAGTTTTGATGACGCGCGGACCTCCGCCCTGCGGGTGCTGGCTCCAGGGAAGGCGGCAGCCAACTTGAACGTCGAGCTGTGGGGCCCGCTGGGCCCGGTCATTCTGCCGGGTCTGGAAGACGCGGTAATCAAACCGGGAGTAGTCACCGACCTGTCCCTGGGTGGCCTGGAAGCGGGTATCTACTTCGCTGTCATCAAGTCTGATCAGCCGGTGGTGGCCGCTGGGCTGTCATTGCGGGTCAGCGGTGAGAACCAGCCCGAAGAGTTCGCCTGGACGCCTTCAACCGCCGCCGCCGCCGCCCAGGGTTACGTGGCTTTGCCGGAGGCTGATTTGACGGTGCTTCTGGGGGCGGGCGCCGCCAAGGCGACCGCCCTGGAGTTGACGGTGATCGACGGACGCGGGCGCGCCGGTCAATCGGTAACGGTGGAAATAGCCGCCGAAACGACCCGGGAGTTGAGCCTTGAAGACATGGGTGGAGATCAGAACACCGCCGCTATTGAGTTCCAGTGGAATGGGGCGCCCGGCGCCTTGGCGCTGACGGTTAGCGGCCAAGGTGCCGGTGAAAGCTCCGGCGAGATGATTTCAGCGGTGGTGCCAGTTTCGATTGGCGTTAGCTCATCCGAAGTGCGGGTCTATCCCGCCCGCCCCTAGGAGGGGGGTGGACGACACCCTCCGCCTGTGTTGACGCGGTGGGAGCAGGGCTCTCGCCAGCGGAAACGCAGCAAACAAACACTGTTGGAATGCCTAAGTGGCTGTTTGAGAACTTGGTGGCGGTGGGGCGTGTCTTGGGCTAGATAGGGGGAACTCCTGGTAGGCAGGGAATGACAATAGACCCTTCTACCAGGAGTTCTGGTGTTAGTCTG
>JAIRXP010000095.1 GCA_031268215.1 Bifidobacteriaceae bacterium | reverse complement strand
GGGGGTTCTGGTGTTGGGGTTGGTGGGTCTGTTGGGGTTGGTGTGGGTGGTTTGCCGGTGACTGGTGTGGTTGGTGGGTTGTTGGTGGGTGTTGTGGGGTTTGGTTTGGTCGTGGTTGGGGTGTTGTTGGTTGTTGGTGGGCGTAGACGACCCGGCGCCCACGCCAGATGACAGGCGCTGAGCTGGTCTGTGATTGCGGTGGGCGCAGGTACGGGGCCCTGCCCGTGATAGTGCTCCGCCCACAACGGTGCCCAACCGAGCCAGGGCTTTGACCTGCGGTAATGTCCCGAAGCGGGAGAACGGCATCGGGCACGGGGAGGTCAAACCGAGCTGAACTTGAGGTCGCTGAAACTTGTTGCTGGTTCGGCACCGTGCATTGGGGCGCGGCGGCTGGGAGAGTTTTTGGGGCTTACCGCTCATTTACTGGTGGAGGGGTACGGATGCCGCTCCCTTGAGAAATCCCACCAGGAGGAACACCCATGGCTTCGTGGAAACAGATCCGCAAACATGTTGAGTCCAAGTACTCGGCCACCGTAGCGTCGGAGACGCTGTTATCGCTAATAGTCAGCTTCCCCGGCGGAGACATTCAGCTAGCGTTCGTCGGGCTGGAGGGCAACGATGACTCCGGCGAATGGGTGGAGATCTCCTCGCCTATCGGTCGGCTAACGCCCAAGCAGCTAGCGCAGGCCGTGATCGCAGTCAACAGCAGGATCTGCGGCGCTCTCAGGGGACTCGACGACGGCAACGTCCTGCTGAGCCACTCGTTTCCCGCCGCGGTGTTTTCGCCGAAAGACTTCGATTGGGCCTTGCGGGCCATCACTGCCACGGCGCGGTCAATGGCCTCGGACAATCCCAGCTAGGGCGGCGGTGAACTGATGACCGTTGAAAGCCAGCCTTGGCCAGAGAACCCCATGCGGGCGGTTGTCTTGGGCGGGGCCGCCCTGGCGACCATGTCGCTGAGCACGGCTACTGCTGAAGGTTGGCGGAATGGCGTTTCTTACACATCGGCGCTGTTGGCTGGGGTGCTGGCAGTCGCCGCGTACCTGATTGGCAAGCCGGGCGCCTATTGGAAGGTCACTGCCTGTCTGTTGGCTCTGGGTGGCGTGCTGGTCCGCGGCCTGGACGACCTGGCGTCGTCGGCGTATCGGCTCAGATCGCTAAGCGGCGGAGCACTCAACAGCTTGGGGGAAGCCCGGCTCTTGGAGGACCTGCTGTCCTCACTGGCGGTGACATCGCTGGTGGCGGCGGTGGTGGTGGCGGCCGGTTGGGCGGCTGTGAAGGCTTCCGGCTCCGGTACCCGCAAGCAGACCACCATGGCGGCATTGTTCGCTGGCGGTGCGTGTTTGGTGATGAGCCTGGTGGAGATGTCGGTACTGCGACCGATCATGCCGGGCTCACCCGAGACGGTAGTGACAAGGGCGGCCAATTTAGCTGTGACGGCGTTGGGTCTGGCGTTGGCCGTCAAGCTGGTGGCGATGCTCTGTCTGTTCAAGTCGCGGAAGATCACCACTGGCGCCTGGGCTAGGGCCTGGTTCATTGTCTGCTTCGTCGCGACCGTTCTTGGTTTGGTCGTGTCCAGCGCGCTCACCGTGGTACGGCCAGACCTGATGCATGCGGGGCGGAGTGGCAACATTTTCGGTGTGCTGTTGGGCACCGCCGGAGCTGTCGGGTATCTGATGCTGGTGCGGTCGCGGCGGCTCGGCTATGTAGTGATCTTGTTGTCCGCGGGGCTGAGCCTGTTCGCTGGGCTGGCCGATTCGCTCTTAGGGCTGTTGGTTCCGGGCTCGCCGGCCGCGCAGCGAATGGCGTTGGGGGGTGCCGGCTTGGTGTTGTCTTCACTGGCCGTGGCCGTCAATCCGGCCATCACCGGACTGGTCTTGGCGAAGGCTTGGAAGACCGTGCCGACCGAACCGGCGTTCCAACCACGCCGAGTCAAGGCGATCCTTAGGGTTGGATCAATCGCCTGCTTGGCTTTGGGCTTGGCATGTTTCCTGGTTAGCGCGCCGTTCGCTTACTGGGCTCATCGCCCCTCAGCTGAGGGGCTGTTCGTTGCTGCCTCTCTGTTGGCCGCGGCCGTGGCGGCGGTAGGGCTGTTCGCCACTGTGGCCGCGTTCACCAAGAGTTCGGCGGCGAGCCGGGCGCTGCCCGTAGTCGCTTCGGTGCTCGCGTCCTTGATGGTCGTCGTGGTCGTGCCGACGACTATCGTTGGACTGGTCACTTTGAGCGCTGGCTCAGACTCGTCCGCGGGTGAGCCAGCCACCGCTCCGGTGCCCGGCCCCACCTACCCTGGCTCAGGTTCTGGTGAGGAGCGGAAGGGCGAAGAAGAGTTGCCGGTCACTTTCAGCGCTTACGACAGTGAGTTCACCATTACCAGTTTCGTTGTTGAACAGAACGGGGCTAACGGAATCGTGGTCAAGGTCGAAGGCGAAGGCTTCGACACGGTGATGATGCTAGGTCAGGAGGGATTAACCCTGCCGGTCGGTTGCTCCGTGATCATCGACGGCAAGGAAACGGATTGGCAACACGCGAGGCCCGGTGCTGACGGCATTGAGTGGGATATCGACGCGACAGGGACGCCCGAAACAGTGGTCTTCTACCCCACAGACAACCCGTCTAAACGGGTCGAACTACCAGTCAACTAACAACCACCAGTCTCAGAAACCGAAAAGAGGACCCCAATGCCGACGATCGGCGCGTGCCAGGCGATGCGTACCCTGGGTGGGATTCGAACCCACACCGTGCCGGGTTTGAGCCGACTGCCTCTACCAGTTGGGCCACCAGGGCGCATCAGCACACTAGGCTACATGCTGTGAGTGAGAAGAAGCCAAATGACGTCGCCGCGCGGCGTGTGGTCGTAGCCGAAGACGAAGCTTTGATCCGGCTGGATGCCGTTGAGATCCTGCGTGAAGCCGGGTTCGATGTGGTGGGTGAAGCCGCCAACGGCGAGGAAGCCGTGACACTTGCCGAGGAGCTGAAGCCAGACGTAGTGGTCATGGACATCAAGATGCCTGTGATGGACGGACTGACCGCCGCTGAGAAGATCGGGAAGGACCGGATTGCCCCGGTTGTTATGCTGACCGCGTTTTCGCAGCAGGAGCTGGTGGAACGGGCTAGGGATGTTGGTGTCATGGCGTTTGTCGTGAAGCCCTTCACTGCCGCTGATTTGTTGCCAGCCATCGAACTGGCCGTGGCCCGTTACAACGACATCCATTCGTTGGAGTCTGAGGTCGCGGACATGGAGGAACAGATGGAGACCCGCAAGCGGGTTGAGCGGGCCAAGGGCTTGTTGATGGAGAAGATGGAACTGGATGAACCGGAGGCGTTCCGCTGGATCCAGAAGACATCCATGAATCGGCGTCTGACCATGCGGGAAGTCGCGGACGCGGTACTTGCCCAGATGGAAGGGTCATAGCGAGATTGACGGCCCTGGCGGACGCGAGCCTGGCACCCGGGCTGAGGATGTCGCTGCCGCCCACGGCGCCGCCCACCGGGTTGCGCATGGGGTCGCGCCGGTTTGGGAGTTAGCGTCGCGTTGGCGCACGGGATGGTGGCAGGGCACGTAACCTAGTGCGATGACCTCCAAGCTGCTGCTGATTGACGGCCATTCGCTGGCTTTTCGCGCCTTCTACGCCCTGCGTGACGCTGATTTCACTACTACGACTGGCGAACCCGTGGGGGCCGTATACGGCTTTGTGAGCATGCTGGCCGCCCAGCTACGGAAGCATCAGCCAACCCACGTGGCGGCGGCCTTCGACGCTTCGCGGCGTTCGTTCAGGACCGAGATCTATCCCGAATACAAGGGTGGCCGGGCGGAGACACCGGAGGAATTTAAGGGCCAGGTGCCGTTGATCCAGGAGGTGCTGGCTGCCATCGGGATCCGCTCCTTCACCGAACCGGAGGTGGAGGCCGATGACGTAGTGGCCACTTTGGCGACTAGGGCCAGCCGGGCAGGTCTTGAGGTTCTGGTCATGTCCGGTGACCGTGACACCTTTCAGCTCGTTAGCGAATCAGTGACGGTTCTCTATCCGCAAGGCCGGGGTTCACAATCGGAAATGGCGGAGATCACTCCCGCTGAGGTCAAGTCCCGTTATGGGGTTACGCCGGCCCAGTATCCGGATCTGGCGGCATTGGTTGGTGAGCATTCCGACAACCTGCCGGGGGTGCCAAAGGTCGGCAAGGTGACGGCCGCCAAGTGGATCAATCAGTACGGCTCGCTGGACCAGATCATTGGCCAGGCCGGGGAGATTGGCGGTGTGGTGGGTGAGTCGTTGCGGCAGCATCTAGACCAGGTTCGGTTGAACCGCCAGTTGGGGGAACTCAGGCGTGATGTTGGGGTGGCGGCTGATCCAGAGGATCTGGAATTGGGCCCGGTCAACCGCCAGGAATTGGACTTGTTGTTCACGTCCTTGCAGTTCGGACGCATCAAGGAGCGCCTGCTGGATTCTGGGGTTTGGGGCGCCAACTCCGCCCGCGAGCCGCTGAAGGCGACGCTGGAATCGATCGAACCGGTGGTCATTGGCGTGGGTGGCATGGCCGCGTTCCTGGATGAATACCGCGGCCAGACGGCTGGGCTTGAGGTTAGCGGCCGGCTAGCGCCGGGCGGCGGAGAGGCCTGGAGCATCATGGTGGGCTTTGGCGATGGCAGGGCCACCGCGATTGACGCTTCGTCGATCGATCCGCGCGACGCGTCGGCCTTGGCGGATTGGCTCAAAGACAGCCTGGCCGCTAAGGCGGTCCATGGTGCCAAGACCGTGATTCAGGAGTTGCACGGCAGCGGTTTTGAGCTGAACGGTGTGGTCTTTGACACTGAGTTGGCGGCTTATCTGATCTGGCCGGATCAGCGTGGCTATGACCTGGCCGGGCTGACTGAACGCTTCTTGGGTGAACGTTTGGCGGAAGAGGAGCGCGGTGGCCAGGGCATTCTTGATCTGGGGGATGGTCCGGCCGGGCTGGAACGGGCCGCCCGCGCCGTGGCGACGGCTCGGCTGGTTGAACCGCTGTCCAAGGAATTGGAGGATCGCCAGGGCACCAGTTTGCTGGTGGAATTGGAGCAACCGTTGACGGTTGTCTTGGCCCGGATGGAGCGGGCTGGCGTGGCGGTTGACCTGGCTCGCCTGAATGATGTGCGCCGGGAACTGGCCGGGCGGGTGGAAATGGCGGAACATGACGCGTTTACCGCGCTGGGCGGTAAACGCGTCAACCTGGCCAGCACCAAAGCCCTCCAGGAGGTGCTCTTCACTGATTTGGCCATGCCCAAGACCCGCCGGACCAAGACGGGTTATTCGACGGACGCGGAGTCTTTGGCGGAACTATTCAAGGAGACCAGTCATCCCTTCTTGGAACATCTGCTGGCCCACCGTGACGCCATCAAGCTGCGCCAAATGGTTGATAGCTTGCTGGGGTCGGTCCAGGACGATGCTCGTATTCACACCACCTTCGGTCAGGTTGTGGCCGCGACGGGCCGGTTGTCCAGTTCTGATCCGAACTTGCAGAACATCCCGGCACGCAGTCAGATTGGGCGGCAGATCCGTCACTGCTTCGTGGTTGGTCCCGGTTACGCCGAACTGATTTCGGCTGATTATTCGCAGATCGAGATGCGCATCATGGCCCATCTGAGCGGGGACCAGGCGCTCATCGCGGCCTTCAACGAAGGCGAGGACTTGCACCGCACGGTGGCTGCCCAGGTTTTCGGTACCTCGCCTGATAAGGTCACGGCCGAGCAGCGGTCCCGTATCAAAGCGATGAGCTATGGGCTCGCCTACGGATTGAGCGCCTATGGCCTGTCCCGCCAGCTAGGGATTCGCCAGAGCGAGGCGGAGGCGTTGCGGAACGACTATTTTGACCGCTTTGGCGGCATCCGCGACTACCTTGATGGGGTGGTGGCGCAGGCTCGCCGTGATGGTTACACGCAGACCATCTTGGGCCGCCGGCGCTATCTGCCGGACTTGGGCAGCACCAACCGGCAGCGCCGGGAGATGGCTGAACGGATGGCCCTCAACGCGCCCATACAGGGCAGCGCGGCGGACATCATCAAGGTAGCGATGCTCAAGGCTGAGGCCGCGTTGCGCCAGGAGGATCTGAAGTCGCGGCTCATTTTGCAGGTCCATGACGAACTGATTGTGGAAGCCGCTGCCGGGGACTCCCAAACTGTTGCAGACATGTTGCGCCGTGAGATGGCGGCTGCCGCCCAATTGGATGTGCCGTTGACGGTGTTGATCGGCCGCGGCGAATCTTGGCGGGAAGCGGGCCACTAAGCTAGGCGGGTGTTTCAGCCAGTTCTGCCCCGCTCCCAGACTGGATTGATCATTCTGCTGGGGTCCATGACGGCCTTGGGGGCTGTGGCCGGTGACATTTACTTGCCGTCGTTGCCGGAGGTCATGAGTGACCTGACTACCTCGCGTCAGTGGGTTCAGGCGACCATCACCGCGACCATGTTGGGCGGGGCGGCCGGCCAGCTGGTGATTGGACCAATCTCAGACCGGTTTGGCCGGCGGCAACCGGTCCTGGTGGGTTTGGCTTTACATGTGGTGGCGTCCATCGGGATCATCTTCACGCCTTCAATCGCCTTGCTGATTGGGCTTCGGTTTCTCCAAGGCATTGGCAACGCGGCGGCTGGGGTGGTGGCGATGGCGATCATTCGCGACCTGCGTTCCGGGTCTAAAGCCGCCAAGCTGCTGTCTCAGCTCATGCTGGTGATTGGGGTAGCGCCGTTGCTGGCGCCCACGGTTGGTACTTTGTTGGCCGGTCTGGGTACCTGGCGGTACGCCTTCGTCTTCTTGGCGGTGGTGGGCATGGCCTTGGGTGGGTTCGTCTGGGCCAAGGTTCCGGATACTCGCACCGAAGAAGTCAAGCGGGCCGCGACCGGGTTAGGCCCGGCCTTCCGCGCCTATGGGCGGTTGGCGAGGGACGCCCGCTTCATGGGTTATGGGCTCATTCCGGGCTTGGCGCAGTCCGCCATGATGGCTTGGGTCATCTCATCACCGTTCTTAGTCCGGGTGGAGTACGGCCAATCGCCGGCGGTGTTTTCTTTGGTCTTCGCTCTATGCGGGGCCTTCTTGGTGGCCGGCGCTCAGCTCAACGCCGCCTTGGTGTACCGTTTCAACCCCAAGAATCTGCTGCTGGTGGCACTGCCTGTGGAGTTGGGGATCGCCGTGGCCGGCTTGCTCTTCAGCTTCGTGGGATGGGGTGGCTTGTGGGGGATGGTCGGAGGGATCGCGGGGTTGTTGTTTATGAATGGCATGGTGCCCGCCAACTCGTCAGCGTTGGCTTTGTCGCGTCATGGGGAGGCCTCCGGCGCCGCCAGCGCGTTGATTGGGACAGTCCAGTTGGGCTTTACCGCCTTGGTCATGTTCACTTTGTCCATCTTGGGCGACTCCCAGCGCGAGATGGCTTCAGTGCAGGCAGTGGTCCTGGCGATTGCGCTTATCATTGTGCTGGCCGGCGGTGGCTACCGGCGCCAGACCAAGGCGTGAGACCGGCTGGTACGGACGGTTCGCCTAACGCTCGAAATGCGGCTAGCATCGGTGTGGGCTTTTTGAATACACAGATGTTGCGCATTACGCAGGTGAGGAGGCGGCTGGTGGCGGACAGTTCAGCCGTCAATCGGGCGGCCAACCCGGTCAGTGGGCCGGTCAGCGGCACGGGAGTCAACTCCGCCGATGCCGACGCCACGACTCGGGCGCAGATCTTACGTTTGGTGGTGACAGACGGACCAATCTCCGCCGCCGCGATCGCGGGTCGCCTGTCCCTGGCGGCGGCCGGGATCCGCCGTCACCTTGGTGAACTTGTCTCTGACGGGTTGATTGAGCACCACGAAGCGCCGCTGCCCGGTGAAAGTCCTCGCGGGCGGGGACGTCCGGCTCGGTATTTTGTCGCTACCGTGGCGGCCCATCAGGCCTTGCGCCAGGAAATCCCTTCTTTAGCGGTTGAGGCGATTGAGTTCCTGGGGCAGGCGGCTGGACGCGACGCCATCGGCGGTTTCGCTGGCCAACGTGCCCAGCGTTTGCGCGAGCGGTACGCGGAAATTGTGGACCAGGCTGGTGCGGATCTGGCCAGTCGGATTAACGCCCTGGCGGAAGCGATGAACCGGGACGGCTACGCCGCCACCGTGCGGCCGGGCCCTAAGGGACTGACCTTGCAGCTCTGCCAAGGGCACTGCCCGGTCCATCAGGTGGCGCAGGCTTTCCCGGAGTTCTGCGAGGCCGAAACGCGAGCCATTTCCGCTCTTCTGGGCGTCCATGTCCAACGGCTCGCTACCTTGGCTGGTGGGGAGCACGTTTGTACCACCTGCGTGCCGGTGGCTCTGGCCGTTCCGGCGGCCGTGGACGCCGCTGGCACCACCAGCGTGGCCAGCGCCAATAGCGGCAGCGGTACCGGTAGCGCTACGGACGCTGCCGGGACCAGTGGTGCCAGCCAACCGGCCGGCACCGACTCAGGCCTTGTTGGAGGAGATTCATGACCGCACCCGCACCCGCACCTGGGACCGGGCAGCTCAGCCAAGCTGACGTGATCGCCTCGATTGGGAAGTATCAGTACGGCTGGCATGATTCGGACGCCGCCGGTTTGGCCGCCAAGAGAGGGCTGACTAGGGAAGTCGTTGAGGAGATTTCACGGATCAAAGACGAGCCGGGCTGGATGTTGGAAAACCGCCTGAAGGCCCTACGTTTGTTTGAGAAGAAGCCAATGCCGCTGTGGGGAGCGGACCTCAGCGGGATCGACTTCGCCTCGATCAAGTACTACGTCCGGCCGGTCGACCGCCCCGCCACTAGCTGGGAGGCGCTACCGGATGACATCAAACGGACCTATGACCGTTTGGGCATTCCGGAGGCGGAAAAACAGCGCCTGGTGGCCGGGGTGGCCGCCCAGTACGAATCCGAAGTGGTGTACCACCAAATCAGAGAAGACCTGGAAGCCGAAGGGGTCGTTTTCCTGGACACGGACAGCGGGCTGAGGCAGTACCCTGATCTGTTTCGGGAGTACTTCGGTGTGATAGTCCCGGCCGGGGACAACAAGTTCGCCGCTCTGAACACGGCGGTCTGGTCCGGCGGTTCATTCATTTACGTCCCGCCGGGGGTCCAGGTACAGATTCCGCTACAGGCCTACTTCCGGATCAACACCGAAAACATGGGCCAGTTTGAACGGACCCTGATCATCGCGGATGAAGGCTCCCAGGTGCATTACGTCGAGGGTTGTACGGCGCCGATCTACCAGACGGACTCCCTGCATTCGGCGGTGGTAGAGATCCTGGTGCGCAAGAACGCCAGGGTCCGCTACACCACCATCCAGAACTGGTCCACCAACGTCTACAACCTGGTCACCAAGCGCACCCGGGTCGAAGAAGGCGGCACTATGGAATGGGTTGACGGCAACATAGGTTCCAAGGTGTCAATGAAGTATCCGGCTTGCGTGCTGGCCGGGGTCCATGCGCGGGGAGAGACTTTGTCCATCGCCTTCGCCGGGCAGGGTCAGCACCAGGACACCGGCGCCAAGATGGTCCATGATGCACCAGATACGTCAAGTTCGATTGTCTCGAAGTCGATTTCCCGTGGGGGTGGGCGCACTTCCTACCGCGGCCTGGTGGAGATTCACGATGGCGCCGAACGGGCCAAATCCAACGTCATTTGTGACGCGCTGCTGGTAGACGGCATTTCCCGCACCGACACCTATCCCTACGTTGACGTGCGTGAGGACGATGTCACCATGGGTCACGAGGCGACGGTCTCCAAGGTGTCCGAGGACCAGTTGTTCTACCTGATGTCGCGGGGCTTGGGGGAGGCGGAAGCGATGGCGATGATCGTGCGGGGATTCGTTGAGCCGATCGCCCGTGAGTTACCCATGGAGTACGCCTTGGAACTGAACCGCCTGATCGAATTGCAGATGGAAGGGTCGGTTGGCTAGATGGGTATCAGCACCGAGTCGCGCGGGAGTCGGCTGGCTTCATTCAGGCTGGCGGATTTCCCGTTCCCAACTGGGCGGGAGGAAGAATGGCGTTTCACGCCGTTGGCTGATCTGGCCGGCCTCTTGGCCGGGGATCTGGCGGCGGAGACCGTCATACAGGTCCAGAGCCAGGCGGGCGCCAGTTCCGGCCCGTCCGCCGGTCTAGCGCGGACTGGCGCGGGGAAGGACCGGCCCGGGCGTGGCGAAGCCGAACTCGACGACGGCGAACCCGGCGAAGTTGGTGTCCGGGTTACAACAGCCGGCCGGGACCATCCCCGGATTGGGCTGGCGCCGGCGCCCGGTGACAGGGTGGCGGCGGCGGCTTGGGCGGCCAGTGAATCGGCCACTTTGGTGACCCTGGACGCGACCGCCGCTGGCTCCCTGACCGTGGTGCGAGTGATTGGCGGCGACGGATCTGAGCCCGCCCGCCCGTCAGCGACCCATCTGGCTATTCTGGCTGGCGCCGGGGCCAGGGGCACTGTCCTGCTTGAGCACACAGGCCTGGCGCGGCTTGCTCAGGGCGTCGAAATCATCCTCGAAGAGGGAGCCGATCTCACTGTGATCGCAGTGCATGACTGGGCTGAAGGTTCCGTGCATGCCGCTTCACACCGGATCCGGCTGGGCCGTGACGCCCACCTCAAACACGTCACCGTCGCCCTGGGCGGGGATTTGGTGCGAGTAACACCCCACATTGAACTGGCCCGCGAGGGCGCCTCGCTGGACGCGTTGGGCATCAACGTGACGGACTCGGGCCAGCACCACGAGGCCCAGTTGTTCATTGACCATGCGGCGCCGAACTGCCGGTCGCGAGTGGCCTACAAGGGTGCGCTGCTGGGCCCAGCGGCCCATTCGGTTTGGATTGGGGATGTCCTGATCAGGTCCCAGGCGGAAGGCACCGACACCTATGAGCTGAACCGCAATCTGGTGCTGGCCAAGGGCGCCCACGCGGATTCGGTGCCCAACTTGGAGATCGAAACCGGCCGCATCCAAGGTGCGGGCCACGCCAGCGCCACCGGGCGCTTCGACGAGGAACAACTCTTCTACCTCCAGTCGCGGGGGATACCTGAGGAGCTGGCCCGTTCTATGGTGGTCCATGCATTCTTCGCCGAATTGATCGGCCAGATCGGTTGCGGCGAGGTAGAAGATGCCCTGAAAGTGGCGGTTGACGCCAAATTGGACCAGCGAAGGAACACACACTCATGACATCCCTCACCATCGCCGAGGCTGGAGAGATCGCCCCCGGTGAAGTCAAGGCCGTTCAAGTCAAACTGGGCCCTGACCCGGAAGTGATTGGCGAATCCCTTGAACAGGGCCCACCCGGCACCACCGCGATCGTGGTGGCCCATACCGAAGACGGAGCCTGGTACGCCATCGGCGACGTCTGTTCGCACGGGCCGGTCCTGCTGTCGGAAGGGGAATTCGATGGCTGCACCCTGGAGTGTTGGGGGCACGGCTCGCGGTTCTCTCTGGAGACCGGCGAACCAGAAAACCTGCCCGCCAACCAACCCGTGCCAACCTATCCAGTAGCGATTGAGGACGGCCAGGTAGTAATCCAGATTGGAGAAAACACCTAGATGACGACTCTTGAAATCCGCGGCCTGCATGTCAGCGTTGACACTCCGGAAGGTGAGAAACCAATCCTCAACGGAGTTGACCTGGAGATCGGCTCCGGCCAGACTCACGCCATCATGGGGCCCAACGGCTCCGGCAAATCGACTCTGGCCTACTCATTGGCCGGCCACCCCAAGTACCGGGTGACTGGCGGCTCGGTGCTCCTGGACGGCGAAGACGTGCTGGCTATGAGCGTGGACGCGCGGGCGCGGGCTGGCCTGTTCCTGGCCATGCAATACCCGGTTGAGGTGCCAGGAGTGACCGTCGCCAACTTCCTACGCACCGCTAAGACGGCTGTGGCCGGGCAGGCGCCGCCGTTACGGGCGTGGATCAAAGAGGTAGGCACGGCCATGGACTCGCTGCGCTTTGACCGCGAGTTCTCTGAACGATCCGTCAATGAGGGCTTCTCCGGCGGGGAGAAGAAACGTCATGAGATCTTGCAGATGGAGCTTCTGAAACCGAAGATCGCCATCCTCGATGAGACCGATTCCGGTCTGGACGTGGATGCCTTGCGAGTGGTCTCTGACGGCGTCAACCGGGCCAAGGCCACCACCGGCACCGGAATCATGCTCATCACGCACTACACCCGGATCCTCAATTACATCAAGCCGGACTTTGTGCATGTTTTCGTGGCCGGACGGGTGGCGGAAGAAGGCGGCCCGGACCTGGCTGAACGCCTGGAGGCAGAGGGATATGACCGGTTCCTCAGCGCTGTCTGACCGGGAACTGACGGCCATCCGGGGCGATTTCCCAATCCTCGGACGCCGCCTCGAATCCGGCCATGAGCTGGTCTATCTTGACTCTGGCGCCACCTCGCAACGTCCTCGGGTGGTCATGGACACCATGCGCGATTTCTCCAGCCAGCACAATGCCTCGGTTCACCGTGGCGCCCACAGTCTGGCCAGTGAGGCCACGGATGCTTTCGAGGAGGCCCGGGCCCAGATCGCCGGCTTCGTCGGCGCGGATACCGCGGAGTTGGTTTTCACTTCTGGCACCACCGGGGCTATCAACCTGTTGACGGCCTCGTTGGGGGCTGCGTCCGGCGGTCGAGGCCAAGGCCTGGGCCGGCGGTTCGCCATCTTGCCGGGCGACCGGATAGTCGTTACCCAAGCCGAGCATCACTCCAACTTGGTGCCTTGGCAGGAACTGGCGGCCCGGACTGGCGCGGAGCTGGTCTGGCTGCGGGTGGCTGAATCCGGCCGCCTGCGCCTGGATGATCTGCCGTCGGTTATCAATTCCCGCACGCGGGTGCTGGCATTCACGCACGCTTCCAATGTCACCGGGGCGGTTACGGACGTGGTCGAAGTGGTCGCCGCCGCGCGCCGGGCCGGGGCCCTGACGGTGCTCGATGCCGCTCAGTCAGTTCCGCATTTGCCAGTCGATCTGCCTGGGTTGGGTGTCGATTTCGCAGCCTTCTCCGCCCACAAGATGCTGGGGCCGAACGGTGTTGGGGCGCTTTACGGCCGTTCAGAATTGTTGGAGGCGTTGCCGCCGGGATTCACCGGTGGGTCAATGGTAGAAATCGTGACCATGCGTGAAGCGACCTTCCTGCCGCCGCCGAACCGTTTTGAAGCCGGCACCCAAGCTGTCGCGGAGGCCATTGGCTGGGCGGCGGCTGTGGATTACTTGACTCACCTGGGCATGGACCGCGTGGCGGCCCATGAACATGAGTTGACCCAGCGATTGCTTGACGGGGTAACGGAACTGGACGCGGTGCGGATCCTTGGCCCAACGGACGCCAAGGCCCGGCTGGGGACCGTGGCGGTGGACGTGGAGGGCGTCCACGCCCATGATGTGGGCCAATACCTGGACGCTCAAGGGATCGCGGTGCGGGTTGGCCATCATTGTGCCCAACCAGTTCACCGGGCCTTGGGGGTGCAAGCCTCGACCCGGGCCTCGCTCGGGGTTTATAACACCGCCGCTGAGGTAGACCAGTTCATAGAAGCGTTGGGCCAGGTTCGGAGCTATTTTGGAGTTGGTTCATGAGTTCGCTGGACACCATGTACCAAGAGCTGATCATGGACCATGCCCGCCACCCGCACGGAAAGAATCTGGCCCGTGCCTTCGACGGCGAATCCTTCCAGGTCAACCCGACCTGTGGCGACCGGATCCAGCTGAGGGTGCGCCTGGACGGTGTTCCGGGAGAGCTGGTCTTGGCTGAAGTCACCTGGGACGGACAGGGCTGTTCGATCTCCCAAGCGGCCGCCTCAATGATGAAGGACTTGGTTGAGGGTAGGCCGCTGGAGGAAGTGGCGGCGCTGATGGACAACTTCAACCAGTTGATGCATTCGCGCGGGAAGGGAATTGACGAAGCGGTCGCTGATTCCCTGGAAGACGCCATCTCTTTGGAGGGCGTTTCGCGTTACCCTATGCGAGTCAAGTGCGCGCTCTTGGGATGGATGGCCCTGAAGGACGCGGCGGCCAAAGCGACAGCGGGGGACTCCAGCCCCGCCCACATACCGGAAGGGATTTGATCCAATGGCGCCATCGCCTTACACGAGTAGCGACTTCGCCCCTCCGCCGGCACCACGCCCGGTCTCTCAAGACACCCCAGCCGGTACACCGGAAGCGTCTGGCACCGCGGAAGGCGTAAGCGGGTCTGACTCCATGGGTCGGCCTAACGCCGCCGACGGGTCTGGCGCCGCCGCCGGGGCCGGCGAAGCGGGCGGTGCGGACAGCGCGCCTGGGCCGGACGAGGGCCCCCGGGCGCCGGAGGTTCTCGCCGCTCCAGTAGTCGAGGACGGGCGGCCCGGATCGCCGGCCTGGCCAACCGCGGCGGACGTTGAGGAGGCTCTGCGGGACGTGATCGACCCGGAATTAGGGATCAACGTGGTGGACCTGGGTCTGCTTTACGGCGTTACCATCAGCCCCAAGGGCCAGGCGATCATCGATATGACCCTGACCTCAGCGGCCTGCCCGCTGACCGGCCTGATTGAATCGCAGGCGGCCGCTGCCCTGGAGGGACTGGTAGAAGATGCCCAGATCAACTGGGTGTGGACGCCGCCTTGGGGACCGGACCGGATCACCCCTGAGGGCCGCGAACAGCTCCGCGCCATCGGCTTCAACGTCTAGGCGGCAGGCGTGAATATCCCCGACGGTGTCTACCTTTTGTCCTCCGCCGCTGACACGGTGATCTCGCGGCTGATCCGGTTTGGGACCGGCGGCCATCACGGTCATCTGTCCGTGATCATCCTTGAGGAAGGCTTGATCAAGTCCTATTCCTTCGCCCGGCGCCGCTGGTCAACCCCGTTGGACGGGGCATTCGTGGAAGAGGGGCGGGACCGCTACACCGTTGAAGGCGGTCACTGCTCCTCGTTGGCCCTTTTCTCGCTGCCGAAAGAGGTTCAGGCTCGGGTCCCGAAGCGACTGGAATCGCTGCGGCCAGAACTCGAAAACTGTCTGTACAACCTGCCGGACGCGGTGGCCAATTCCGTGGGCCTGCGGGTGCGCTCCCGCACCGCCCATACTTGCGTCTCTTACTGTGCGTTGATGCTGGGGCTGGACCGCCAGCGCCACGTGGTTGGCTTACGGGATGTGCTCCGCGCCGCACGTGCCAAGATGGTCTACCGCGGCTCGGTGGTGGGGCTGGAATCATTCACTGGCCGGCGGTTCTGGGAAGGCGATTCAGCGTTCTATTCGCACCGTCTGCCCAAGAGCGAGGCCGTAGCGACCGTGATCGCCTCGCAGTCGCGTTCAATCGCGCGAATCATCCGCGAACATCTCACCTGACACGCGGGGACCGGCGCGATGCGTGGTCTTTGGCGCCGACTGGGCTAACCTCAAAGACCGGCCTTTCAAAGGAGCCCCAAGAAACAATGATCGCCTGGCACATTTACCCGCTTGGTTTCGCCGGCCTGCCCATTCGGCCTGGTACCGCCAACTCGGGTGCTCCACCCCAGGCCGGTCCGCCCGGCGGGGCCAGGCCGTTCGCCCACCTGGCGGGCTGGCTGGATTACGCGGCCGCGCTCGGATTCGAGGCTCTGTCGCTGGGACCGGTCTTCGAATCCCAAAGCCATGGTTACGACACCCTGGACCATTACCGGATTGACCGGCGCCTGGGCGATGAGAGTGAGTTTCAGTCTTTCTTGGACCAAGCTCATGCCCGCGGACTGAGGGTCTACCTGGATGGGGTATTCAACCATCTGGGGGACCGGCATCGGCTTCACGTGGCGGCCGTGACCCCGGGCCCAGAGCAGGCCACTGCTCGGCGCTTCTTCCGCTGGGATGGAAAGCGGGCGCGGGTCTTTGAGGGTCACGGATCGTTGGTGGGGCTCAACCATGAGGACCAAGCCGTAATGGGCCTTGTCCAAGGCGTGATGGCGCACTGGATGCAACAGGGGGTTGACGGCTGGCGCCTAGACGCCGCTTACGCCACCGGGCCCGAATTTTGGGCGGCCATCCTGCCGGGACTGCGCAAACGCTTTCCGGAGGCATACTTCTTTGGCGAACTGTTGCATGGTGACGGAGCTAGCTTCGTGGCTCGCTCGGCCATGGATTCAGTCACGCAGTACGAACTGTGGAAGGCGATCTGGTCATCAATCAAGGACCGCAACTTCTTTGAGCTTGACTGGTGCGTTGAACGCCACAACGACCTGCTGGCGACGTATTCGCCGGTCACGTTCATTGGCAACCATGACGTTTCCAGGATTGCCAGCCGGATAGGCCAGCGAGGAGCGGGAGCGGCACTAGCTATCTTGATGAGCCTGGGCGGCACACCACACATCTATTACGGTGACGAGCAGGGATTCACCGGCAAGAAGGAAGCACGGCTGGGCGGGGATGACTCCGTGCGGCCGCCCTACCCCGCCGGACCAGCCGGCCTGGCCCCTTGGGGCTGGTGGCTGCATAACCTCCACCGCCGGCTGATCACTTGGCGGCGAGCCAATCCGTGGCTGGACCGCGCCACCACCGAAAGGCTGGAGCTGACCAACACCCGGTTCGTCTACCGCACGGCGGGAAGCGGCCAGGCGGTGACCGCTTCGCTTGACTTGACCGACCCGGCCAACCCCATGGCCCACCTGGCCGGTCCGGGCCTCGACCTGACCCTCTAGAGCGCCCCACAGAATCTCTTCCCTACGGTCGGATCTCTTGCGGGGACCCCAGGTGGGCGAAGCTCCACTCAACCGCACGGGTTCAAGGTACCTCTAGTGGGCTAACCGGCCCGGCGGGATCGTCCAACCATCTTGGGGCAGGAACTCAGGTGGTTGACCGATCCCGTAGGGTTGGCGAACCGAGGCACGGCGGGTTACGCTAGTGGACCTATGCGAATCCGCCGCCTGCTGCTTCTCCGCCGCGACAGGGCCTAACAAAGGCCGGCTCCCTGCCGCGGTGAGTCAGTCTGCCCGGCCTGGCGCGAAGCCAAAGCCAAATCAAGCCGCGAAAGAAGCACACATGAATCTCCAGAAGCCCTCAGGCATGCCATTCCAGAAGTATGTTCCGTTCACCGCTGTTGACTTGCCGGACCGTACCTGGCCGTCGAAGCGGATCGCCAAAGCTCCGCGCTGGCTGTCCACCGACCTGCGGGACGGCAACCAGGCGTTGATTGAACCAATGGATCCGGCGCGCAAGCGGGCCATGTTTGACCTGCTGGTGGCCATGGGCTACAAGGAAATCGAGGTTGGTTTCCCGTCCGCTTCCCAGACGGATTTCGACTTTGTCCGGTCGCTGATCGAGGATGATGCCGTTCCTGAGGACGTGACTTGCTCAGTGCTGACCCAAGCCCGAACGGATCTGATCGACCGGACCGTTCAGTCGGTGATTGGCTTGCCTCGGGCCACGGTGCATCTGTACAACGCCACCGCGCCAGTCTTCCGGGAGATTGTGTTCCGCAACGACAAGCGCCAGACCATCGAGCTAGCGGTGGCCGGGACCCGCGACGTGTTGGACTTCGCCGCCAAGTATCTGTCCCCGGACGTGGTGTTCGGTTACGAATACAGCCCGGAAATCTTCATCGACACCGAGATGGATTTTGCGCTCGAAATCTGTGAGGCGGTGATGGACGCGTGGGAGCCAACGCCGGACCGGGAGATCATCCTGAACCTGCCTGCCACCGTCGAGCGGGCCACCCCGAATGTCTACGCTGACCAGATCGAATGGATGAGCCGGAACTTGTCCCGCCGCGATTCGGTCGCGGTATCAGTGCATCCCCACAATGACCGTGGCAGCGCCGTGGCGGCAGCGGAATTGGCGGTCATGGCGGGCGCGGACCGGGTTGAGGGCTGTCTGTTTGGTCAGGGTGAGCGCACCGGCAACGTGGATCTGGTGACCTTGGGCATGAACCTGTTCACGCAGGGGATCGACCCGATGATCGACTTCTCCGACATCGACGACATTCGCCGCACGGTGGAGCGCTGCACTCGCATGGAAGTGGCTCCTCGGACGCCGTATGGCGGTGATCTGGTTTACACCGCCTTCTCCGGGTCGCATCAGGACGCGATCAAGAAGGGGCTGGAGGCCCGCGAGGCCAAGGCCGCCGTTGAGGGCGCCGATGAGCGTTCGTTGACCTGGCAGATCCCGTACCTGCCGGTTGACCCGCGCGATGTGGGACGCACCTATGAGGCCGTCATCCGGGTCAATTCGCAGTCCGGCAAGGGCGGCGTGTCTTACCTGATCAAAGCGGAGGGCCATCTTGATTTGCCGCGCCGCTTGCAGGTCGAATTCTCGCGTGTCATTCAGACGCAGACGGACGCCACCGGACTGGAGATGACCGCTGACGACCTGTGGCGGGCCTTCGAGGATGAGTATCTGCCCTCGGCTGGGGCGCAAGGTTTGGAGCAGTGGGGACGGTTCGAGTTGCTGTCCACTCGCACGGATTCGGCGCCCCCCGCGGGGGTTGAATCGATTCAGGCTGAGTTGCGCGATGCCGCCGGGAGGGTCACGCTCTCCGCGACCGGCAACGGCCCGATTGACGCGTTCGTCAGTGCCATGAACGATTTTGGGATTGATGTGGCGGTTTTGGATTATTCCGAGCACGCGTTGTCGGGCGGCGGAGACGCCTCCGCGGCGGCTTATGTCGAATGCCAAGTGGAGGGTCAGACACTCTGGGGGGTGGGGATCGATCCGTCGATCACGACCGCCTCGCTGAAGGCGATCATTTCCGCGATCAACCGGGCGCTGCGCTAACGGTCAGGGTTGGGCTGCGCTGGGCCTAGCGGTGGCGGCGCTGGCCGGCTCTGGGCCGGTCAGGGCTGGGCGCCGTCGTCCGAGTCATCGAGGCTGCGATGATGTGGCATCTTCCAGACCAGCACCGCGGCGCCGGCCACGATGGCGACCAGTCCGGCCCGGGATAGCCAGGCTGGGATCGCGGAGCCAAGAACCGCCCAGACGAAGATGACGGCCAATCCGCCAAGTAGACCCAGCCAACCCATCACTACCAAAGGGTCGCCGGCCAGGACAGGTGGAGGATCCGGCGGCTCGAAGTGCTCCGCGTCCGGTGGAGGACTCCAGTCGCGGGGACCATAAACGGCTGCAGGGCCGGTGCCAGGGTGCTGACTGAGACCGTCGCTGGTACGGTCACCGGCGGCATCGTCAGCGCCCTCACTGGGGTCATTACTGGGGCTGTCGCTGGTACCGGCACCGGTGGCACGGTCCGTGCCGCCCTCACCGTCTAGGCCACCAGCCCAGACAACGTGGCCGGAAACGCTGGCTTGCGGTGGGGAAGCGGGATCTTGGCTGCCGGCCCATTCCTGGAGGTCCGGCGGTAATGACTGCCCCAGCTCCGCGGCCAGTTCCCGCCAGCGAGCATCGAAGTCCGGCGTTGAGTCGCCTGGTTCACCAAGTTCCCGTCCCTCGCCGCTCACGCCCTGAACTCTACTCGGGCGAACCAGGCCCATGCGGCGACGGTGGGCCCATTGTGAAGCCCTGATGAGACGGGCCCGGGCGCGCCATGGGCGGGGTTGGGTCGCGGGCTCTAATAGAGTGAGGGGGCAAACTGTTAGACAAGAAGGGACGGCCGTGTTCTACTGGCTCACTAAAGTGGTGCTTGGACCGCTGGTGCGGCTGATCTATCAGCCGTGGATCAAGGGAGCTGAGAACATCCCCACCAAGGGCGGGGCCATCCTGGCGTCAAATCACCTGGCAGTGTTTGATTCGGTGTTCGTTCCGGTGGAAATTCCCCGCCGGGTGTTCTACTTGGCGAAGTCTGACTATTTCAACGGGCGTGGCCTGAAAGGCCGTTTGACGGCCGGCTTTATGAGGGGTGTTGGCATGATCCCAGTGGACCGGGCCGGCGGGCAGGCCGCCGTCTCTGCCCTGGAACAAGGCCGTAGAGTCCTGGAGAAACGCCACCTGTTTGGCATCTACCCAGAAGGGACGCGCTCGCCTGACGGGCGCCTCTACCGGGGCAAGACCGGGGTGGCGCGGCTGGCGCTGGAGACCGGGGCGCCGGTCGTGCCGATTGCCATGATTGGCACCAACCTGGCCCAGCCGGTCGGCAAGCGGCTGCCCAAACGGATCCGGGTTGGCGTGGTGGTGGGCAAGCCAATCGACTTGTCGAAGTATCAAGGCATGGCCTCGGACCGGTTCGTGTTGCGGGAAATCACCGATCAGGTCATGTTTGAAATCATGAAGCTATCTGGGCAAGAGTACGTGGACGTATACGCGGCCACCATGAGGGCACGCCTCGCGTCCGGCGCACCGGCGCCAGATTCAGAAACCCCGAACGCCGCTCCTGGCGGCAGGCTCCGGCCGGAAGACCTGGAGCCACCGGCCGCGCCGGAGGGTACGCTCCCCGACGGGCCGGAACAGCAGTGAACGCCACAATTTCGTAGGAGAACTAATGTCTGTCAACCGTGTCGCCATTCTGAGCGCTGGCGGTTTCGCTCCTTGCCTGTCCGCGGCCGTTGGAGGGCTGATTGAGCGCTACAGCGAGCTGACTCCGGGCACGGAGATCCTGATCTACCAGTACGGCTACTACGGGCTGCTGACTGGGGACAGCTACTTGGTCAATGAAGAAGCCCGCGCCAAGGCCGGGATTCTGCAGCGCTTCGGCGGCAGCCCGATTGGCAATTCGCGGGTCAAGCTGACCAATGCGGCGGATCTGGTCCGCCGTGGCCTGGTTCAGGCCGGCCAAGACCCGCTGGCGGTTGCGGCCGAGCGCCTGCGTGAGGACGGCGTTGACGTGCTCCACACCATTGGTGGAGATGACACCAACACTACGGCCGCTGACTTGGCCGGCTACCTGGGTGAACATGGCTACGGCCTGACTGTGGTGGGCCTACCCAAGACGATCGATAACGACGTGGTGCCCATCAAGCAATCCCTGGGTGCTTGGACCGCCGCGGAACAGACTTCTCTGTACGCCCAGAACATCATTGGCGAGCATCGCTCCAATCCGCGGATGCTCATTGTGCATGAGGTCATGGGCCGCAATTGCGGCTGGCTGACCGCGGCCTCCGCCACGGAGTACCGCCGCTGGCTGGGCGAACAAGAATGGAATCCGGCCCTGGGGTTGACCAAGGAACGTTGGGACATCCACGGCGTCTACGTTCCAGAGATCGACTTTGACCTGGACAGCGAATCGAAGCGTCTGCGCGGGATCATGGACCGGATAGGCAACGTCAACATTTTCTTGTCAGAGGGTGCCGGTGTGGAGACGATTGTCCATGAGATGGAGGTTTCGGGTCAGGACGTTCCGCGTGACCCGTTTGGACACGTCAAACTGGACACCATCAATCCCGGCACCTGGTACGCCCGTGAGTTCGCTGAACGTATGGGCGCTCTGAAGACAATGGTCCAGAAGTCAGGCTATTTTTCGCGTTCCGCCAGGGCCAATCAGCGTGATCTGCTGTTGATCCGCTCAATGACTGACTTGGCGGTTGACTGTGCGGTCGAGGGTGTTTCTGGAGTGATTGGCCACGATGAGGAGAACGGCGGCGTTCTGCGAGCCATTGAGTTCGCTCGCATCAAGGGCGGCAAGCCATTCGACGTGAACAAGCCTTGGTTCCAGGATCTGTTGGACGGGATTGGCCAACCACATTAGTGCCGGTCCCTAGCCCGGTAGTAGGCTTACCAGCGTTATGAAACAGAAGACCAGCGCGGAGCCCGACGCGCACTCAAACAAGCCGGTGACCCCGGCGCCGCGCCCGTCAGGTTTGAACAGATTGGATGCGTACCGGGACTTTCCCGCGGCCCAGCAGCCAGATTGGCCAGATCCGGCCGAACTCCACGCTGCGGTGCGGAAACTGGAAAGCAAGCCGCCGCTGGTGTTCGCCGGTGAGGCGGATGTGCTGACCAGGCGTCTGGCGCAGGCGCAGGCGGGCAAGGCGTTCGTGCTCCAGGGGGGCGATTGCGCTGAGATCTTCGCGGACGCGAAAGCTGACCGGATAAGGAGCAAGATCCAGACAGTGCTCCAAATGGCGGTAGTGCTGACTTATGGGGCGTCACTGCCGGTGGTGAAGATAGGCCGGATGGCCGGGCAGTATGCCAAGCCCCGCAGTGCGTCAACGGAAACCCGCGATGGCGTCACTCTGCCGGTCTATCGAGGAGACGCTGTCAACGAGTTCGAGTTCACGGAAAAGGCGCGGCGCAACAACCCCTGGCGGATGGTCGAAGCGTATGACCATTCGTCTTCCACACTGAACTTGATCCGGGCTTTCACGATGGGCGGGTTCGCTGACCTGCGGCACGTACACGAGTGGAACCAGGGATTTCGGGAGAATCCGGCTTACTCGCGCTATAACGCGGTCGCGACACAGATAGACAAGGCGATCAAGTTCATGGAGGCTTGTGGCGCGGACTTCGATGCCCTAAAAAGGGTCGAGTTCTTCTCCTCGCATGAGGCCCTGTTGCTGGACTATGAGCGAGCCTTGACGCGGTCCGATTCGCGGTCCGGAGGCGCGGTCGCCTACGACTGTTCGGCCCACTTCTTGTGGATTGGGGACCGGAGCAGCAAGCCAGAGGGCGCCCATGCCGAACTGTTGAGCAATGTCCGCAATCCCCTGGGCGTCAAAGTTGGCCCGAAGGCCCATGTCACTGATGTTATGCGGCTGATCGAGAAGCTCAATCCCCTTCATGAACCGGGCCGGTTGACGCTAATCACCCGGATGGGAGCGGATGCTGTGCGGGTGCTTCTGCCGGGCCTGGTCCGGGCGGTGCGGGCAGCCAACCAGCCAGTGCTTTGGGTCTGCGACCCGATGCACGGGAACACCTTCACCACGCCCAGCGGGGTCAAGACTCGGCGCTTCGACACCATAATCAACGAAGTCAAAGGCTTCTTTGAGGTTCTCCGTTATGAGGGAGAAGTACCCGGCGGACTGCACGTCGAGCTGACTGGCGATGATGTCACCGAGGTCATGGGCGGTTCCGAAGACATTGATGACGAGGCTCTGAGCAGGCGCTATGAGACGCTGGTCGATCCGCGTCTGAATCATCAGCAGGCTCTTGAAATGGCGTTCCAAGTGGCGGAACTCTTGGGTCAGTGAATAGCGGGCTGATGGTTTAGCCCCCCTCGCCGGCCTTGCGGATCAGCTAGCGGCGATGCCGCCGGAGTGGTGACGGATGCGGCCGCACCGTTCTCACCTGCGCTTATGTTAAATCCAAGCCGAATTGTGGGCTGCCGGGAATAGGCCGGACGCGCGGTGCGTTGGACATTGGCGTGACCACCAGATTCTCCCTCCCGACCGGGCGGGTTCCGGAGCGCAAGCACAGATTGTGGGCCGTGGGCTTGACTGTGCTGTTTGCGGTCTGCGCTCTGATGGGAACGGGCTGGGGTTACGCTAACTGGGCGTCCAGCGCCACGTTTGGGGCCGGACCAGTTGTCCACGGCGCCCTCACGGTGGAGGAACCAACCGAGACCTGGGAGCTGACCGCGGACCAGGGACAGAAGGTGTTGGCGGCCAGCACGGCCGATGACGCCGGGCTCGCCTTGGGCGCGTTGGCGAACCTGAGTACTCCTTGCGGTTCAGGAACGGAGCTGGAGGTCGTTTACACCTATCCGCTGGTTTGGAAGGGTGACAACCTAACTGTTCGTCTGACGGTGACTCCCGTCGCCGTCGCGGGCGGCCGGGTGACGGTGGAGGACGGGAAGGGTGCGGCTCTGGTCAGCGAGGCCTCCCTGAATGCCAGCTCTCAGGTGGATGTGCCGGTGGGTACGGACACGTTGAGGGTCATCCTGAAGTACCAGATGCCGGCCTGCGACCCCTATGGCAGCTCAGATGTCGAATATGGCGGTCACACGTTGAAGGTGGACCAGACATGAGGAAACTTTGGCTGGCGGCGGTGGCCGCGGCTTGTGCCCTGGTCTTTGGCGCCTTCTCATTCGGCGGAGCAGCGTTGGCGAAATGGTACTCTTCGTATTCCGTTGGCGCGACTGGTATCCATAGTAAGCCGGCTGACGTTAAACTGTCAGTCGTCGATTGGAATGACCAGCCCCTGGAAATTGACCGGACCGTGAAAGGGGACCTGGTTCTATCCTTGGAGTTCGGCCCGACTGAAGCGGAGGCTATCGCTTACCAATCGCGAAAAGACCTCACGGCGAAGGGGAATGGTGAGGTCTTCTGGGCCAAGGCCTATCAGCTCGAAGGAACCGCGGACGGCACAATGGGATTCAAGTTCGCGGGTCAGGTGCCAAGTCTGACGGGCTCGGCTTATGGCCGTGAACTGGTGCTGTACCGGACCAGCTCGGCCGCGGAGTGTACCCCTGAACAGGTAAAAGACTCGTGGGGGAGCCTGCCAGGCCAGAGCGGCGCGGTGGGCAGCACTCAGGAACAAGAGATGACTTCAGATCCAGCCATACCGACGCGGTTTGGGCATGATAAGTCCTACTCTCAAGTCTTTTGTTTGGCCACTAGATTCGCACCTGAGCGGCTTAGCAATACCGCAACCGCTACTGCCACGGCTAATGGCGTGCCGGTCATGGCCGAGGACTCGTGGCATGCTTTCAGTCTTCCCGGCCATTTAGAGGAACCACTTGTGAAGTTTGAGTTCGAGGTCGTGTTCCTCAGTCCTCCAAACTGACCGGGAATAATCTTCACCTATTGTCGGTTGAATACCGGTGAAGGGGAGTCACTGCCCCAATAAGGGGCTCAACGAAAGGAAAATGGAATGACAATTACCCCGCAAACTGAGCGCGAACGGCGCTCTCGGCGGCTGAAGGGCCTGGTGGCCGGAGCCGCTGGCATCGCGCTCCTCCTGGGGGGCTCGACCTTCGCCATGTGGAGCGACTCCGCGACCGGTACGGCGAAAGACGTCAATCACGGCACGCTCGACCTTACCGGCGGCGATGTCACGGCGTTTGACCTGAGGGCCACGGGTTCCGACAAGGCTGTGTCCAAGGACAATGTGAAGAAGATTGACCTGGACGAGTTCCTGGCGGTGCCGGGTGACGAACTGGAGATCAGCGTGCCCGTAGTGATCGATGCCAAGGGCGACAATATGAAGTTCGACCTGACCCTGGCGGTGGCCAGTGCGGTCACAGACGCGGACTGGGACGTCAAAGTGGCGGTCTATAAGGGCGCTGCGATGCAGGGAAGCCAGATTGACCTGACGACCTTTACGGCGAGCACTCCTGTGAAGCTGAACTCAGCCGCCCTGGACGGTGCGGCCGGTGGCACGAACTACAGCGTGGTGATCATCGCCAAACTGCCGGACACTCTAAGCGGGCAACAGCGGATCAACAGCAAGCTCGACTTGAGTGACTTCACGGTCGCAGTCCAGCAGGTTGGTCTGGCCTGAAAACCGGGAACAAGTAACGGAACCTGAAATGGCAACCGAAACCAAGCCCGCCGCCAGGCCGCGTAAAGCGGTCTGGCGGCGGGCATTATCTTGGCTGACCACCGTTGCGGTGCTGGCGTTGCTGGGCCTGGCCATAATCCTGGCCGTGATACCGGCCCTGCACGGCGGGAAGGCGTTGAACGTCCTGACCGGCTCCATGGAGCCGGGCATCAGCCCCGGAGACGTGGTGGTGGTCTACCCAATCGGTGGGTTCAAGGACATCGAAGTTGGGGACATAGTGACTTTCATGCCAAAGGCGGACGACCCAATGTTGATCACCCACCGGGCTATCGGATGGGGTCAGAACGCGGATGGCGAGAAGGTCCTCATCACCAAGGGCGACGCGAACGGGGCCCAGGACGAGCCAGTGCGGGAAAAGCAGGTCCGCGCAAAGGTCGCGTACACCGTGCCGTGGATAGGCAATGTCCTCCAGTACAACGACTTCGGCAAGCCCCTAGTGCTCGTGATCGCGGCCATCGGGCTGATCATCTACTCGATCTACGCCATGGTCACATCGGTGCGTCGGCGCGAGGAGTCTATCGAAGAATCCGCTGGACAGCAGCGGACCGTGCGTCACGGCTCTGGGCGGCATCGCGTAACTCAAACGCGTAGTTAGGGTCGTTACCGTGGCTACCGGCGGCGGGCTGACCTGGGCCGGGAGCCACACGGGGCGGCGCCTGGCTCGCGCCGCGATTGACGGGAAGGATCTTAGGTCCCAAAAGAGAGGGTAAAATCTCCTTTGTACATACCCCTCTAGACCATCAAAGGAGACAACCCATGGGGAATGCCATCTTTGCCCATGACGATGTGAAGGTCGAGCTGCCGCTGGTCCCCGCGACCGTCGGCAACAACGGCTTTGACATCGGCAAACTGCTAGCCCAGACTGGCGACACCACCTTCGACATTGGCTTCGGTTCAACGGCGGCTTGCAAGTCAGCCATCACCTTCATTGACGGTGAGGCCGGGATCCTGCGCTACCGGGGCTATCCGATTGAGCAGCTAGCGGCGAACGCCACCTTCCTGGAGGTGGCGTACTTGGTGCTGTATGGCGAACTACCAAACAAGACCCAGCTGGATGCCTTCTGCTCGAACGTCGCTCAACACCACTTGATCGATGAACGCCTGAAAGAAATGTTCCGCTCTTCGCCCCGGCGGTCGCACCCAATGCCGCTGCTCTCAGCGTCCATCAACATGCTCTCGACGTTTGTGTACACCAACCCGTCCGTCGACCCAGATGACCTTGATGACGCCACCTACCGGCTGATGGGGGCGGTGCCGACCCTAGCCGCCTATGGCTACAAGTATTCAACCGGCCAGCCGATGCTCTACCCGGATGATTCCGAGACTTATGTCGAGAACTTCATCCGCATGTCCTTCGGCCTGCCAACCGGGCCGTATCCCTTCGACGACGAGATCACCAAGGCACTCGACGTGTTGCTGATTCTGCACGCCGACCACGAACAGAACTGTTCAACGTCAACTGTGCGGCTGGTGGGCTCCTCCGGCGCGAACATGTACGTGTCAGTGGCGGCCGGGGTGAACGCGTTGTCTGGCCCGCTGCATGGTGGCGCCAATCAGGCGGTCCTGGAGATGCTGGCGGAAATCCAGGCCGAAGGCGGTGACGTGTCAAAGTTCGTGGCCAAAGTCAAGAACCGCGAAGCCAAGCTGATGGGCTTTGGACACCGCATCTACAAGAACTACGACCCCAGGGCGGCCATCGTCAAACAACACGCTGACGCGATCCTGCGCCACAAGACTGGTCATGACCAGTTGCTGGACATCGCCCTGACCCTGGAAGAGACGGCCCTGAGCGATCCGTACTTCCAGGAACGCAAGCTCTATCCGAATGTTGACTTCTATACCGGCCTGATCTATCAGGCCATGGGTTTCCCGGTCGACATGTTCACAGTGCTGTTCGCGTTGGGACGCCTGCCTGGCTGGATCGCGCACTGGCGTGAGCAGGCCGCCGATCCGACCAACAAGATTGGCCGGCCGCGCCAAGTCTACGTCGGAGAGGTGGAACGCGACTTCGTGCCGATCGAAAAGCGGTGACCACCCAGGGCGGCGTTTGGCGAGGGATACCAGCCCGACCCTGACGCGGAGCCTTCGCCCGATGCCGTGCCAAGACTGACGGGACAAGTTCCGTTAACGCTGGGCACGGCATCGGCCGCTTAATTGGTTTTGGGGGCCGGAACGCCGGCTGGCGGGTGAGTGGTGACTATCCAGTAGATGGGACGGGCCAGGAGCGCTAAGGCGAGGAGTACGCCGGCTGCCTTGACGGGCCAAAGCGGGCTGATGAAAATGCAGACCAGGGCCACCAGGATGGGCACCAAATAGACGCCAGCCCACACTATGTAGCGGCCGAATGACGGCATGACCACGCCGCTTTCCTCGGCGATTGCCTTGACCATAAAGTTGGGGCCGTTGCCTATATAAGTGAGGGCGCCGCAGGTTACCGCGCCCAGGGAGATCGCCGTCAAGAAGAGTTCTGGCACTCCGGCGACTGTCGCGGTCCCGGCCATCGCCAGTTCCTGGCCCATGTCGAAGAAGGCCAAGTAAGTCGGCGTGTTGTCCAACACAGCCGAAAGGGCGCCGGTGAATCCGAAGAACGTGTACTCGTTCAACGGCAGGTTGTGGGCTTCGGCCCGCAGAATGTGGAGCGCCGGGATCATGGTCAAGAAGATGCCGGCGAACAAGGCCGCCACCTCAATGATCGGCCGCCAGGTGAAATTGTTGTCGCCAAAGCGGACCTGGCGTGGTGTCAGCCAGAAGGAGGCCGCTGCTGCGGCGACCTGGACGGCGACTTTGACCGCCGGCCAATCACCCAAGAAGGCCACGGAAGCGACAATCACCGCTAGCCAAAGGATGTTGACCGAACCGCGCAACGACAGGGGAGAGGTCGCAGCGGCGTCCGCCTGGAGGGCATCGGTTGGTTCGCGGGCGTAATGGCGGCGGTCCAGCGCGTAGTAGGTGAACAGCAGCAGGCCATTGATGAACAGCCATGGGCCAAACAACGTGAACGTCCACGTGAAGGGGACACCCCGCATCAATCCGACGTACAGCGGCGGATCCCCCAGCGGCGTCAAGAGCCCGCCGCAGTTGGCCACAATCAGAATGGCGAACACCATGGTGTGACCCTTGTGATGGCGGTGCGTGTTGGTGTTCAGCAGCGGCCTGATCAGCAGCATGGCGGCACCGGTGGTGCCCGCGAATGAGGCCAGGACCGCGCCTGCGGCCAGCAGCAGTGTGTTGTTGCGCGGCGTGGCCTTGAGATCGCCGGCCACGAAGATGCCGCCCGTGACCACGAACAGGGCGGCCAATAAGACAATGAACTGGCCGTATTCGGCCATTGAGTGCTGGACCAGATGCGGATCCACTCCGAACCATATCCACAGGCCCACGGGCAATCCGAGTGCCATCGAAACGACCAGCTTCCACCGGTTGCGATCCCAACGGCCAGCGGTGGCCGGAATTAGAGGCAGGACGGCGATGCATCCGAGTAATGCCACGAACGGAAGCATTGACCAGACCGGCAGTGACACTTCAAGGTACTTTCTGGGTCGCAGTTATGGCGGAAGGGACCACTTGAGCCTACTGCGGGTGGTGAGCCCGTATGTGGTCCCAGGCCGGCAGTTCCAAGGAGTGGACTGTGGTCTGCTTGTTTGCGCCTGCGCCTGCGCCTGCGCCTGCGCCTGCGCCTGCGGCCGGTCAGGCTTTGGGCGCGGCGACCGTCACGGCGCGGGGCAGTCCTGAACAATCCGCATGTTGCTGATCTGCCCGAATGCGATGGCTACTGGGTCATGGGCGCCACTAACCTGGAGCCGGACCGTGCCGCCGTCCGCAGAGAGTAGCTTCCCGCAAGTGGCGCTAGCGCCGTGCTGCACCAGCAGATTCGGCGTCTGGCTGGACGGCGGGGCGAGCCACAGGACCGCCAGGGCCGTGACCAGCGTTACGAGGGAAGCAGCCCCCCAGCGTTGGGAAAGGTGCATGCGGCGGGCGGCGGAATCCGCCAGGCCTGTCTCAAAAGCTAGTGCCCCGCCGTGCTTGAAGATGGTTTCTCGTTGGACCACGCCTCGCGTGGTGCCGACCTCCGTGCGCAGGGCGATCATCAAGGTGACAATTCCGAGGACTGTCCCCAAGACCACCAGGCCGGCCAGCAGCCAACGCCAGATTGGTGCCGTCTTGTCCATTTGGTCCAGTGCTGAGATGGTCAACCCGCCGGAGGCCAGCACCAGAACGGCGGCGAAGCCGGTCCGCCACACTGACAGCGACTTGTAGACGCCATCGTTGAGTTTGCTCTGGAGCGCGTCGAGTTCCGCTTTCTCCTGGTTGGTCAATGGGCGCGGATGACTGGGCGGTGCGGTCATCGCCTTACCTCAATGCGGCTGGGTGGGATGGTGATAATGAATTCGGCACCGCAACCGGTAGCGGTGCCGGGAGCGCCTTCATGCTTGTGGGAACAAGCGCACCGCAGGGGGACTTCCATGGGTTCCGGGGCCGGCGCTGGTTGGTCCTTCGATTGGAGGGCTTCGAACACCGGCCTGCGGGATTTGCCCGGTCCGCTCGGCACTAGCAGGTCGAGGGATCCGTTGAGGGCCATGCGGTGGCCACAGCGGGGACAGGGGCCGTCAACCCGGTAGGACCGCATTCCGAGGGAGACAAGCCCGGTGGCCGTCGCGAATGATTTCGATGCCTTTTGGTCAAGCTCTTCGCCGGATGCGAATTCGTCGTAGTCCATAGCGCAAGTATGCCGCCATCGCGGTGCTGAGCGGCAGAATTGGGCTCCTTGCGGGTCGCGGCCTCCGCGTCCTGGCCACCCGGCTATCCTTTCGCCCGCTTCCTGCGTGCCATCTGTGTGCGATCCAGCCGTGCCTTTGAGCCCTTTCTGGCACGCTACAGCACTGTTTCAGGTTGTGTGATTCTGCTGGTCAGAGCTTATTTGCACTGGCCAGACGGCGCAGTCACTTGGTGGGCCGTACTGGATTTGAACCAGTGACCTCTTCCGTGTCAAGGAAGCGCGCTACCCCTGCGCCAACGGCCCGCGTCCCAGCGGGTGAGGTGGAGACGGGATTCGAACCCGTGTATGCGGCTTTGCAGGCCGCTGCCTCGCCTCTCGGCCACTCCACCGGAGGTGGCTCCGAGCGGATGACGGGATTCGAACCCGCGACCCTCACCTTGGCAAGGTGATGCTCTACCAACTGAGCCACATCCGCGTGGTGTGGTTACCCTTTTGGGGCTGTCCACACGCGAGGTATGACACTACCCCAAAAGGCTGGGCAAGGTCCAACCGCAGGTAGGCTGGCGAGTTCCGGTGACGGGACAGTCCCGCCGATGCCGCCTGGTCGCCTTCACTTCGCGGCCCACCACTTGGGCTCGGCCGACAGGTGGCGGACAGGCTGTGCGGTCGGCGCGAGTGCGGAAACTGGTGTGGGGCTGTGACCGTGACGTCGGCATCGGGCATGGCAAACGACACCGGGGCGGCCCGCTGCCTGACTGGGACCTGGTAGCATCGTCACTTGCCGCTTGACGGCGACTCCTGATACGGGCGATTGGCGCAGGGGGAGCGCGCTTCCTTCACACGGAAGAGGTCACTGGTTCGATCCCAGTATCGCCCACTATGTGAATGTGCCGTCTGAACAGGGCAAATGCACCCTTGCTAATGACCAACCTCAGGTCCACGTGGGGCAGATGGGCTGCCGCGCAAGGGCAAAATCAGGTCATACGGCTTGATCTGATCAGATCAGGGAATTACCCTTGATCTTATGTTTGTGATGACCATTGATCAACGCGGGTCAAGAAATGACTACGACCGCGTTCCTGAGTTGATCAGAGTCCTGAACCGTGCGATCAGCGGGCTAGTGCTGCCGTTCGCCAGGACCCAGGGCGATGAGTTGCAAGGGGTGACTGGTGATCCCGGTGAGGCGGTCAAGGCTGCGCTGGCGGCGCTGCGAGTTGCCCAGTGGTCTGTTGGGATTGGGGCGGGGCCGGTTGACGAACCACTTCCAGCGTCCTCGCCCGAGGCCCGCGGCCCCGCGTTCGTACTGGCCAGACAAGCCGTCGAAGCCGCCAAGGGCGGGCGGCGCGTGCTGCCGCCAGTGGCCGTACGATCAGCCCAAGCAGATCTGGCACGAGACTGCGAAAGCGCCTTGCAATTGTTGGCGACACTGAGGGCGGAACGGTCGAGTCAAGGGTGGGAAGCGTGCGATCTCATGTCTCAGACGGGCATGACTGGGCGCCAAGCGGCCAGGCGCCTGGGCATAAGTCCCCAAGCGCTTGGAGATCGCCTAAAGGCCGCCCATTGGCACCTTGACTGCCAAGCACTGCGCTTATCCATCCGCTTGATGTCAGTGCTGGATGAGACAATCCAGGCATGACGACGTTGGTCCACTTGGCCGTCCTGGCCGTTTCCTTGGCAGTCTCCGCCGGGCTGGGTGTGCCCCTGGTTGGTTCCCTCCTGGCACATGTCCGCAAGAAGACGTCGTCTCGGGTGGTGCGGCCTGAGGAACTGGCTGGCAGTGATGCGTCCGCGTCCCGCGACGAGCCGGCTTTGCCGGTCGCCCCACCGTTGAGGGGTGGCCTGTGGATTGGGGTACTAGAGCGCCTTGCGGTGACAGGTGCGGTTCTGGTCGGTTTCCCGAGCGCGATAACGGCGGTTGTCGCGTTGAAGGCTTTGGGTCGGTTCTCTGAGATCCGTGATGACATCTTCGCTTCTGAGGCCTTCATTATTGGTTCGTTGGCCTCGCTGCTGTGGGCGGGCACAGTTGGCTTTGCCGCCGAATACCTGCTGGC